>DATLCV010000126.1:0-54522 GCA_035526225.1 Mycobacteriales bacterium
TGCTCGACATGGCCGGGCTCGACCTCGATGCCCTCATGAAGGCCGACGAGGACACCGCCGAGCTCGTGGACGCCGAGAAGCGCGAGCTGGCGGGGCGCAAGGAGGCCATCGACCAGGTCATCGCTCTCGCCGACTGACGGCTCACGGCCCGTGGGCCGGGTGGACCGCCTCGAGGTAGCGCCACGTCACGTGACGCTGCACCAGGCGCGTGACGGGCCCGCCGAGGCGGGCGAACCACCGGTCGGGCCGTGAGAAAGCGGTGACCTCGAACAGCACCACGTCCTGCTCGTCGATCGACACCACGAAGCTCTCCTCGCCGCGCTCAGGATGGCCGGTCAGGGTGCCGTACGCGAACCCCCGACGGTCCAGCTCGTCGACGACGTAGACGACACGACAGGGGGCCCAGGTCCGTAGCGGCCCGAGCCGCAGCCCGATGCGGTTCTCGGCTCCCTCGGTCACGCGCGTGCCCGGCACGACGAGCAGCCCCGCACCGCGCTGCACGCCCCAGGTCATGACCGTCTCAGCGCAGCGCTCGAACAGGTCGCGGCCGGTTCCGACCTCGCGGGCCGCGTACAGGTGCTGGTAGCCCAGCGGGAGATCACCCGCTGTCGCGCCGACCTCGGGGTAGGAGAGCGTCACGGCGCACCCCGGCGACGGGACGGGCGGAAGGCGCGGACGTGCTCCACGCCGTCCACGCTAGTGGTCACGAGATCGGCTGCTCGGCGTCGCCGCCCTCGCGGGAGCGCAGCAGCTGACGCAGCGAGGCGAGCCGGTCCAGGCTCTCCCCCTCCGTCGCGACCCATGCGTCGAGCCGGCAGGAGCTGCCCAGGTGGTCGCAGCCGACCGGGCACTCCTCGGCGCCGGCGGCGAGGTCCGGGAACGCCGCCAGGACCCGCTCGACAGCCACGGCGCCGAGGCCGAACGAGCGGACGCCGGGGGTGTCGATGACCGTGCCGCCACCGGGCAGCGGGAGGGCCAGTGCCGCGGACGTCGTGTGCCGGCCCTTGCCCACACCGGTGACCTCACCGACCGCCCGCTTGGCGTCGGGCACGAGCTGGTTGACCAGTGTCGACTTGCCCACGCCGGACTGGCCGAACAGCACCGAGGTCCTGCCTTGCAGCCGTACACGCAGCTGCTCGACACCCCCCTCCCGGGAGGTCACGAGGATCTCCAGGCCGAGCGGCTCGTAGAGCGCCCGCATCTCGTCGGCAGTGGCGAGGTCCGCCTTCGTCAGGCACAGCAGCGGCACCAGCCCCCCGTCGTACGCCGCCACCAGGCAGCGGTCGACGAGGCGGGGCCTGGGCTCGGGGTCGGCCAGCGACATGACGATGACGAGCACCTCGGCGTTCGCGACGACCGCCCGCTCGACGGGGTCGGCGTCGTCGGGGGTGCGGCGCAGCAACGAGGTCCGCTCGTGGACGCGGACGACCCGCGCGAGGGCGTCGGGGCCGCCCGCGAGGTCACCGACGACCCCGACCCGGTCCCCGACGACGACGGCGCGTCGTCCCAGCTCGCGGGCGCGCACGGCGGTGACGACGGTGTCGTCGACGCGCACGCGGTACCGGCCCCGGTCGACCGTGACGACAGTGCCGTCGGCCGCGCCGAGGTGCTCGGGACGCGACTTCGTGCGCGGCCGGGTGCTGCGCGGCGGGCGTACGCGGACGTCGTCCTCGTCGAGCTCCCGCGGCATCGGCGTCAGCTCCCGAGCAGCCGGTGCCAGGAGCCGACGAAGTCGGGCACGGTCTTGCGCGTCGTGGCGATGTCGTCCACCGCGATGCCCTGGACGCCCAGCCCGAGGACGGCCCAGGCCATGGCAAGGCGGTGATCGTCGTACGACGAGAGCACCGCGCCCGTCAGCGGCCGCGGGCGGACCTCGATCCCGTCCGGGAGCTCGGTGACGTCACCGCCACAGCGCGTCAGCTCCTTGGCGAGGGCCGCGAGGCGGTCGGTCTCCTGCAGCCGGATGTGCGCCACCCCCGAGAAGCGGGAGGGGGAGTCGGCCAGGGCGGCGAGCGCCGTCAGAACCATCGTGAGCTCCGGGGCGTCGCCGAGGTCGGCCTCGATCCCGTGCAACCCGTCACCGGCCGACACGGTCACGGACGTGGCGGTCCGGCTGACCCGTCCGCCCATCGCCTCCAGCAGCTCCGGCAGCACCGCACCAGGCTGCCGGGTGTCTGCGGGCCAGTCGGTCACGGTCACCGAGCCGCCCGCGAGCAGGGGGGCGGCGAGGTAGGCCGCGGCGGTCGACAGGTCAGGCTCCACGACCGCGTCGCGTGGCACGAGCGGTCCGGGCGCGACCACCCACGTCCCGGGCACGCCGTCCTCGACCACGGCCCCGGATGCCCGCAGCGCGTCGACCGTCATCGCGACGTGCGGGGCGCTCGGCAGCCGCCCGCCCGCGTGGGTCACGGTGACGCCCTCGTCGAAGCGCGGCCCGGCAAGCAGCAGACCGCTGACCAGCTGCGAGCTCTGGGCAGCGTCGACCGTGACGGCGCCACCGCGGACGGAGCCGGTGCCGGAGACCGTGACCGGCAGGCCGTCCACCCCAGACACCTGCATGCCGAGGGAGCGCAGCGCGGCGAGGAGCGGTCCGAGCGGCCGCTCGCGCACCCGTGCGTCCCCGTCGAAGGTCAGGGGGGAGGTCGCGAGTCCCGCGAGCGGCGGCACGAAGCGGGCCACCGTGCCCGCGTTGCCGACGTCGACGGCCGTGTCCGTGGGGGTCAACGGGCCGGCGCACCCGTCGACGACCCAGTCCTCGCCGTCGTCGGTGACGCTGACGCCGAGCACGCGCAAGGCCTGTGCCATGAGCTCGGTGTCGCGGCTGCGCAGCGGGCGCCGGACGACGCTGCGTCCACCCGCCAGGGCGGCCAGCACGAGCACCCGGTTGGTCTGCGACTTCGACCCCGGCAGCGCGAGGACGGCGTCCAGCCGAGCCGGTGCGTGCGGGGCGGACCAGGGCGAGCTCACCCGACCATCCTTCCAGGCAGCTCCGCGGGCCTATCCTCGACTCACGATGAAGCGCCTCGCTCCCGTCCTCGTGACGCTCCTGCTCACGGCGGCCTGCAGCGGCTCGAAGGACGGCGGCACCGCCGTCGTACCGAGCCTGCAGCCGGCCCCCACGGCTTCGCCGTGCCCGAAGCTGGACAAGCCGGCGTTCACGTGGCCGAAGGAGGTGCCGAAGGACCTGCCACAGCCGCCGGACGCGACCTTCGACAAGACGACCCGGACGCCAGAGGGCTTGACGATCGTGCGCTTCAGCACAGCGCACTCGCTGCAGGAGTCGGTGCTGTTCGTCGTGCGCGAGATCCAGAAGGCGGGGTTCACGCTGGGCCGGGGCGACGCGGAGCCGGCCGAGGCGGACGCGCCCTTCGGCCGCGGCAACCTGCGTGGTGTCTACAAGATGCTGGCGCACTCGGACTGCCTCACCGACTGGCTCGTGGCTGTGACGATGACGCAGCCCACCGGGACCAGCCCCCTGCTGCCGACGGCCTCACGCGGTCCGAGCTCACAGCCCCTCCCCTTCGGCTGACCGGGGCAGGCGTGGACGTCGGGGTGCTGCTCCAGGTCGTGCTCGCCGGTCTGTCGGCCGGAGCCGTCCTGGGCCTGGTCGCCCTCGGGTTCACCCTGGTCGCCGGCAGCGTCCGGGTGCTGCACCTCGCGCACGGTGACGTGGTCGTGGCGTCGGTCTTCGTCGGGGTGCTGGCGCTGCTCGGCCGCACCCCGGTCGCCACCTCCCTCGACCTGCCCCGCAGCCTGGCGCTCGTCGCGCTCGTGCTCGTGGCCGGCGCGGGTTTGGCCGCGGCGATCGGGCTGCTCGCCGTACGCCCCGCCCTGCCCGACCAGGCCCGGGGGCGCCGGGGTGACGCCTTGGCCTGGGTCGCCGGCGGGGTCGCTGCCGGTCTGCTGCTTCGGGCGGTGCTCGGCCTGCTGCTCCCGCAGCAGGGGTACGCCGTGCCCGACCCGCTGCGGCTCGCCTCGCTCACCGGCGACGGGCTGCTTCACCTGCCCGGGGGCAGCACCCTGCCCGTGCGGGTTCTCGGTGTGCTGGCGCTGGGTGTGGTCGTCGGTCTCGCCGCCGAGCAGTACCTCGAGCGGTCGCGCCTCGGGCACGCGCTGCGCGCGGTGGCCGACGACCCCGACGCGGCGCTGCTCTGCGGCGTCGACGTGCGCCGGGTGGTGCTCGTGGCGTTCGTCGTCGCGGGGCTGCTTGCAGGTGTCGCCGGGCTGCTCGACGCCCCTGGACGCGCCGTGTCCGTCGACGACGGCGTGGTGCTCGGTCTCGAGGGCGTCGCGGCTGCTCTGCTGGGCGGGCTCGGGTCGCTCCGCGGCGCGCTGCTCGGCGGGCTGGTGGTCGGGCTCGTGCAGTCGGTGGCCGTGTGGGCCGGGGGTGCCACGCTGCAGGACGTCGCACCGCTGACCCTGCTCGTCGTGGTACTCGCGGTGCGCCCGCAGGGACTGCGCGCATGAGCGCCCTCGACGTCGCGCAGGTGCTGTGGCTGCTGGTGGCGGCCACGGGCTTGGCGCTGTCGGTGTCGTACGCCGGGCTGCCTGTGCTCGGCGCGGGTGCCTTCCTCGCCGTCGGGGGCTACGGCACCGCGCTGCTCGGCCCCGGGGGTGAGGGCGTGCCGCTGGGGCTCGCCGTCCTCGCGAGCGTCGCGCTGGCGTCCGCGGCCGGCTGGCTGGTCGCGCTGGGGGCGTCCCGGCTGGAGGGCCCGTACCTCGCGCTCGCCACGTGGGCCCTCGCGTGGCTCGTGCAGCGCTGCCTGCTGGCCTACCCCGACCGCTTCGGCGGCAGCGACGGGCGCACCACTCCCAGCCCCGCCCACCTCGTCTCCCCGGCCTTGGGGCTGGACCTCGTGCTCACCCCAGCCGTGCACGTGGCTGTCGCCCTGGTGCTGTGCCTGCTGCTGCTCGGGGCTCTCGTGCGGCTCGGCCGAGGACCGGGGGGCCTGGACCTTGCCGCCCTGCGCGAGGGGCCGGAGATCGCGGAGTCCCTCGGCGTCCCTGTCGCAGCCCGGCGCCGTACGGTCCTCGCCGTGACGGCTGGGCTCTGCGCGCTGTCGGGCGCGGGCAGCACGGTTCTGCTCGGGCTGGTCAGCCCCGACGACGTGAGCCCGCTGGTCTCCCTCGAGCTGTTCGTCGCCGTCCTGGTCGGGGGCACCGCCAGGTGGTGGGGCCCTGTCCTCGGTGTCGCAGTGCTCACCGCGCTGCCCGCCGTGGGCGATGCCCTGGCACGCGCGGGCGGCCTCGACGTCGAGCGCTCACGGGGGGTCGTCACCGCGGTGCTTCTCGTCGGCGTCATCGCCCTGCGGGGCCCCTTGGCCCGCCGGCTGCACCGCGCCGGGCCACCGCCCGGCCTGCCGCCCGTTGTCCCCGCAGCTTCGGTCGCGACCACCCGGCCTGTGCTGCTCGAGGCGAGCGGACTCACCGTCCGGTACGACGGGCTGATCGCCCTGGACGACGCCTCCCTCACGCTGCACGGCGGCGAGGTGCACGCGCTCATCGGCCCCAACGGCAGCGGCAAGTCCACCCTGCTCAAGGCACTGTCGGGCTCCCTCGATGCCGGTGAGGTCCGGGTCGCCGGTGAGGTCGTGCCGGCGCGCGTGCGCGACCGCGTCCTGGCCGGCGTCGTCCGCACCGCGCAGCACACCGCGCTGCTGCCGACCACCTCGCCCGACCGGCAGGCGGCCGTGGGTGCGCGGGTGCGATCCATGCCGTGGGCCGTGCTGCGACACCTGCTCGCGACCCCGTCGACCCGTGCGCGCGCCGAGGAGACCGCCGCTCGGGAGGCGTTGCACGGCACGGGCCTTGCGCACCTGGTGGGCGCAGACCCGGAGCGGCTGGCCGGCGGTGACCAGCGCCTGCTCCAGCTCGCGCGGGCCGTGGCGACGGGGCCTCGGGTCCTGCTCGTCGACGAACCCGCCGCCGGGATGACCGCTCAGGAGCGATCGCGCTTGGCCGCCCTGCTGCGCCGGCTCGCCGGGAACGGCCTTGCCGTGCTGCTCGTCGAGCACGACATGCGGCTTGTCGGGGAGGTCGCCGACCGGGTCACGGTGCTCGACCTCGGCCGGGTGCTCGCCAGCGGACCGGTCCGGGAGGTCCGGGCGGACCCGGCCGTGCACCGCGCCTACCTTGGTGCGGGGTTCGCCGAGTCGGAGGTCGTGCCGTGAGGGGTGTCGTCGCGGCGCTCGTGTGCATGGCCCTCGCGGCCTGCAGCGGGGGGAAGCCCTCAGGCCCTTCCGACCAGGCGCTGGTGATCGTGTCCGCCCCGCTCACGGCCCAGCCGTGGATCGGCGCGTTCCTCGAGCGCGGCGCCCAGCTCGCGGCGCAGCAGGTGGCCGGCGGGAAGGGCACGACCGTGCGGGTCGAGGTCCTCGACAACGGCGGGTCGGCGCAGACCGCGGCAGCCAACGCCCGCAAGGCCGTGGCCGAGGGCGCGGTCGCGCTCATCACCGACGGCGTGGGCGCGGAGGCGATCGCCGCGATCACCGACCCGGTGAAGCTGCCGGTGTTCGTGGCCTTCGAGGGCGGTGCCTCGTTCATCGACGCCAAGCGCCACCCCACGCTGTTCCGGCTCGCGCCTGCGAACGAGGCCATGTGCCGCCGGCTCGCGGACTACCTCGCCGACACCCAGCCCGGCAAGCCGTTCGCTCTGCTGTCGGACGACTCCGCCTACGGCCGTGAGGGCGCAGCGAACGTCAAGGCGGACCTGCTGCACGACCAGGTGCGCGTCGTGTCCGACCAGGCGGTGCCCGAGGGTGCGGCCGACGTGAGCGCACAGGTGCTTGCCGCGCGCCGCAGCGGCGCGCGAGTCCTCGTCGTGTGGGCCCGCGCCGCGACGGTCGCCTCGGTCCTGCGGGCGGTGCGGAGCACGGGTTGGGACGTGAAGGTCGTGACCGGGCCGACGGGCGAGGACCCGCTGGTGCGCCAGCGGCTCGCCGACCACCCCGAGTGGGTCGACGGCCTGGTCTTCGTGTCCTTCCGCATCACCAGCGAGGTCGGTGGCGCGCCCTTCGCGGCCTACCGCAAGGCCTTCGAGTCGGTGTTCGGTCCCGAGGAGGTCGGGGTCGAGGTGGACGGCAAGGACGTGATCATGCCGCCGGACTGGTCGATGTACTCCTTCGACGCCGTCAACCTGGTGAAGGCAGCGCTCGACCGCGCGGGCAGCACCGACCGCAAGGAGGTGTACGACGCGCTGCTGCGCGTGACGATCACCGGCGCGAACGGTGACGAGCGCGGCTTCGGCCCCGACGACCGGGAGGGTGTCAGCCCCGACGACATGTACTTCGCGACCTTCACCGACATGCGGTTCCACCCCAACCGCGACGACAAGCTCTCGACGAACCTCCCCGAAGTGCCCCAGTAGCGATGTGCGGTCGCTACGCCTCCTCGCGCAAGCCCGACGACCTCGTGGGGTACTTCGAGGTGCAGGAGCCGCCCGAGGAGGTGCTGCCGGCGTCGTGGAACGTCGCTCCGACCGACCCCGTGTACGCCGTGGTGCAACGCGAGACGCGGCAGCTGCGAGTGCTGCACTGGGGCCTCGTGCCCTCCTGGGCCAAGGACCCGAAGGTCGGGGCCCGCTTCATCAACGCCCGTCGGGAGACGGTGGCCACGACGAACGCGTTCCGCTCCGCCTACGCCAAGCGGCGCTGCCTGCTGCCGGCCGACGGCTACTACGAGTGGAAGCCGGAGGGCACGGGCAAGCAGCCGTACTACCTCACCTCGAGCAGCGGTGACCCGCTCGCGATGGCGGGCCTGTTCGAGCACTGGAAGCGACCTGACGGCACGTGGTTGTCGACGTGCACGGTGCTGACGACAAGCGCACCGGACGAGCTCGGTGAGATCCACGACCGGACCCCGCTGCTCGTGCCGCAAGAGCTGTGGCCGGTCTGGCTCGACCCCGACGTGCCCGACCCCGATGCCCTGCTCGTGCCCGGGACGCCCGGCGTGCTCGACGCGTGGCCGGTCGCGCCGGACGTGGGCAACGTCCGCAACGATGGCCCGCACCTCGTCGAGCCGCTCTGATTTACAGGCGTCGCCAGATCAGGCCGGCGTTGGTGAGCACCAGCAGCAGCGCCAGCGCCGCCAGGGAGATCGCACCCCACCGCGGCTCCAGGTGCGGCCTGCCGGTGGCTGCCCGCTCTGCGGGCGCGAAGGCGTAGGAGAAGCTGGTCGACCCCGATCCCAGCAGGTCGGCACCGAGGTAGGGCGAGTACGACGAGGCTCGTGCCCCGGTCGCGGCGACCTGCACCAGCAGGTCGAGCGCGGCCTTGCGCTCGCCCTGCGGCGGGGAGGAGCGGGCCCACGCCCTCCAGGAAGACAGCCCGCGCGGCGGGGCGAGCGCCCTGGCGTCGAGCGCGGCCACGGCCGTGAGGTCGAGGGCCAGCGTGCCCGGCCCGTCGACCCGCACCGAGAACGTCACCTCCGGGGCGCCGTCGACGCCTCCCAGCACGCCCGCGAAGCCCGCACCGTCGGTCAGTGGCTCCGTCGCGGGCCCTGAGACGGCACCAGTGGTGCCGAGCAGCCGGATCGTGCCGGTGAGGCGGAACGGCACGGCCTGGGTGGCCTGCACCTGAGCGGCGCCCTGGACCTCGAGCGTCTTCGGCAGCCCGGCATCCGTGCTGGCCAGACGTGCAGCTGATGGCCTGCGGGCGGCACGGAGGGCCTGGTCAAGCGACCCGGCCACGGCCGAGGCGCTCACGTCACTGCCGGTGGGCAGCACGGCGGGCTGCTCGGTGAGGTTCTTGACGCTCAGGGTGATCGTGCCGGGGCCGGGCACACGCCCTCCCGGCTCCAGCGGGCGGCGGGTGCCGCCGGAGCTGAAGGACACCGTGACCCCGAGCGGCAGGTGCACCGCCTCGATCTGGGGGTCGAGCAGCAGGCGCGCCGCGAGGTCGCGGAAGCCCGGTGAGAAGCCCTGCCACACCACCGCGCCGCGTCGCGTGACCGGAGCCGGGTCGTCGCTGAGGGAGGTCGCCTCGCGCGCAGGGCCGCGTTCGCGCACGGCGTAGTCGCCGGTGCCCTGCAGGCGGAGCCGCTGCTCGAGCACCACCCGCCGTACGGTGCCGTCGCCGCCCACGCCCACGCGCACGACCTCGTCGTTGGTGACAGGTCCTGGCACGTCGGAGGGCAGCAACCGGTCGGGCCGGAAGTTGGGCAGCTGCCTGAGGATCGCCGTGGCCGCGAGCTGCGCTGCGTCGGAGGTGGGCAGCTCCACCTGGTCGGCCGCAGCGGTGCCGGGCAGCAGCAGCAGGGATGCCACCAGCACCCGCGTCGCTCGCACGCCCAGAACCTATGCTGGGCCGATGGATCTCACGGCAGTCCGGGCAGAGCTCGAGCAAGTGGTGCGGGAGAGCGACGCCGCGATCGTCGCCTTCGCGCGCGAGGACGAGGACGTCGACATGGAGGAGGCCGACGTCTCCTCCGAGATCACCGAGGCCGACCGCGAGGAGGCGCTGGCGGAGGCCGCTGAAGCGCGTCGCGAGGAGGCGCTCGCCGCCCTCGCCCGGCTGGACGCCGGCACCTTCGGCATCTGCGTCGACTGCGGCACGCCGATCGTGGAGGAGCGGCTGCTGTTCCGCCCCGAGGCGGCGCGCTGCTTGGAGGACCAGCAGCGGCTCGAGGAGCGCGAGGGCTGACCGGCCCGGTGACCGCGCAGGAGGTCCAGACCCGGGTCGGTACGGCGCGGATCCACCACCTCGGTGCGGGCGCGGGCCTGCTGGTGCTGGGCCACGGGGCAGGTGGCGGGGTCGATGCCCTGGACCTGCGAGCGGCCGCTGACGCGGCCCTCGACGCCGGCATGCGCGTGGCGCTCGTCGAGCAGCCCTGGCGGGTGAGGGGCAAGAAGGTCGCCGAGGCGCCGGCACGGCTCGACCAGGCGTGGAGTGATGTGATCGCTGTCCTTGGCGGGGCTCCGCTGGTCGTCGGCGGCCGCAGCGCGGGCGCGCGCGTTGCCTGCCGCACGGCCACCGAGGTGGGTGCCGACGCCGTGCTGTGCCTCGCCTTCCCCGTGCACCCACCCGGGCGCCCGGAGCGGAGCCGGTTGCAGGAGCTGACCGCCGTACGCGTGCCCGTGCTGGTGGTGCAGGGCGACCGTGACGCGTTCGGGGTGCCGCCCGGTGCCACGGTCGTGCCCGGGGCCGATCACGGCTTCCGTGTCGCCAAAGGCGGCCTGCCGGCCGGGCCGCAGGTGCATGACGCGGTCCGCGCCTGGCTGGAGCAGTTCAGGACATAGGTCACATTCGGGCTACACCTGTGTGGCCTTCGCGCCGATGCGACTCACCAGGAAGCACTGCCGCCACCAGCCACGGCACCCCAGGGGATCGCGTTGAACGAGTCATCCGGCACTGCCGTTCGCGCCGCTGTGGGCGCGGCGCTCGGGACCCTGCTGGCGTGCGCCATGGCGCTCGTGCTCCGCACGGACCCCACCGGCTACCACGTGCCCACCGACATGATCGCGCTCTACACGACCGAGGGCCTGCTCGCCGCCGTCGGCCTGACCCTGATGCCGCGGCTGCGCCAGGGCGAGGGCTTCGCCGCGAACAACGCCCCCACGATCATGTGGTTCCTGCTCCTGCTGAGCAGCTCCAGCGCTGGTGGCTTCGCCAGCTACGCCGGGGGTGTCCGCGGACCCTTCTGGATCCTGTACATCCCTGCGCTCTGCGTCGGGGGCGTGCGTCTGCCGCGGATCGGGTCGTTCCTGCTGTCGCTGGCCTGCGTCGCGGGACTCGTCCTGTCGACCGCCAAGGCTCACGAGCTCGACAGCCACTCCGTGCCGTGGCTCGTGCTCGCCACGCCCTTCTTCCTCGCCATCCCTGCGCTGCTGAACCAGGTGACGCGCTCGCTCGAGCGGGTCCGGGACGAGGCCCAGGCTGACCGGGCCGGCCTGCAGCACTGCATCGAGGAGCTGTCCACGCAGCTGCTGGCCACCGCCAAGGGCGACCTCACCCGCACCCCGGACGTCGAGGTGTCCAAGGACGTCTCGTACGCCGCGCCGCTGAGCCTGCTGTCCGGCTCGCTCGGGGACACCGTGGGCAGCCTCCGGCAGCTCGTGGACCACGTGCGCGGCGGCGGCGAGCAGATCGCCGCCAGCGCGACCGAGCTGCTCGCCAGTGCCGAGCAGACCGCAGCCGGTGCCACGCAGCAGTCCTCAGCCGTCTCCGAGACCAGCGCGACGGTCGCGGAGCTGGCGGCCACCGCCGCGAGCATCGCGCAGACCGCTGAGGCAGTGGCCGGGGCAGCCGAGGAGACCATGCTCTACGTGCTCGAGGGCAGCAAGGCCGTCGAGGACTCCGTCAGCCAGATCGAGGCGATCGCGACCCGGGTCGAGGACATCGCCGCGCAGTCGGTGCAGCTCGGCGAGCAGAGCCAGGAGATCGGGCGGATCCTGTCGGTCATCGACGACCTGTCCGACCAGACGAACCTGCTCGCCCTGAACGCCGCGATCGAAGCAGCCCGCGCCGGCGAGCACGGCCGCGGCTTCGCCGTCGTCGCGTCGGAGGTGCGCAAGCTCGCCGAGCGTGCCCAGGAGTCGACCAGCCAGATCCAGCAGATCGTCGACGCGATCCAGCACGGCACCAGCCGGGCGATCGAGGCGACGGCGCAGAGCTCGCAGGAGGCCAAGCTCGGCGTGCAGCTCGCCCGTGGCGCGGTCGCGTCGCTGTCGCGCATCACCAGCGTCGTGGACGAGACCACGGCAGCGGCGAAGGAGATCTCCATCGCCACCCAGCAGCAGCGCAGCGCCTCCGACCAGGTCGTGGCGGCGATGGGGCAGGTCTCGCAGGTCTCGCAGCAGTACGCCGCCGGCTCCAAGCAGTCGGCGGCCGCCGCTCAGCAGCTCACCGCCCTGGCGACCGAGCTCCGCACGTCGATCGCCCGCTTCACCACGGCCTAGGTGCCGCCGGAATGTGACCGCACATTCCGCCTGTACGACGGTAGCGGCCGGAATGTGACCGCACATTCAGCCTGACTCTGGTCGGGCGGTCAGGCGGAGACGTAGACCTCGCGGGCGGTCTCGCTGTCGAGGACCACGGCGATGCCGTCGACGTCGACGACAACGCCGTCCTCATCGGTCTGGGTGACCGTCACCCGCTGGCCCGGCAGCAACCTGCCGTCCTCGAGCTGGCGCATGTGCTCCAGCTGGGTCTGGAGGTGCTCGTCGATGCGCCGCACCACGCACGGCTGACCTGCGGGCACGGCTCCCAGCGCGCGCAGCGGCCCGTGGTCGACGACGTTTGCGGAGCCGGGGATCGGGTTGCCGTGCGGGCACATCCCCGGGTCGCCGAGCAGCTTCACGAGGTGTGCCTCGAGGTTGTCGCTGATGGCGTGCTCGAGCCGGCACGCCTCCTCGTGCACCTGGGACCAGGGCACCTTGAGGACGTCCACGAGCAGCAGCTCGGCGAGCCGGTGGCGGCGCAGGACCGCGGTCGCGTAGTCGCGGCCCGGTGCCGTCAGGTGCAGCACCCGGTCGGCGTCGAGGGTGACGTAGCCTTCCCGTTCCAGGCGCTTGACGGTCTCGCTGACGGCGGGCGCGGTGACCCCGAGCCGCTCGACGAGCCGCGCCCGCAGGGGCAGGATGCCGGACTCCTCGAGCTCCAGGATCGTCTCGAGGTACTGCTCGACCGCGTTGTGGTGCCCGGCGGCGGGGCCCCCACTGGTCGGCATGGCCTCAGCGTACGTGCGTGCCGCAGGAATGCTGCGCGCGCGGCGCGGTGTTGAGACGATCGACACACCACCCCTGGAGGACCCGCACATGACCGGCAGCGCGCGAGGCGTCGACGCCCCGACGTACGCTGCGTGGCCCGCGCAGGCACCGGTGCCGACCCTCCTCCCGTACGACCCGGTAACGTCAGTCCTCCCTGAGGAGGTCGGCGTGTCTGAGGAGACCAGCGAGCAGAGAGCGGCGCGCTTCGAGCGCGACGCCCTGCCCTTCCTCGACCAGCTGTACTCCGCGGCGCTGCGGATGACGCGCAACCCGGCTGATGCCGAGGACCTCGTGCAGGAGACGTTCGTGAAGGCGTTCGCGGCGTTCCACCAGTTCGAGGAGGGCACCAACCTCAAGGCCTGGCTCTACCGGATCCTCACCAACACGTTCATCAACACCTACCGCAAGAAGCAGCGCCAGCCGCAGCAGTCGCCGACCGACCACATCGAGGACTGGCAGCTCGCGGCAGCCGAGGCGCACACGTCCACCGGGCTGCGCAGCGCCGAGATGGAGGCGCTCGACCACCTGCCCGACTCGGACGTGAAGGAGGCGCTGCAGGCTCTCCCCGAGGACTTCCGGATGGCGGTCTACCTCGCCGACGTGGAGGGCTTCTCCTACAAGGAGATCGCGGAGATCATGGGCACGCCCATCGGCACCGTGATGTCTCGCCTGCACCGCGGCCGCCGCGGGCTCAGGACCCTGCTCGCCGACTACGCCGTCGAGCGCGGACTGGTGAAGGCCTCGGGCGACGGAGGAGGTGCGGCATGAGCTGCGGCGAACCCCACGAGACCCCGTGCAGCGAGGTGCTGGAGAAGGTCTACCTCTACCTCGACGGCGAAGCCGAGAGCCACGACCACGACCACATCCGCATCCACCTCGACGAGTGCTCGCCCTGCCTGCGCAAGTACGGGCTCGAGCAGGCCGTGAAGGCCCTTGTCGCGCGCTCGTGCGCCGAGCAGGCCCCTCTCGAGCTGCGCGACCGCGTGATGCTCCGCCTGCAGCAGGTGCGCGTCGAGATCGACCACGTGGAGTTCCGCGCCGAGTGAAGGCCCTTGTCACGGGGGCTGCGGGGTTCCTCGGCAGCCACGTGTGTGACCGGCTGGTCGCCGATGGCCACCTCGTCACTGGTCTCGACGACCTGTCAACCGGCCACCTCTCGAACATCGCTGCCGTACGGCGGCGCAAGGGCTTCTCGTTCCACCACTTCGACGTGGGCTCGGAGCTGGTGGCTGACCTCCTCGCCCGGGAGCGGCCGGAGGTCGTCGTCCACGCAGCGCCGGTGCTGCCCGTGCACCTGCTCGCCGCGGCCCGCGCCGTGGGATCGCGCGTCGTCGTCGCGGGGAGCGCCGAGGTCTACGGACCGACGCAGGCCCCGGTCACCGAGCGGTCCGGCACCCACCCCGCGAACCTCGCCGGCGCCCATCACGCGGCCGTCGAGGCGTACGTGCACGCGCACGTCAACCGCGGGCTCGACGCGGCCACGCTGCGGCTGACGTCGGTCTACGGCCCGCGCAGCCGCGGCGTCGTCACCCGGTGGGCACGGGCCCTGCGGGCCGGCCGTCCGACGTACGTGCGGGGGGACGGGTCGGCGGTGCGCGACCTGGTGCACGTCGACGACGTCGTCGACGCGGTGGTGCGGTGCCTCGGCGGGAAGGCCGACGGCCGGCGGCTCAACCTCGGCACCGGCACCGGCACGACGGTCCGCCGGCTGCACTCGGCTGTCGCCGCAGCGGTGGGCGGCGCCGATGCTCCGGAGTTCCGGGCCGCGTCCGAGGAGGACCTCGCGTCTGTGCGCGTCGACCCGGGCGGCGCGCGACGCGCCCTCGGCTGGGAGGCGACTGTCGGTCTCACCGAGGGCCTCTCCCGCACCCTCGACGTCACCGTGCTGCGCCGACGCTGAGCCCTGAATGGCCGGAGCCCCGCACCAGGCGGGGCTCCGGGTCGATCAGGTCCTACGCGTTGGGGCGCTTGCCGTGGTTGGCGGCGCTCTTCTTGCGTGCGCGGCGCTTGCGGCCCTTCTTGGCCATGGGTGTCTCCTTCAGCAGGTCGGTGACTACAGGCTAGTCGCCCTGCGGCGCATGCCGAGCACGACCAGCTGAGCGAGACCGGCCGCGACCAGCACGTCGCCCGGGCTGACGACCTCCGGGTGGACCGGCAGCAGCACCGGGATGACGTCACCGAGCACCTGCAGCCGGGTCTCGTCGCCGGCGAGCTCGTGCCGCGGGTCCTCCCCGGCAACGAGGTCCTGGGTCGACACCCCCGCCCGGCCGCTCGCGTCCACCGACACCGGCATGGCCCCGTTGAGACCCACGACCAGGGCGTTGCCGAGCAGCCCGAGCGCGACCAGGGCGATGCCCGGGACGGCGCGGTTGCCGACGAGGAACGCACCCACCAGCAGCGCCGACACGACGAGCCCCACCGGGTACAGCGACCCGCCTGCGAAGGCCCCGGCTGCCTGCGCCGCGACCCCGACGAGGACCAGCCAGCCGTGCCTGAGGGTGAGGTGCCCGAGGTTCCCGACCCGGCCTCCAGCCAGCAGCCCCACGGCGAGCGCCACGAGCAGGACGACCAGCGCGAACACCACGCCGATAGTGTCCCGGCTCATGAGCGATCTGGTGGTGAGCCACGAGGGCGGCGTCCTGCGCCTGCACCTGAACCGCGAGGCCAAGCGCAACGCCCTGAACGGTGCGGTGCTCGACGGGGTGCTCGAGGCGCTGCGCGACCCGGGTGATGCGCGCGTGGTCCTCATCACCAGCGAGGGCAAGGTCTTCTGCTCCGGCGCAGACCTGGTCCAGATGGCACCCGACGCCACAGGGCTGGA
Source organism: Mycobacteriales bacterium (assembly GCA_035526225.1). GTDB lineage: Bacteria > Actinomycetota > Actinomycetes > Mycobacteriales > SCTD01 > RYN-111. The sequence goes on from DATLCV010000126.1 coordinate 15,525, forward strand.
GGTCCACGAGGGCCGCGGCAAGCTCCGCGAGGTCGTCCTCGCGATGCAGGCGTGCCCGCTGCCCGTCGTGGCGAGCGTGCAGGGCCTGTGCCTGGCAGGGGGGGTCGGCCTCGTGCTCGGCTGCGACGTCGTGCTCGCCGCGGAGGACGCGTCGTTCGGGCTGCCGGAGGTCGACCTCGGGCTGTGGCCGTTCATGGTCAGCGCGCTGCTGGGCCGGCACGTCAGCCCCAAGCGCGCGATGGAGATGATGCTCAGCGCCCGCCGCGTCCCGGCCGCGGAGGCGCTCGAGATGGGCCTGGTGAGCAGGGTCGTCACTGACCTCCCCGCCGAGACAGCGGTCCTGGTGGCTGCCCTGGCCGACAAGCCCCCCGTCGCCGTGCGACTGGGCAAGGCGGCCTTCCACGCGGCGATGGAGTCAACGCTCGCCGCCGGCCTGGAGGCCATGCAGGCCCAGCTCTCCTTGCTGAACACGACCCAGGACACCAAGGAGGGGGTCACCGCCTTCCTCGGCAAGCGCAAGCCTGTGTGGCAGGGCCGGTAGGGCGCTCTGCCCGACTTGTCAGGGCCTCAGCGTGCTCGGGCGACGCGAGGGCCTGACAAGTCGCGAGATCGGCTTACGCTGGCGGCATGACGGAGGAGACCCCGCAGGAGAAGGCCCCCGAGCAGGTCGCGAGCCACGACCCGAAGCGGCCGCAGAAGCTGCTCGACTTCATGCTCAGCGGTTGGGAGCAGGCGCAGCGCCCGATGCCTGCGGAGGGCGAGGCCGCGCCGTACCGCAGGGCCCGGAGGGCCCGCCTGGTGGAGCGGTTCCCCGGCGAGGTCGTCGTCGTCCCGAGCGGCGGCTTCAAGGTGCGGGCCAACGACACCGACTTCCGGTTCCGGCCGGGCAGCGACTTCTCCTGGCTGGCCGGCTCGCAGGAGCCGGATGCCGTGCTCGTGGTCGACGCCGCAGGCGACGCGGTGCTCTACCAGGCGCCGGCCTGGACCCGGGAGACCCCAGCCTTCTTCACCGATCGCAACGGCGAGTTCTGGGTCGGTCCGCGCCCGTCGCTGGACCACGTCGCTGCCGAGCTCGGCATCGCCACCCGGCCCCTCGAAGAGATCGAGAAGCTCCGCGGCACCGCCGCGCGGGTGCTACGGGGCTATGACCGCAAGGTCGAGGAGCTCTTCGAGAGCGTCCAGGAGGCCGACGAGGAGCTGGCCACCTGGCTGTCCGAGGCCCGCCTCGTCAAGGACGACTGGGAGCTCGCGCAGCTGCAGGACGCCGTCGACGCCACGATCAAGGGCTTCGAGGACGTGGTCCGCGAGCTGCCGAAGGCGGTGGCCACGAGCGAGCGCTGGGCCGAGGGCGTCTTCGGCCTCCGGGCCCGCGTCGAGGGCAACGACGTCGGCTACGGCTCGATCTGCGCGGCCGGCGCCCACGCCTGCGTGCTGCACTGGACCGACAACGACGGCCCCGTCCGCGAGGGTGACCTGTTCCTGCTCGACATGGGCGTGGAGAACACCGAGCTCTACACCGCCGACGTCACCCGGACGCTGCCGGTGAACGGCACCTGGACGCCGCGCCAGCGGGAAATCTACGACCTCGTCTTCCGCTCGCAGGAGGCGGCCATCGCGGCCTGCAGGCCGGGGGCGAGGTTCTTGGACCCGCACGACGCCGCGATGCGGGTGCTGGCCGAGGGCCTCGAGGCGCTGGGCATCGTGGAGTCGGCCGCCGAGGTGCTCGCCGACGACGACAAGCGCTACAGCCGCTGGACCATCCACGGGGTCAGCCACATGCTCGGCCTGGACGTGCACGACTGCGCGCACTCCCGGGACGAGCTCTACCGCGAGGGCGTGCTCGAGGTGGGCCACGTGCTCACGATCGAGCCTGGCCTGTACTTCCAGCCCGACGACCTGCTCGTGCCGCAGGACTTGCGCGGGATCGGCATCCGGATCGAGGACGACGTCGTCGTCACCGCCGACGGCTGCCGCAACCTCTCAGCAGCTCTCCCGCGGGCGGCGGACGAGATCGAGGCGTGGATGGCCGTGCTGCAGGCGTGAAGTTCCGCCGTACGGGTCAAGGAGTCGACTCGAACGGCCGAAGGACCACCTGTGACGAGCAGCATCGAGCCCTTCCTCCGCGCCCTCGTCGAGAGCGGCGGCTCCGACCTGCACTGCAAGGTCGGGTCACCCCCTCGCGTCCGCATCGACGGTCGGCTGCGCAAGCTGCAGACCCGTGACCTGAGCACCGCGGACACCGAGGCGATGGTCACCGAGGTCCTCCGCGAGGACCTCAAGGACGAGTTCGACCGCACCAACGAGGCCGACTTCGCCTACTCGTTGCAGGGCGTGGGCCGGTTCCGCGTCAACGCGTTCCGCAGCCGCGGCTCGGCCGGACTGGTGTTCCGTCGCGTCTCCATCGGCGCCATCCCGCTGCAAGAGCTCGGCCTTCCCCCCGTGCTGGCCTCTCTCGCCCTCGAGCCCCGCGGCCTGGTGCTCTGCACCGGCCCCACGGGCTCGGGCAAGACGACGACGCTGGCCGGCATGGTCGACCACATCAACGCCAACAAGGAGGTGCACGTCGTCACGATCGAGGACCCGATCGAGGTGCTGCACTTCGACAAGCTGTCGATGATCAACCAGCGCGAGGTGCGGGTCGACACCGAGGACTTCGTCGTCGCGATGCGCGCTGCGATGCGGCAGGACCCTGACGTCATCCTCGTGGGCGAGATGCGCGACCACGAGACGGTGAAGGCCGCCCTCGCCGCCGCCGAGACCGGTCACTTCGTCATGTCGACGCTGCACACCACGGACGCGTCCGAGACGATCAACCGCATCATCGACTTCTTCCCGCCTCACGAGCAGAAGCAGGTCCGGCTCGCGCTCGCGGCGTCGCTGCGCGGCATCATCTGCCAGCGCCTCGTGCCACGCGCCGACGGCGAGGGTCGCTGCGTGGTCATGGAGATCTGCGTGAACACCGGCCGCATCGCCGACGCGATCGCCGACCCCGACAAGACGAGCACCATCCCGCAGCTCATCTCCGAGGGCGCGTACTACGGGATGCAGACCTTCGACCAGAGCCTCGTGGGCTTCATCCGCGACGGCGTCATCACCATGGAAGCCGCCATGAGCGCGTCCACCTCGCCGCACGACCTCACCGTCGAGCTGCGCCGGCTGGGCCTGGTCGCCTAGCTCGTCAGGAGCCCGTGCTCCACGCACCGGGCCGACCAGCCCGTCGGGTGCACCTGCACGACCATCCGTCGGCGGCACTGGCCGCAGTAGCGCGGTGGGTCCAGCGCTGAGCGGCGACGGCAGTCCTCGTGTGCGCCAGGGCTTCCGCAGTGCCCGCAGTACGCCAGTGGCAGCACGTAGGTGAGCAGGTCCACCCCGGGCACCGGCGACCAGTCGCGCTCGGGAGTGCGCAGGAACCCCGCGTTCTTGTAGATGCGGTGCGCCGACGCCATCTCCGGCTGCGTCGACAGCCGTACGGCGGAGGAGCCGGCCTCGACCGCCAGCTGGACGCACGCCGTGGTCAGGGCGCTGCCGGCACCCCGGCCACGCGCCGAACGGGCGATGCCCAGCATGCGGATCTCGGCCTCGCCGGCGACCGAGCGCTCGCCGTACTCGGTGCCGCCCAGAGCGAAGGTGACCGAGCCGGCGGGGGAGCCGTCGAGCTCCGCCACCAGGACGGTGGCCACGTCGGCGCGGGCGCTCACGTCGCGGATCACCTCGGCGTAGTCCGGGCCGACCAGGCCGTCGCAGAGGTAGGCCTCGACGGTGAGGTCACCGACGAGGGCGTGCTCGTCTGGGCGCAGCGGACGGACTTCCAGCACGCAGAGCAGGCTAGACGTCCGCGGCTCCGCTTTGGCAGTAAGGCACGATCACGGCGAAAACCTGCCATGATCGGTCCATGGTCCTGAACGACGTGGTGGCAGTGGTGGCGGACGGCTTCGCGGCGTTCGAGCTGGGCGTGGTGTGCGAGGTCTTCGGCTACGACCGCAGCGAGCAGGGACTGCCCACGTACGACTTCGCGGTGGTGGCAGCCGAGGAGCCTCCGCTGCTGTCGGGCCAGGGGTTCCGCCTCGACACCGACCAGCGGCTCGACCGGGTGGCGACGGCCGACCTGGTGTGCGTCCCGGCCTGGCGCGACCCGCTCAAGCGACCGCCGGAGGAGATGCTCGAGGCGATCGTCGGAGCTGTCGAGCGGGGTGCGCGCGTGCTCTCGGTGTGCACAGGGGCCTTCGTCCTCGCCGAGGCAGGCCTGCTGGACGGCCGCCGGGCGACGACGCACTGGCGGCACGCAGCGCTCCTCGCCGAGCGGTACCCGGCGATCGACGTCACACCCGACGTCCTCTACGTCGAGGACGGCCCGGTCATCACCTCGGCCGGCACGGCGGCAGGCATCGACGCCTGCCTGCACCTGCTGCGTCAGGAGCACGGGGTCGCGGTCGCCAACGCGGTGGCCCGCCGCATGGTCGTCCCGCCGCACCGCGAAGGCGGGCAGTCCCAGTACGTCGAGGCGCCGCTGCCCCTGCACCGCCGGGCGGGCACGGACGGTCTGGCGGGACTGCTCGACTGGGCCGCGGAGAACCTTCACCAGGACCTGTCGGTGGAGGAGCTCGCGCGGCGTGCTCACATGTCCGCCCGCACCTTCGCGCGCCGCTTCCGGGAGGGCACCGGGACCACGCCGCACCGCTGGGTCCTGGGTCAGCGCGTCGGGTACGCCCAGCGCCTGCTCGAGCAGGGGCTGCCCGTGGAGGAGGTCGCCCGCCGGTCCGGGTTCGGGTCGGCGGCGACACTGCGTACCGCGTTCGCCCGCGAGCGCGGCACCTCGCCCTCGGCGTACGCGCGGACCTTCGCCGGCACCGCCTGAAGCCACGCCCGTTTCGTGCCGATATCCCGACCATGAGGTCCACGGAGGTTCGGCTCGCCACAGGGCTGGTGTGGCTCGGAGCGCTTCCCGCGGCAGGGTGCCTCTACCTGGCCTACCGCGCGTTCACCACCACCGACGACCTGCTGATGGTCGTGCTGCCGGTCGTGGGGACTGTCCTGCTGCTCACCGGCTTCTTCCTGCTGGGCGCCACGGTGGCGCTGGCGCAGCGGCTGCAGAAGGCCGACCCACGCGCGCGCCTTCACGCCGGGCTGCTCGGCGGTGGCCTCGCCGGTGTGGGTCTGTTCGTCATCACCGCGCTCCCGACCGTGGGCCTGCCCCTCGCCCTGTACGGCGGAGCGCTGGTCTACCTGATGAGCACCCCCGCGGCGGCGGCCGACCTCGGGCCCTGGCGGCGCTCGCTGCAGCAGACGGCACCGTGGGGCAGCAGCCCGGGGCGGGGTCTCTGGTCCCCCGCAGCGCCTGCCCCGGGACAGCACCCGAGCGTCCCGGCGGGACCCCAGCAAGGGCCCTGGGCGCCGGACCCGACGACGCTGCCGTGGTTGTCCTGGAAGGGCCACACCGGTCCGCGGGCGCCGTGGTGGCAGACCTGGCAGGCCGGACTGGCGCAGGGCATCCCGCTGTGGGAGCTGCTGCTGCTGTGCTTGTCCCTGCTGGCGTTCCTCGTGGGCCTCGTGACGATCCCGGTGGTGCTCGCCGGCTCGGCGCACCTGGGCACGCTGCGCCTGACCGACAGCTCCTGGGTCGGCTTGCTCGTCCTGCTGCCCGTCTCCGGGGCCGTCGTGGCGTGGCTGGAGCAGCGGATGCGGGTGCGCCTGGCCGGACGCCGCTGAACCCGGCGTACGCGATCAGGCGACAGAGTCGCTGACGACCTCGCCGCTGCGCAGCTTCACGCGTCGGCGCATCCGGACGGCAACGTCCTCGTCGTGCGTGACGACGATGACCGTGACCGCCTGGTCCGTGTTGAGGCCGATCAGCAGGTCCACGACCTCTTGTGCCGTCGTCGCGTCGAGGTTGCCCGTCGGCTCGTCCGCAAGGACCACACGTGGGTCGTTCGCGAGGGCGCGGGCGATGGCTACGCGCTGCTGCTCACCACCCGACAGCCGTGACGGCAGGTGCTCGGCGCGGTCGGCCAGGCCGACCGTGGCGAGCAGCTCGAGGGCCCGCTCGCGGGCCGGCCGAACCATCGCGATCTCGACGTTCTCCACGGCTGTCAGTGTCGGGATGAGGTTGAACTGCTGGAACACGAAGCCGATGGCGTCGCGCCGGAGCCGCGTGAGCTCCTTGTCCTTGGCGTTGGCCAGGGCCCGTCCGTCGAAGTCCACCCGGCCGGCCGTGGGCACGTCCATGGCGCCGAGCAGCTGCAGCAGCGTGCTCTTGCCGGAGCCGCTTGGACCTTCCACGGCGAGCAGCTCGCCCGGGTGGATCTCGAGGCAGACCCCGCGCAGCGCGTGCACGGTGCTGCCGCCTCGCGGGTAGGCGCGTTCGACGGACTCCAGCAGGTACAGGGGGTTCATGGTCAGTGTGCTCCTTGTCAGCCGAGGTCGCGGAGGGCTACGGCTGGGGACAGCCGGGCGGCGCGCCAGCCGCCGACGGCGCCGGCGAGCAGGGCGCCGAGCAGTGCGCAGGCCATGCCGAGGGCGATCGTGCTCAGGTGGATCGGGGCGCTGAGGCTGACGCTGCGGGTCAGGCTCGTGGTGGTCTGGCCGAACAGCTCGCCGACCTGGCTGGCGCCGGCGGCGACGCCGCTCGAGGTGGCGCTGAGGTCCGGGGACAGGAGGCCGACTGCCACGCTCACGGCGTACCCCGCGGCGATGCCCACCACCCCGGCCAGCACGCCGATCAGCGCGGTCTCGGTCAGCACCTGACCGACGACCCGGCGCTTGGTCCAGCCAAGCGCCCGCAGGGTGCCGATCTCACGGACGCGCTTCTGGACGCTGGACAGCGTGAGCAGCACGGCGACGGCGAAGGTGCTGATGAGCACGATCACGGTGAGGGCGCCGCCGAGCCGGTTCGCGAGCTGCTGCGCGTCGTGCAGGCTGCCCGTGACGGTGTCGGCGATGTCCTTGCTCGTGACGACCTGCGCACCGGGCAGGGCCTTCTTGATGGCTGCCGCGACCTCGTCGGTCTGGGAGGAGTCAGCCACCTTGACGAGGACCTCGTTCACACGACCGGTCCGGGTGGCGACGTCCTGCAGGGTGCTGAGCGGGAAGTACACGTCCGCGGTGTTGCCGGTCAGGGTGGGATCCGCCAGGCCGACGACCTTGTAGGCCTTGCCGTTCACCGTCAGCGTGCCGCCGACCGCGAGCTTCTGCTTCCCGGCGTACGTGGTGGACAGGACGACCTCGTTGGCGGCGCCGGTGAACCAGGTGCCGGAGCTGATGTTCTGCTTCGTGATGAGGCCGGAGCCGGGGCTCTTCGGGTCGACGCCCGCGGCCGTCCAGCTCGTGGTCGCGGTGTCGGTCTGCGGCGGGTTCACCAGCTGCTGGATGGTGCGCAGCGGGGTGACGACCTTCGCCTCGTACTCCTGGAAGCGCTTCGGGAGGCACTTGTTGACGGCGCCGAAGCCGCCGATCTCCACCCGTCGCACCTCGCCGCCCGAACCGGGGCTCGGAGCCGGGGCAGGCCCGGAGGACTGGTTGACCGGGCCGCCGAAGCCGCCGTTCCTCTGGATGCACGAGCGGAACGCGGTCTGCTCGGCCGAGGTCATCTCGGCCGGGCGCGCGGTGGTCGTCAGCGTCTCGCCGCCGGTCTTCACCTCCGCCACGATCTCGGGGACGGTGCCGGTCTGGTGCTGTGCCTGGAGCGTCAACGCGCTGGTGGCGCTGGCGACGCCGTCGATCGCCTTGATGGTGTCCAGCGCCGCGCTCGGGAAGGTGAGCATGGTGCCGCTGAGGAAGAAGTCGTGCGTGAACCTCGTGCCCGCCTTGCCGAGCTTCGACAGGTCGGTGATGACCGAGCTGTTGTCGTTGAGCAGGGCCGTGGCGTCGCTGTCGTTGAGGCTCTCCAGCGCGTTCCCGCCCCGGGCCCCGGGAGGCCCGCCGGCGGCGAAGAACCCAGGTCCCTCGCGGGTCACGCCGGGCGTCGCCGACGGGCTGGGCGATGCGCTGGCGGTCGACGTGGTGGCGCCGACGGTGCGGGTGACGAGGATGTCCGTCCCGACTGATGACAGCGGGCTCAGCACCTTGGCCTGTGCCTCGTCGAGGCCGTCGGAGACGCCGACGATCCCCATGACGAGGCCCACGCCCGAGGCGAGACCGAAGGCGGTGAGGACGGTCCTGGTACGGCGGCGGCGCAGCTCGTTGCCTACGTAGCGGATCGATGGCATGACGGGAGTCCACTGACCCTGCCTGTCAGGAGGGCCGGGAGCCGCTGTGCGTTGGCTGTGAGGTGTCGCCCGCGGCTACGACGCGGGCGGAGCCTGCGCTGCTGTGCAGCGGCCCCGGCGGCCGAGGAGGAGGAGAAGTGCGCCCCCGAGCACGAACAGCGCCCCGGCCAGGGCAGCCGGCCCCGTCGTCGCACCGGAGTCAGGCAGCGTCCCGCCTGTCGACGCGGAGCCCTGTCCGGATCCTGAGACGCCGGCCGTGGTTCCGGTCGTGGTGCCGGTCGTGGTGCCGGTCGTGGTGCCGGCCGTGGTGTCACCGCTCGTGCCACCGCTGGTGCTGCCGCCGGTCGGGCCTGAGGTGCTGCCGCCGGTCGTGCCTGAGGTGCTGCCGCCCGTCGCGCCACCGGTCGCGCCGGTGCCGGTCGTGCTCCCCGTGGTGGTGCCTGTGGTGCCGCCGCTGGTCCCGCTCGACCCGCCGCCCGTCGTGCCGCCGGTGCCCCCCGCGGTGCAGCTGGGCCGCGTGATCGTGTCGTGGATGAGCGTCACCGCTCCCGCCCCCGAGGCCTGCTCCCCGCCGAGCAGTCGGCCGTCCACGGTCACGGCGTCGCCCAGCGAGATGTCGTCGTGGGCCAGGATCGTCCCCCGGAACGCGGTGCGGGTGCCGAGCGTCGCGGCGCTGCCGACCTGAAAGAAGACGTTGCAGGCACTCGCGCCGTTCACGAGCAGCACGGAGCTGTCGGAGGCGGTCACGAGGCTGGAACCGATCTGAAAGATGAAGACCGCGCCGGCGACGTTCTGCGCGTCGAGGGTCACCTGGCCGGTGATGCCCAGAGCGCCGGCGGCGTTGTAGACCCCGGCGGTGAAGGTCAGTCCGCCGAGGTCGGCTCCGAGCGAGGCGTCCGCGCTCTGACCGGCGGCCGCGTTGTAGGCCGTGGTCAGGTCCTGCTTTGCCTGCTGCGCCACCACGTCGTCCGGGTGGTTGCTCCCCGTGAGGTACACGCAGTTCGCGGCTGAGGGGCAGGGGTCTGTGCCGGTCTCGGCAGGCGTCGGGCTGGTGCCGATGTCGCCGGTGATGGTGCTCTGACCCGTGTTGGTGATGCCGGAGCCGGCGAGGACGGCGAACGCGCCCGCGGTTCCGAGGTCGACCGTGGTCGCTGCGCGGGCAGGCCCGGCGCCCCCGACGAGCACGACGACCGTGCCGGCGACGACGACCAGGGGGAGGAAGGGGGAGGGGAGCGCGAGTCGGCGCATCGGGTCTGCTCTCTCAGCAGGCTGGGAGTTCCCACACGGGTGCGGCGCCTGTCCCTCCCATCGTCTCATGCGCCAGGCGAAGAAAGGCATTTCGGGCGTATCAGGACAATGCAGACGCGCGCCTGTCCTCGACGTCCGCGCGGACGGGGCAGCCGATGAGGTGGTCGTTGACGACGCCGCAGGCCTGCAGCATGGCGTAGGCCGTCGTCGGCCCCACGAAAGCGAACCCCGTGCGCTTCAGGGCCTTCGCCAACGCGATCGACGCTTCTGTCCGCGCCGGCACCGACTCCCACGTGGCGGGCGCCGGCCCGTCGTGCCGGTGCTGCCACACGAGGTCGACCAGAGCGCCGTCGAGGGCGAGCGTGGCACGGGCGTTGGTGACGCAGGCCTGCAGCTTGGCCCGCGACCGGATGAGGCGCGCGTCGTCCAGCAGCGGCTCGACGTCCATGGCGGCGACCACTGCTGGTTCGAAGCCGTGGAAGACCTCGCGCAGCGCCGAGCGCTTGCGCAGCACCGTGATCCACGCCAGGCCCGCCTGGAAGCCCTCCAGGCAGATCCGCTCGTACAGCCCCTGCTCGGTGCGGACCGGCCGTCCCCACTCGGCGTCGTGGTACTGGCTGTACAGCTCATCGCCGTCCCCGAAGCACCTCATGGCGTGAGCGAGCGCACGATCGCGCCGGTGACGGTGGCGACGTCCTCGGTGGTGCTCACGTACGGCGGCATCACGTAGACGAGCTTGCCGAACGGCCGGACCCACGCGCCCTCGTCGACCAGTCGTGGCTGCAGCACCTTCATGTCACACGGCTCATCCAGCTCGACGACGCCGATGGCGCCGAGCACCCGCACGTCCGCGACGCCGGGCAGGTCGCGCGCGGCCTCCAGCCCCGCGCGCAGCTCCGCGCCGACGCGGGCCACGGTGCCGCGCCAGTCCTGCCCGAGCAGCAGGTCGGTGGAGGCCGTCGCGACGGCGCACGCGAGCGGGTTGGCCATGAACGTCGGCCCGTGCATCAGGGCGCCGCCGCGGGCCTCGACCTTCTCGGCCACTGCATCGGTGCACAGGACCGCCCCGAGGGTCATGGTCCCGCCGGTCAGCGCCTTGCCCAGGCACAGGATGTCCGGGACCACGCCCGCGTGGTCCATGCCCCAGAGCTCACCGGTGCGCCCGAAGCCGGTGGCGATCTCGTCGAAGACGACCAGGACCCCCCGCTCTCGGCACAGTGACACGAGTCGGCGCAGGTAGTCGGGCGAGTACCAGCGCATCCCGCCCGCCCCCTGCACGACCGGCTCGACGATCACGGCAGCCACGTCGCGCGTCGTCAAGGCGCGTACGACGGGGGCGAGGTCCTCCTCGGTGCAGGCCTCGTCGTACAGGGGCCGGGGGCGCGGGACGAACAGCTGCTCGGGCAGGTAGCCGCGGAACAGCGCGTGCATCCCGGCAGGGTCGGTGACGGACATGGCCCCGGCCGTGTCGCCGTGGTAGCCGCCCCGGATCGTCAGCACGCGCGGGACGCCGGTCGCCTGGATCGCCATCTTCAGGGCCACCTCGACGGCCACGGAGCCGGAGTCGGCGAAGAAGACGCGGGTGAGCGGCTCGGGGGTGATCGACACCAGCAGCTCGCCGAGGACCACGGCGGGCTCGTGCGTCAGGCCGCCGAACATGACGTGCGCGAAGCGGTCGACCTGGGCGTGCAGCGCCGCGTCGAGGACGGGGTGGCGGTACCCGTGGATGGCTGCCCACCACGACGACATCCCGTCGACGACCTGGCGGCCGTCCTCGAGGGTGAGCCGGGTGCCGCGCGCGTCGACCACGGCGAACAAGGGGTCCGACACGGCCGGGGCGTACGGGTGCCAGAGGTGCGCCCGGTCACGCGCGACGAGAGCTGTCAGGCGCTCGGCGCCGGGGGAGTCGTCCACGACCTGACAGCTCGTCTAGAGGGTCTGCGAGAGGGCCTTGAGCGGCATCTGCAGGTCGGCGAGCATGTCCAGGTCCTCGGTCGCGGGCCGGCCGAGCGTCGTGAGGTAGTTGCCGACGATGACGGCGTTGATGCCCCCCAGCATGCCGTCCCTCGCGAGGTCGCCGAGCGTGATCTCGCGGCCGCCGGCGAAGCGCAGGATCGTGCGGGGCAGGACGAGGCGGAAGACCGCGATGGCCCGCAGCGCGTCGTTCGCCTCCATCACCGGCAGGTCCCCGAACGGCGTCCCCGGTCGGGGGTTGAGGAAGTTCAGCGGCACCTCGTCCGGCTCGAGCACGGCCAGCTGGGTGGCGAGCTCGGCTCGCTGCTCGAGGGTCTCGCCCATGCCGAGGATGCCGCCGCAGCAGACCTCCATGCCGGCCTCACGCACCATCCGCAGCGTCTCCCAGCGCTCCTCCCACGTGTGGGTGGTGACCACGTTGGGGAAGTGCGAGCGCGCGGTCTCGAGGTTGTGGTTGTAGCGGTGCACGCCCATCGCTGCGAGGTCGTCGACCTGCTCCTGCGTGAGCATGCCGAGTGAGCAGGCGACCTGGATGTCCACAGCTTCGCGAATGGCCTTGACGCCCTCGCGCACCTGCGCCATGAGCTTGTCGTCGGGACCGCGCACGGCGGCGACGATGCAGAACTCGGTCGCGCCCGTGGCCCTGGTCTCGACGGCGGCCCTCACGAGCGAGGGGATGTCGAGCCAGGCCGCGCGCACCGGGGAGGGGAACAGCCCGCTCTGGCTGCAGAAGTGGCAGTCCTCGGGGCAGCCGCCGGTCTTGAGGCTGACGATCCCCTCGACCTCCACCTCCGGCCCGCAGTGCGCCAGGCGCACCGCGTGAGCCAGCTCGAGCAGCTCGGGGAGCCGCTCGTCGGGCAGCTGCAGGCAGGCCAGCGCCTGCTCCTCGCTGAGCCCCACCCCGCGCCCGAGCACCTGCTCGCGCGCCACCTCGAGTACGTCCGTCAACAGCTCCGTCACCCGACCATTCTCACAGAGGCTCCGCGTGCCACCCGCCCCTGGTCCGTCACTCCCAGGTACGGCGGAACGCGCGGGCGTCGAAGCTGCCGCCGAGCTGTGGACCGAGGCCGGCTCGGGCGAGCTCGACGAACTCCGCCCGGTCCCGCTGCCCGGCGCCGTCAGGGAGGGCGCCGAGGAGCGGCCGGGCAGCCAGCGTCTCCAGGTCGCGCAGGTTGCACCGCTCGGCGAGCCCAGGCTCCGCGGGCCACGACCCGAGGACGATCCCGCTGAGCTCCACGCCGCGGTGCGCCAGCGCCTCCAGCGTCAGCGCCGTGTGGTTGAGAGTCCCGAGCTGGGGACCGGCCACGACCAGCACGGGCGCCCGCAGCCCCCTCGCCAGGTCGGCCAGGGTGGTGCCGTCCTCGTCGAAGCGCACGAGCAGGCCGCCGGCCCCCTCGACCAGCACGAGCTCGTGCGTCCGGTCGAGCCGCAGCACCAGGTCGTAGAACCGCGCGGGATCCAGCGGCTCCCGACCGGACCGGCGGGCCGCGGCGGCGGGGGCCAGTGGGTCCGGGCACCGCACCAGCTCGTGCACGTCCGCACAGCCGCTGAGCCGTGTCACCTCCGCCAGGTCACCGGGGTCCCCGTCCGCGATCCCGGTCTGCGCGGGCTTCACCACGGCCACCGAGGCCCCGCGGTCGACCGCCAGCGCCGCGAGGGCGGACGTCACCACGGTCTTGCCGACCTCGGTGCTCGTCCCGGTGACGACCAGCACGCTCATGGGCCGGTGGCCGCGCGGACCACCTCGGCCGCGCGGGAGACGTCCGACGGGGTGAGGTCGGCGCGGGCGGCCAGCCGCAGGCATGACCCGTCGGCGGGCACGGAAGGCGGCCGGAAGCACCCGACGCGGACGCCCGCTGCCCGGCAGGCCGCCTGCACCGCCACCGCGCGCCGCGGGTCGCCCAGCGGCACGCGCAGCACCGCACCGGGCGTCGCAGGCAGACCGAGTGCAGCGGCCAAGGAATCGCTCGCCCGCCGTAGCGCGGCCACTCGCTCCTCGGTCACCAGCGGCAGCGCTGCCAGGGCTGCGCCGACCGCTGCGGGCGCGAGCGCGGTGTCGAAGACGAAGGCACGCGCGGTGTCGACGAGGTGGTCGCGCAGCAGCGCCGGCCCCAGCACCGCACCGCCTTGGCTGCCCAGCGCCTTGGAGAGGGTGACGGTGCGCACGACGTCGGGCTCGTGCTCCAACCCGGCCAGGGCGCACGCCCCGTGGCCATTCGGCCCGACCACGCCGACGCCGTGTGCCTCGTCGACCAGGAGCAGCGCACCGTGACGCCGGGCCACCTCGTGCAGCCCGACCAGGTCCGCGAGGGACCCGTCGACGGAGAACACCGCGTCGGTGACGACCAGGGCGCGTCCCTCGTGCCGGGCGAGCGCGGCGTCCACGGCGTCGAGGCAGCCGTGCGGGACGACGCGCACGGTCGCACGCGAGAGCCGGCACGCGTCGATGAGGGAGGCGTGGTTCGCGCTGTCCGAGACCACGAGGGTTCCCGGTCCGGCGAGGACGGTCAGCGCCCCCAGGTTGGCGAGGTACCCCGACGAGAACACCAGCGCCGACTCGGCCCCCGCCCACGCCGCGAGGGCGTCCTCGAGCTCCAGGTGGAGGTCCGTCGTACCCGTGACCAGCCGGGAACCGGTCGCACCCGCGCCGTGCTGCTGCACCGCGGACACCGCCGCCGCCACCACCGAGGGGTGCCGCGCGAGCCCGAGGTAGTCGTTGGACGCCAGGTCGAGCAGCCCCGGCGATCCCGCGTCGAGCCGGCGCACCAGGCCGCGTGCCACGACGTCGGCGCGCGCCTGCTCGAGCCAGCTCCACGGGTCAGCCACCCGCTCGACTCTAGAGTTCGCTCGTGTCGACCCTCGCGGAGCGCGTCCAGGCGCGCACCGACCTGAGCCAGCAGGACCTGGACCACCTCCAGCTGCTGCTCGCGGAGTGGCAGCTCGTCGCCGACCTCAGCTTCGCCGACCTCGTGCTGTGGGTGCGCACCCACGAGGGGCCGTGGCTGGCGGTCGCGCACATGCGCCCCACGACCGGTCCCACGACGTACCCCAAGGACGTCGTCGGCACGGAGGTCGACGAGAGCTTCCGCATCGCCCGCGCCTTCCGGGAGGGCCGCATCGTGCGTGACGGCGAGCCCGAGTGGCACGGCGACACCGCCGTGCGTCGCGAAGCAGTCCCCGTACGGCGGGGTGACGCCGTCATCGCGGTGGTGTCCCGTGACACCAACCTGAGCGCGACGCGCGTGCCCAGCCAGCTCGAGCTGGCCTACCTCAGCTCGGCCGGCGAGCTGCTGCAGATGGTGGCAGAGGGGGCGTTCCCGTTCCCGAGCGACGACCCGGACCCCGAGCACGCGCCGAGGGTCGGCGACGGGCTGCTGCGGCTGGACCGCACCGGCCACGTCGTCTACGCCTCGCCCAACGCCTCTTCGGCCTACCGGCGGCTGGGCGTGACCGGCGACCTGCTGGGCTGTCACCTCGGCACCGTCACGGCGCGGATCAGCGCCGGCCCGGGGCGGTTGAGCGAGCCGAAGGGCTCGGCCGCGATCGCGGCGGGCCTGCGGTTCCGCGAGCCGCGTGACAGCGAGATGGAGGCACGCGGGGCGGTGGTGGCGCTGCGGGTGCTGCCGCTGTTCCCGGCCGGCGAGCCCCGGGGTGCGCTCGTGCTGGTGCGCGACGTCACCGAGCTGCGCCGGCGCGACCGGCAGATCATGGGCAAGGACGCCACGATCCGCGAGATCCACCACCGCGTGAAGAACAACCTCCAGACGGTCGCCGCGCTGCTGCGCATGCAGGCGCGTCGCATGACGGATCACGCGGCGCGCTCGGCGCTGGAGGAGTCCGTGCGCCGGGTGGCCAGCATCGCGGCCGTGCACGAGACCCTGGCGACCGCCCTCGACGAGCAGGTGGCCTTCGACGCGATCGCCACCAAGGTGCTGGACATGTGCGCGGAGGTGGCGACAACAGGTGCCCCCGTGACCGTCGAGCTGACCGGGACCTTCGGCGTGCTGCCGGCGGAGGTGGCGACGTCGCTCGCCATGGTGCTGACCGAGCTGGTGCAGAACGCCGTGGAGCACGCCTACCCTGAGGGCCGTCCGGGGCGCATCCAGGTGCTCGTGGACCGTGAGCCGCACGTGCTCGTCGTCCAGGTCGTCGACGACGGCGCGGGCCTGCCGGAGGGGTTCGACCTGCTGGCGAGCAAGCGATTGGGCCTGCAGATCGTAGGGACCCTGGTGGGGGCGGAGCTCGGCGGTCAGCTGGTGCTGGAGCCGGCGCTGCCGAGGGGCACGAAGGCCGAGCTGCGGCTGCCGCTGGGCGGCTGAAGCCCCCCGAGGCCCGGGTCCTCGCCGTTCGTGACCCCGCTGAACGTGAGGAACAGCCACAGGAAGCCCAGGAGCGTCAGCACGGCCAGCACCGCCCCCCCGATCCGCACGCGCCAGACCGCGGCGTGCCGCGAACCAGGCTCCCGCGCGACCAGCGGCGGGCGGACGTACTGCTCCCGGGGCACGTCAGGCGGTGCGGAGCCGGGTGCGCTGGCGACGGGTGAGCGCCCGGCGCTCCTCCTCGCTGGTGCCGCCCCAGACGCCGGCGTCCTGCCCGGTCTCCAGCGCCCACGTCAGGCACGGGTCGAGGCTGGGACACCGACGGCAGACGGCCTTGGCCTCGGTGACCTGGACGGAGGCCGGGCCGGTCGTCCCGATGGGGAAGAACAGCTCCGGGTCCTCTTCGCGGCACAGCGCGCTCTGGCGCCAGTCCATCCGACCCACTCCTCGCTCGCAGCGCGCGGGGGCGCGTCTCTGCGCTTCACCGGCGCCGGGGGAACCGGTCTAGATCAGGGGTACGCGTCCGGGGGGACCGAACGCGGTTCTACATAATCACCGTGGCCACGACGTGGCAAGGCTTCTGCAACGCGGGAGGCGCCGATGGGGTGAGGCGTTCGTCACGTCGCCTACCCCGGGTGACAACCCTCACACGCGCGTGTTCAGACCATCACGTCGAGTGCGGACGGCACGGACACGAGGTGGACCAGCTGGCGGTCGCCGACGAGGTCGCCGTCGACCTGGAACGGCAGGGGCTCATCAGCGGTGAGCGTCAGCTCCGGGACGTCGTGCAGGCTCACCACGTGCTTGCCGTGCGGCCGCCCGTCCTTGGCGAGGATGTGGCTCAGGGTGCGCAGCGTCGTGACCGTGCGCGCACGGGTCAGGCCCATGACGTCGAGGCCGGAGTCGAAGGACGCGTCGGGGCAGGGGCGCACCGGGCGCTCGGCCAGGTAGGTCCACGGGTCGGCGTTGCAGACCAGCGCGAGGGCGAGCTCGATCGGCTCGGCGTCGGGTCGGCTCAACGTGATGGACGCCGTGCGCTGCACTCCGAAGTAGAACTCCTGCAGGGCAGCGCGCACGTAGAGGGGCTGGGTCGCCGTGCGCCCCCTGGCGCGGGCCTTCTCGACGCGGCGAACCGCTCCGGCGTCGACTCCCAGGCCGGCGTTGAACGTGAACCAGCGCTCGTCCGCCCGGCCGAGTCCGATCGTCCGGCGCCGGTCGTCGAGCAGTGACTGCAGCAGCACCCCGGTCGCCTCGACGGCGCTGTTGGGCAGGCCGAGGGCGCGTGCGAAGACGTTGGTGCGGCCGGCGGGCACGACACCCAGCGCAGGCAGTCCGGGTCGGGGGCCTTCGTGCAGCAGGCCGTTGACGACCTCGTTCACCGTGCCGTCGCCCCCGAGCGCGACGACGACGTCGAGGCCGTCGCGCGCCGCTTGCGCCGCGAGCTCCGTCGCGTGGTTGCGGTGGTTGGTCTCGACGACATCGAGCTTGACCTCGCTGGCGAGCGCGTGCGCGAGGACGTCGCGCGCCCGGGCGCTCGTGGTCGAGGCCTTCGGGTTCACGACCAGCAGCGCACGCATCCGTCCAGGGTACGGGCCGATAGGGTCGCGCGCGTGCCGCTGCTCCGACGCCTCGCGCTGCTCCTGGCGCTGGAGGGCCTCCTCGTCGTCCTGCTGGGCGTCGGTTACGGCCTGGCGAGCCTCACCGACGACAGCGAGCGGGCGCCCGCCGAGCTGGCCGCGGCCGGCGCCGTGCTCGCAGGCGTGGTGCTCCTGCTGCTGGCCCGCGCCGTCGACCGGCAGCGGCGCTGGGCGCGCTCACCCGCAGTCGTGCTGAACGTCCTGCCGCTGCCGGTCGCGCTCGGCGTGCTGCAGGCTGGCGTGTGGTGGGTGGGCGTACCCATGCTGCTGCTCGCGGGGTCGGTGCTCTACCTGTTCGCGACGCCGGACCTGCGGGACCTGTTCCGGGAGAGCTGATCACTCGTCGGTGAGCAGGCCCTCGCGCAGCTTGATCAGCGTGCGGGCGAGCAGCCGCGACACGTGCATCTGGCTGATCCCGAGCTCGGCGGCGATCTGCGACTGCGTCATGCCGCCGAAGAAGCGCAGCACGAGGATGCGCTTCTCGCGCGGCGGGAGGGCCTCGAGCAGCGGCTTGAGGGACTCGCGGTACTCCACGCCCTCCAGCGCATCGTCGATCATCCCGAGGGAGTCGGCGACGGCCGGGCCCGCGTCGTCGTCGGAGTCGGGGGCATCGAGCGAGACGGTGCTGTAGGCGTGCGCCGACTCGAGCCCCTCGAGGATCTCCTCCTCGGAGAGCTTGAGGTGCTTCGCGAGCTCCGCCACGGTCGGCGCCCGGTTGAGCTCCTGCGTGAGGTCGGCGGTGGCACGGGTCAGCGAGAGCTTGAGCTCCTGCAGGCGCCTGGGCACGCGGACAGCCCAGCCCTTGTCGCGGAAGTGCCGCTTGATCTCGCCGGCGATCGTGGGGGTGGCGTACGTCGAGAACTCGACCCCGCGCTCAGGGTCGAAGCGGTCGACGGCCTTGATGAGTCCGATCGTCGCCACCTGCACGAGATCGTCGAGGGGTTCGCCGCGCCCGGCAAAGCGACGAGCGAGGTACTCGACGAGCGGCAGGTGGCTCTCGACCAGGGCATCGCGAAGCGGCTGGCGCCCAGGGTCGTCCGGCGGCAGCTTCGACAGCGCGAGCAGCAGCTCGCGGCTGCGGTCGCGCTCCTCCGGGGTCACGTAGCCGACACCCGCCGCTTCACGAGGGAGAGCATCACGCCGTCATCGGTCTGCGAGCTCGTGACGTCACCCACGAGTGCGGTGAGGACGGTCCAGGCGAACGAGTCCTCGGCGATCGGGACCGGCTCGCTGGTCGGCACGCTGACCGTCACCGCGAGGGCGTCGGGGGACAGGTCGAAGGCGCACTCGAGCGACGCGCCCTCCACCGCGTGGGGGAGCAGCAGCGCGCAGGCCTCGTCGACAGCGATCCGCAGGTCCTCGATGTCGTCGAGCGTGAAGTCGAGCCGTGACGCCAAGGAGGCGGTCGCGGTGCGGAGCACGGACAAGTACGCGCTGGCTGCGGGCAGCCGAAGCACCACTTGGTCACTCATCGCGTTCCCCCTCATGATCTCTGTGGTCCTACCCCCGAGGGACACACTCCTACACCCTGCCCGCCACAGAGTGACGGATGGCACCATGCGCCGGTGCAGCCGCCCCCCCGGACCGCGCCCTGGGTCGTGCCCAGCGTGTTCGTCGGCGGGTGCGTCGGGGGTTCGGTCCGACACGCGATCGGCGGCGCGAACGGCGCCACACTCGCCGTCAACCTCCTCGGTGCGCTGCTGCTGGGCCTGCTGGTCGTGGCTGCTCCCCACCGCTGGCGCCCGCTGCTGGGCACCGGGTTCTGCGGGGGGCTGACGACGTTCGGAACGGTGACGGTCGCGACGGCCGACCACGGAGAGGTCGCTTACCTGGCGGGCTCCCTGCTCGGAGGTGTCGGGGCAGCCGCGCTGGGGGTTGCCCTCGGTCACCTCCTGAGCGGCCGGTCCGAGCTCGCCCCCGAAGACCCGGACCTCGAGGTCGACTGATGCTGGTCGCGTTGGCTGCAGGGCTCGGTGCGGTCCTGCGCTACCTGGTGGACCGTGCGGTGCCGCCGCACCACTTCCCGCGCGGCACGATCCTCGTGAACACCACGGGCTCGCTGCTGCTCGGCGTCGTCGTCGCCGGCGGCTTCAGCACGGTGCTCTCCGTCGGCCTGCTCGGTGGCTACACGACGCTGTCGACGTACGCCGTGGAGACCGTGGCGCTGGTGGAGCGCGGCCGCCGCGGCGCCGCGCTGCTCAACATCGTGATCTCCGCGGCGCTCGGCCTGCTGGCTGCCTGGGTCGGCCTTGCGCTCGGACGGCAGCTGTAGCTAGACGCCGGCGCCGTCGTGCAGGCCGTCCCGCACGATGACCTTCCGGCGGTCCCAGGGAGACTGCCCCCGACCGCGCTCGAGGACCGTGATGTCGCTGCCTGTGACCTGGATGTAGGCGTACGCGGTGTTGTCGCCCTCCACCGACTCGAGCACGTTGTTGAGCGCGTCCGCGGTGGAGCGCACGACGTACCGCCCGTCGCCGTTGAGGCCGAACTCGACGTAGTTGCCGTCCTGCTCCCAGCTGTAGAGGTCGGCCCAGCCGGGGGACAGACCCATCTTCGTGCCCTGCGTCGGGTCGTAGACGAGGCCGGCGCTCTCGACGCAGGTGGAGTCGGCGCTGTTCTGGTGCCCGCCGAACACGGACCACTCGGCGATCTTCACGTCACCGGTGCAGAAGCCCTGCTTGGGCCCGGCGCCCACGTGCGTCATCGCGCCCCGCGCAGGGTCGTCGACGCGGAGCAGCTCGAGGGTGCCGAACCCGCTGTGGTGGTAGTGCGCGTGCGTCTTGTGGTACTCGAACTGCCCTGCGGCGCGGCGCGTCACGCGGCCGTCCGACCACGTGACCAGCTGCGTCGCGTTCCCCGGCATCACCAGCCCCTCGTACGGCGGGAACTCGAGCTGGAGCGGCCCGGCTCCGACGTTGGCGGGGCCGAGCGAGAAGCGCAGGCACCGCACGCCCTGCTGCTCAGCGGTGTCGTCGGCGGAGCAGGAGGGGACGCCCCCGACACCGGGGGCGTTGAGGAAGCGCCCACCGGAGAGCTGGCCGGTGAAGGTGAACTCGTGCGGCGGCACCAGTCGCAGGTTGGGGAGCAGCGGCGCGGCCCGGCGGGGCGCAGCGGCCGGCGCGAGCTCGAGCTTCGCGCGCATGCGGACCTCGTCGTACTGCGAAGACATCTCCAGCGACCAGGTGCCCGGCGCCGGGTGGAGCACGTACGCCTCGCCGCTGTCCCACCCACTCAGGCTGGCGACCTCCTTGCCGGACGGGTCGCGCAGCACGCCGTACGCCGCCCGACGGAAGTCGGGGTGGTCGTAGGCGACGCGCAGCCGCCAGCCGCCGGGGCGCACGGTGATGCGGTAGGTCGGGGACTGGTGGTAGCCCCAGAACGCGGACTGCCCCGGCTTCAGCGTCGCCACGACCGGGCTCGCCGCCCGGGTGGGTGCCACCAGCAGGAGCAGGAGCAGGGCCAGTGCGGCGACGAGAGGGGTGATCAGGCGTGCGCGCATGCTGCTTCGCGTCCTTCTGGGTAGGTGCGTGGCGCACACCGTAGGCGCTGGCGGCCCTCTCTACAGCGAGGCGAGTGCCGTGAGGGCGTCCCCGTCGACGCGCCAGACCGTCCACGCGTCCTCCGGGCGCGCCCCGAGCGAGCGGTAGAAGCCCTGCGCCGGTTCGTTCCAGTCCAGGACCCACCACTCGAAGCGGCTCCACCCCCGCTCGACGCAGAGGGCGGCGAGCGAGGTCAGCAGCTCCTTGCCCCGGCCGGAGCCGCGGTGCTCGGGGCGGACGAACAGGTCCTCCAGCCAGAGCCCGGGCTGCCCGAGCCACGTGCTGAACGTGCGGTACCAGAGGGCGAAGCCCACGACCGCGCCGTCCACGACGGCGACCTGGCAGCCGGCCGAGGGGTCCGGCCCGAACAGGGCGGCGTGCAGGTCGGCCTCCGTGGCGAGGACCGCGTCGGGCTCCCTCTCGTACGTCGCCAGCTCGTGCACCAGCTCGAGCAGCACCGGTACGTCGGCCGGCTCGGCGCTGCGGATCACACGTTCCACGCCTTCAGGGCGGGGTAGTCGTGCTCGTACCCGAGCACCCCCACCCGTGCGGCGTCGAGCATGAAGTGCTTGCCGTCCTCCGGGGCGCCGCCGAGGTAGAGGGCGGCGAGCACGCGGAGCACGTGCCCGTGTCCGAAGATGAGGACGTCACCGTCGGGCAGCTTGTCGAGCACCCCCTGCACGCGCTCGCCGAGCTCCTCGACCGTCTCGCCGAGCGGCTCGTCCCACACGCTCCACGGCTTCGCCGCCGAGAGCTGCGCTGTCGTGAGCCCCTCTGCCGTGCCGTAGTCCCACTCGACCAGGGCGGGCTCGAGGAGCGGCGCGAAGCCGGCGAGCTGGGCGGTGCGGAGCGCCCGCTTGAGGGGCGAGGTGAGCACGGTGTCCCAGTCGCGGTTGAGCCGGAAGGTCAGGCCGCGGGCCTGCTCCTCCCCGACCTCGGTGAGCGGCACGTCGGTGCGGCCGGTGTGGCGACCCGCCGCCGACCACTCCGTCTCGCCGTGCCGGACGACCCAGATCTCCCTCACGCCCGACATGCAACCAGAGCCGGGACCCAGGACCTGCTGAGGGCCTGCTACTGGAAGTTCGGGGCCCCGGACGGCGGGAACGGCGACAGGCCCGGGCGGACGACCTCGGAGAAGTACCGGATCAGCCAGTACGTCGTGAGGTAGTCGTAGCCGGGGTTGGCGTAGCGCGGGTTGCTGAAGCCACCGTCGAGCTGCGTCGGGTCCTTCTGCCACATGAAGTCCGCCGACTTGCGCAGGCCGATCGGGAGCGCGGTGAGGGCACGCTGCGACGTGCTCGTGCCCGGCTTGACGACCTCGTGCTGCGAGCCGTCCGGCGCGGTCACGAGCACGTGCGTCTCGTCGGTGGGCACGCAGGTGAGCTTGTAGGGCTGCCCGCTCGTCGGGTCGGTGAGGCTGCCATCGCAGGAGGTCGAGTTCTTGATGTAGTGGTCCGTCGCCTCGGTGATCCGGAAGTAGTCGAGGTAGGCCCGCTGGTCGCGCACCGCCTCGGCGAGCCGGACCGGGTCGCCGGTCATCGCGTAGGCGATGCCCTCGTACAGCGCGTTCGGGTCGTCGCCCGTCGTTGCCTGCATCGCGCCCATGGCCTGGGCGGCCGCCGTGCGGACCACCGGGTCGGGGTCGAGGCGCCACAGGTTGAACAGGTTCGTGTGGTTGAGGTGGAACTTGTAGTAGCTCGCGTGCGGGTCCTCGGCGTCGACCAGCATCGACGCCGTCAGCTGGGGCAGCTGGGTGGCGACCTCCTGCCGGTAGACCTCCTCGAACTGCAGCTTCTGCGTCGCGTCGCCGTGGAGGTTCGCGGCGTACCGGGCGACCGAGGCCATGTTCAGCCGCGCCGAGGGCACGTAGACGAACAACGGCGAGATCACGTGGTTGAAGTCGTGGCCGAACGGCGAGAGGGGGACGAGAACGACCGTCCCGTGCGGGCGCGGGGTGGTCCACAGGTACTTCGAGGCGAAACCGGTGAGCGCCATCAGGTCGCCCGCGACCCGTCGGGCGAGCTCTGGGTCGTGCGGACCGACCAGCTCCAGCGCCGTCGACAGGCCGTACGTCGTGCCGGCGTAGGCGTCCCGTGAGGTGCCCCCGAGGCAGTAGTAGTCGTGGCCGTCCTCGTCCCAGTGCAGCGGGCCGAAGGCCTTCTCGCCGTTGCTGGAGAAGTCGAAGGCGTCGGGGTCGTCGTCGCGCGAGCAGGCCCGGAAGAGCAGGCCCGGCTCCCCGTGGATGATGCCGCCGCCGTAGTCGATGAACCCCGGCCGGGTGACCGTGCCCGGTGCACCGGTGACGATGCCCGGCGCGTCCTGCGCGAGGCCCTGCGCGCCGGCCACCGCACCTTCAGGGTCACGTGGGTCGACGCTGTGACCCCCGACGGCGGGGGCGAACTCGTAGTCCCAGGCCTTCGAGATGTTGCTGAGGATGTGGAACTGCCGGGTCAGGACGTCGACACGGCGCTTGGCTTCACGCAGCTGGTTGCGCCAGTCGGTGATCTCGGCGTCGATCGCCGCGAGGCCCTCGCTCCCCGTGCCGAGGCCGACGTTGCTGCCTGCCTCGGCCTGCGGGTGCGCGGTGAGGTAGGTCGCGCGGGTCGTCGCCAGGAGGGCGAGGCGGCGCGAGGCGAGTGCGAACCGGTAGGACTGGCCGGCGAGGTAGTTGCCGGTGTACAGGGCGGAGTCGCCGGCACCCGACGTCGTGAGCTCCTGGCCGGGGACGCGGGCGTCGGTCTTGTAGACGAGGTTGTAGACCTGGCCGTGGTCGTCGGGGGTCGGGGACTGGCGCAGTCGCGCGGTGGGGGAGAAGAAGTCGGCGATGCGGTCCTCGAAGAACGCCGCCTGGCCATCGTCTGCCGCGGTGTCCATCGGCCCCTGCTGTGCGAGCACCGCAGTGGTCGGTTGCTGCTGCGGACCGGCGCCCAGCGCGGTCGGGACCACCGTCGCGAGGCTCAGCCCCGCGGCCAGGAGCAGCGGAAAACGGGGACGCAGACGACCAAACCGAGTTTGCAGCACTCTCTGACTATTTCACCCGGAGGGCCGTGAGGCCAGCCCCCTTGCGAGGCGTCAGGCCTTCTTGGTCTCCCAGAAGATGGCGGCGATCTGCTCGATGCCGTCGAGCAGCTTCTGGCCGTCGGCCGGGTCGTTGCTCTGCTTGCAGGCGCTGGCCTGCTTCACCGTGTCGTTGAACAGCGTGTGCAGACCGGGGTACTTCTCGAAGTGCGGGGCCTTGAAGTAGTCGTGCCAGAGGACGTCGAGGTGGTGCTTCACGAGCTCGGCCCGCTGCTCCTTGATGCCGACGGCGCGGGTGCGGAACGTCGCGTCCTCGTTGCCCTGGTACTTCTCCTGGATCGCCTTCACGGAGTCGGCCTCGATCTTGGCCTGCGCGGGGTCGTAGACGCCGCAGGGCAGGTCGCAGTGGGCGGAGACGATCGTCTTGGGGGTGAGCATGATGGGGTCCTTCCCACGTCGGGATCTTCCTCGACCCTAGTCCGCGGTGGAGGCCGGGTGCGCATCGGGACCGTGGTCGTCAAGGGCCCGTCCATGGTCCCGGCGCTGTACGACGGCGACGAGCTGGTCGTCGGCCGCGGATTTCGGGTCCGACCCGGCGACCTCGTGGTCGCGCGCTACCGGGAGCGCCCGGACCTGCTCGTCGTCAAGCGCGCCGTCTCGCCGTACGAAGGGGGGTGGCTGCTGTCGAGCGACAACCCGTACGCGACCGGCCCGTCGGGCGTGGCGGATGTCGAGTCCCGCGTCCTGTGGCGCTACCGCCCACTGCGCCGCAGGAGCTAGCGGACCTTGCGGAGGAAGTCGCGGGTGCGCTTCATCACCGGGTCGTCGATCACCTGAGCGGGGGGACCGGACTCGACGACGACTCCGCCGTCGATGAACACGACCTCGTCCGCGACCTCTCTGGCGAAGCCCATCTCGTGGGTCACCACGACCATCGTCATCCCGTCGCTGGCCAGGTCGCGCATCACGTCCAGCACCTCGCCGACGAGCTCGGGGTCGAGGGCGGAGGTGGGCTCGTCGAAGAGCATGAGCTTGGGGTCCATGGCCAGGGCGCGTGCGATGGCCACGCGCTGCTGCTGCCCGCCGGAGAGCTGGGCGGGATAGGCGTCGACCTTGTCTGCGAGCCCCACTCGGTCGAGCAGAGCCCGACCTCGCGCAACGGCCTGCTCGCGCGGCTGCCGCCGTACTCGGATGGGCGCCTCGACGACGTTGCCCAGCGCGGTCATGTGGGGGAACAGGTTGAAGCGCTGGAAGACCATCCCGATCTCGGCCCGCTTGGCCGCGGTCTCGGTCTCACGCAGCTCGTACAGCTTCTCGCCCTGCTCGCGGTAGCCGACCAGCTCGCCATCGACGGACAGCCGGCCGGCGGTGACCCGCTCAAGGTGGTTGATGCAGCGCAGGAACGTCGACTTGCCCGAGCCGGAAGGCCCTAGCAGGCAGCACACCTGTCCGCGCTCGACCTGCAGGTCGATCCCCTTGAGCACCTCGAGCTTGCCGAAGTGCTTGTGCACCTGCTCGGCCAGCACCATGGGCGTCGTCACAGCCTGGGTGCCTTCGTGAGGTTGGCGCGCAGCCGTTGCAGCGGCGTCGGCGTCAGCTCGCGACTGGCGCCGCGCGAGAAGCGGCGCTCGAGGTAGTACTGGAAGACGCTGAAGACCGAGGTCAGCAGCAGGTACCAGACCGCGACGGTGAACAGCAGCTCGATGACCTGCAGGTTGCTGGTGTAGATGCTCGTCGCGGCCCGGAGCAGCTCTGCGTACTGGATGGTGAAGGCCAGCGACGAGGTCTTGAGCATGTTGATGAACTCGTTGCCGGTCGGCGGGATGATGACGCGCATCGCCTGCGGCAGCACGATCCGCCGCAGCATCAGGCCGCGCGTCATGCCGAGGGACTGCGCGGCCTCGCTCTGGCCTTCGTCGACAGAGGCAAGCCCGGCACGCACGATCTCCGCCATGTAGGCGCCCTCGTTGATGCCCAGGCCGAGAAGAGCGGCCAGGAAGGGCGTCATCAGGTCGTTCGTGCTGTGGCCCAGGATCGTCGGGAACACGAGCGCGAGGTTGTACCAGATCAGCAGCTGCAGCAGCACCGGTGTGCCGCGGAAGAACCAGACGTAGAGCCAGGCGACGGCACCGGTGACCGGGTTTCCCGACTGTCGCATCACCGCGACCACGACGCCGATCACGATGCCGAGCGCCTGGGCGAGCACGCTGATCAGCAACGTCCTTCCCGCACCGGACACGATCGTGTCGACGGTGAGGAAGTGCTTGGTCGTCGACCACCTCACGTCGGCGTGCGCGAACGCGTTGACGAGCGCGACCAGTGAGGCGATCACGAGCGCGCCGCTGACCCACCTGCCCCAGTGGCGCACGGGTACCGCGACGAGCGGCTCGGGAGCGGTCACGTGCCGCCGTTGATCTTGGCCTCGGTCACCGCCCCGTCGGTGACGTCGTACTTCTCGAGGATGCGGCGGTAGGTGCCGTTGTCGATGAGCGTCTGCACGGCCTTCTGGATCGCGTCGCGCAGCTCCGTGTCCGCCTTGCGGACGGCGATGCCGTAGGGCCCAGCCTCGATCTGCTCGCCGACCACCTCGTAGTCACCGGTCTTCTGCACGACGTCCTTGGCCACGGGGAAGTCGTTCATGTCGGCGACGGCCCGGCCCTGCTTCACCTGCAGCAGCGCCTCGGGGTCGGTGGGGAACTTCAGGATCGTCAGCTTGTTGGCACCGCACTTCTTCTTCTGCGCCTCGGCCACGTCGTCCTGCGTCGTGCCCTGCTGGATCGCGACCGTCTTGCCGCACAGGTCGTCGAGGGTCGTGATGCCCTCGGGGTTGCCCTTCTTCACGATGATCGACGTCCCCACCACGAAGTAGTCGACGAAGTCCACGGACTGCTGGCGCTTCTTGCTGTCGCTCATCGCGCTCATGATCAGGTCGATGCGCTTGCTGGTGAGAGACGGGATGAGCCCGTTGAAGGTCCCGTTGCGGAACACGAGCTTCACCCCGAGCAGGTCGCCGATCGCCTTCGCCAGGTCAGGGTCGAGACCGATCGCGGTCTTGCCATCGGTGTCGAAGGACTCCACCGGCGGGTACGCGATGTCGGAGCCGACGACGAGCGTGCCCTTGTCCCGGATCGCCTGCGGCAGCAGCGAGGCGAGGGAGCCGCTCTTGGGCTCGTCGACGGTGGGCGAGTCGTCGCTGCCGCAGCCGGCGGTGAGCAGCACTGTCGCGGCGGCGAGCGCGAGGAGCTTCGAGAGCACAGGGGCCTCCGGAGGTCGTTGTTGATCGCATCCTTGCACCGCCCCCACGTCGCGGGCGACACGATCCCGTGTGCGACCATGGAGCCCCGGGCCACCCCCGACGGACGCCGCGCAGCTCACCTCCGCCGCGCATCCCCGACTCGTTGGCACGACGGCGTCGTCCGGCACCCGGTGGGGTGCGGTGGCGCCATGAGGAGCACGTGTGACCGCCTTCCTGGAGGACCTGACCGACGTGGACCGTGAGGACCGGGATGCCGACCCAGCGTTCGCGCTGCACCGCGGCGGCAAGATCGAGGTGAACCTCAGCGTCCCGCTCGAGACGCGCGAGGACCTGTCCCTCGCGTACACCCCTGGCGTGGCGCGCATCTGCACCGCCATCGAGGCCGACCCGGACCTCGCCTACGACTACACCTGGAAGAGCCGAACCGTCGCGATCGTCACCGACGGCACCGCCGTCCTCGGTCTCGGCGACATCGGCGCCGTCGCCGGTCTGCCCGTGATGGAGGGCAAGGCGATGCTCTTCAAGCACTTCGGAGGCCTCGACGCCGTGCCGCTGTGCCTCGATGTCACCGACGTCGACGAGCTCGTCGAGACCGTCGTACGGCTGGCTCCCGCTTTCGGCGGGATCAACCTCGAGGACATCAGCGCCCCGCGCTGCTTCGAGGTCGAGCGGCGGGTGCAGGAGCGGCTCGACATCCCGGTCTTCCACGACGACCAGCACGGTACGGCGATCGTCGTCCTCGCGGCCCTGCGCAACGCGGCCCGGGTCACCGGCCGGGAGCTGAAGGACCTGCGCGTCGTCGTGAGCGGCGCCGGCGCGGCCGGCATCGCGGTCTCCCGCATGGTGCTCGAAGCCGGCATCGGTGACCTCGCCGTCGCCGACAGCAAGGGGATCGTGCACCTGGACCGCACCGACCTGAACGACGAGAAGCGGGCCTTCGCGGCGATCAGCAACCGGGGCCGCCTGACCGGCAGCATCGAGACGGCGCTGCGGGGTGCCGACGTGTTCCTGGGCCTGTCTGCCGGCAAGGTGCCGAGCGAGGCTGTCGCCTCGATGGCGCCCGACGCCATCGTCTTTGCGATGGCGAACCCGGAGCCGGAGATCCACCCCGAGGACGCGACGCGGGCCGGTGCCGCGGTCGTGGCCACCGGCCGCTCCGACTACCCCAACCAGATCAACAACGTGCTCGCGTTCCCCGGGGTCTTCAAGGGGGCCATGTCGGTGCGCGCCACCCGCGTGACGGAGGGCATGAAGCAGGCGGCTGCGCTCGCGCTCGCCGAGGTGATCACCGACGACCTGCGGCCCGACCACATCATCCCGTCGGTGTTCGACCCGACGGTGGCGCCGGCGGTGGCCGCTGCCGTGGCGGCAGCAGCGCGCCGCGACGGAGTCGCCCGGCTGTAGGTCAGGCCTGCGTCAGGGCGGCCGCGCTCCGCAGGTCGATCCAGGGTGGGGTCCCGCTGTCCGGGTCCCGCAGCAGCTCGAGGTGCATGAGGCGCAGACGCGTGCGCATGGGCTCGGTCCACCACGCGTCGAGGTCGTCGGGCAGGAGGTCCCCGGTGTAGAGCGCCACCGCCTCAGTCCGGTGGTCGGGGCTGCGCGCGTGCTTGGCGTGCGCGGTGAACGCCAAGGCGTCGACCCACAGCTCGCCGAGCGGCCACAGGCGCAGGCGGGTGCCCTCGTGCGTCACCGCCCGCCCGTCGCACAGCGCCTTCCGGACGTCCTTCGCCGCGCGGTGCAGCTCCTTGAGACCGGCAGCCACGGGAAGCGCCGGCCACAGCCGGCGCAGGACCTCTTCCTGCTCCAGGCGGTGGGAGGGCGCGAGCGCGAGGACCTTGACCAGGTCGGCGCTCTCGCGCCGCCAAGCCTTGGGGGAAACGGGGTGTCGGTCGACGTCGACGGCGAAGTCGCCGAGGAGACGTATCCGGCAGGTACCGGCCATGCCCTGAGCATGCGCGTCCCTCACCCGGAAGTCACGTACATCTGCCTCGTGAGTGAGGGGAACTACTGTGCGCGGCCATGGGTCGCGCACAGTAGTTTCCCGGTCCTCGCTGCCCCTCGTGCCTCGCGGCGCTCCGGCCCGCTCTCTTCTACGCTCCCTACGTGCTCGCGGTGACCTGCGCCTCCCAGTCGGTGGAGGACCCGCTCTCGGGCCTCGCGGTCGGCGAGCGCCCGGCGCCCGAGCTGCCGGGCGGGTGGGTGCGGGTCAGCATGCGTGCAGCGGCGCTGAACCACCACGACCTGTGGTCGCTCAAGGGCGTCGGGCTCCCCGCAGAGCGGCTGCCGATGGTGCTGGGCTGTGACGGGGCGGGCGTCCTCGACGACGGCACCGAGGTCGTGGTGCACGCAGTCGTCCCCTCCCCGGGCTGGCAGGGCGACGAGACCCTCGACCCGCGTCGCACCCTCTTGTCGGAGCTGTACGACGGCACGCTGGCAGAGCAGGTCGTGGTGCCTGCCGCGAACGTGCTCCCGAAACCGCCGGAGCTGAGCTGGGAGGACGCCGCGTGCCTGCCGACGGCGTGGCTCACGGCGTACCGGATGCTGTTCACCAACGCGGGGGTCCGGCCGGGGCAGACGGTCCTCGTACAGGGCGCCGGAGGAGGCGTCGCCACCGCGGCGATCGCGCTCGGGCGGGCCGCGGGACTGACGGTGTGGGCGACCAGCCGCGACGAGGGCAAGCGGGCACGGGCGTTGGAGATCGGCGCGCACGAGGTGTTCGACAGCGGAGCGCGGCTCCCGGGCAAGGTCGACGCGGTGATGGAGACCGTCGGCAAGGCGACGTGGGCGCACTCGCTGCGGGCGCTGCGCCCCGGGGGGGCGCTCGTCGTCTCCGGGGCCACCTCCGGCCCCGACCCTTCCGCCGACCTGAACCGGGTCTTCTTCCTGCAGCTCAAGGTGATCGGGTCGACGATGGGCAACCGAGAGGAGCTGCGTGACCTGCTCCAGCTGTGCGCCAACACCGGGTTGCGGCCCGTGATCGACGACGTGCGGCCGCTCGCAGACGCGCGAGCGTCCTTCGAGCGGCTGGCCGCGGGGGACGTGTTCGGCAAGCTGGTGCTGACCGTCTGATGGTCATCCCGGTCCACGACGACAACCCCACCCGGCGCACGCCGGTCGTGACCTACCTGCTGCTCGCCATCAACGTCGTCGTCTTCCTGATGAGCCCGGTGGCGACGCACGTCGTCGGGTCGTCGGACCTCGCCCACGAGTGCCGCCAGCTCGAGTTCTTCGACCACTGGGCGGCCAAGCCTGACGAGCTGGTGCACAACCGCGCGCTCGACGCCGGAGCGACGGGGCAGGTCGCCCGCAGCGACCGCGGCGTGGGGTGCTTGGTGACCAGCCCCCCGTCGTACGACAAGTCGCCGTTCGTGTCGGTGCTCACGGCGATGTTCCTGCACGGCGGGTGGCTGCACCTGCTCGGCAACATGCTGTTCCTGTTCGTGTTCGGCAACAACGTGGAGGACCGGCTCGGACGCCTGCGCTTCCTGGGGTTCTACCTGATCTGCGGGTATGCCGCGACCTACGGCTTCGCGCTGTTCCAGGCCTCGTCGACGCAGCCCCTCGTGGGGGCGAGCGGGGCCATCGCCGGCGTGCTCGGCGCCTACCTCGTGCTCTACCCGCGGGCCAGGGTGCTGTCGCTGCTGACGTTCTTCTTCTTCCTGCCCGTGCGGTTGCCGGCGTGGTTGGTGCTCGGCGGCTGGTTCTTGCTGCAGTACCTCTACTTCCGCGGCGCCGGCGTCGCGGCCGGGTCCGGGGTCGCCTACGGTGCCCACGTCGTGGGGTTCGTCGTGGGCGCTGCTCTGGTGTGGGGGCTGCGCAGCCGCGGTCGTCCGCCAGGCGCCTGGCAGTGACCCTGGGGACGACTAGGTGGAGGCCCGGTCGTCCGTCGAACCTGAGCTGGCCTCGCGGGTCTGGTCGGGACC
The DNA here is from genome assembly GCA_035526225.1 of Mycobacteriales bacterium. Classification (GTDB taxonomy): domain Bacteria; phylum Actinomycetota; class Actinomycetes; order Mycobacteriales; family SCTD01; genus RYN-111. The sequence goes on from DATLCV010000126.1 coordinate 46,640, forward strand.
GCCGTACCAGTCCAGCACCAACGCGGTCGCGTCGTCGTCCAGCTCCTCGTTGGACGCTGCGACTACTGCCCCGGTGAGGGCTTGCACGGCCTCACGAGGGTGCAAGTGCCCGAGCTGGGGCAGGAGGCCGGCGACATCGGCGCCCCGTGCGCTGCGCTCCAGCATCCCGTCCGTTAGCAGGACCAGCCGGTCGCCTGGCAGCAGGCTGAACCGCTGAAGGTGGTAGGCGGTCCGGTCGTCGATGCCGAAGGCGGGGTCGGCCTCGAGCTGGACCTCCACCAGGCTGCCGTCACGCACCAGCATCGGCAGGACGTGCCCTGCGTTGACCACCTGGACGAGTCCCGTGGCCAGCTCGATGCGGAACAGCTGGCCGGTCAGGAACTGGTCGTCCTTCGCGTGCTTGATCAAGGCCTCGTTCGCCTGCCGGGCGTGCTCGACCAGGGGCAGGCCCTCCCGGCGGCTGTTGCGCAGGCTCCCGACTCCCAGGGTGGCGAGCAGCGCCGCCGCGACGCCGTGGCCCATGGCGTCGGTGATGCTGATGTTCAAGACATCCCGGTCAAGCGCGAAGTCGAATGTGTCGCCGCCGGCGGCCGTCGCGGGAACGAGCCAGCCGCCGAGGGTGAACTGGCCGGCTTCGCACGTGTAGGACAGCGGCAGCAGCCGCCGCTGGATCTCGGCCTCCAGCGTCAGCGGGACGCTGCGCGAGCTCCACTCGTACAGGTCGGTGTACCGACGGTCCGCGATGACGACGTAGGCGAGTGCGTGCGCGGCATCGGCGACGTAGTCCACAGTGTCGGAGTCGGGCTGGTAGGGCAGGAGCAGCTCCAGCACCCCCACGGCCTCGCCGCGCTCTGTCACCGGGGCGAACAGCCAGACCTCGTCAGCCGCCGGCACGGGCACGACCTGCACGGTCTGCGTGCGGAGCGCAGCGCCGGCGGCCGTGCCGACGAGGGGCACCGTGTCGGCCGCCTCGCGCTCGCGGACCGACTCGCCGTCGCTCGATGCCCGGGCCAGCCGCTCGAGGGTGCCTCCCGCGACGTCCGCGATCAGGAAGCTGACCTCAGTGGCCCCGACCATCTTGGCGAGCTCGGCGGCGAGCGCGTCCACGCCCTGGGTGGGGGAGGCTGCCTCGACGGCGTCGAGGAGCGCTCTGAGGTCGACCGAACCCGCAGAGAGCACCTGGTGAGCCTAGCGGCGGCGGCTACCGGCCCGAGGGCGCGTGCGGATCGACGTCCCAGGACACGTAGGCCGACTTGCCCCGGTCGCTCGTGCTCTCGATCCCACTGTCGTCGGAGACAGCCTCCACGATGCCCAGCCCCCTGCCGGACTCGCAGTCGTTGCTCGCCACCGGCCACTCCCGGCTGACGGTCTCCGGCCGGGTGTCGCTGACGTCGATCCTCACCCTGCCGTCGCACTGGGAGAGCCGGAGCAGCACCGGCGGGTGCCCGTGCTTGACGGCGTTCGTGACGAGCTCGCTCACGGCCAGCACGGCGTCGTCGACCAGCACGGTCAGGCCCCAGCGGGTGAAGGCCTCCCGGACCTCGTTCCGAGCCCGCCCCGCCGCAGCCTCGTCGTGCGAAAGCTCGACCTCGACCTCCTCCGTCGCACGTTCTTCAGGGGTCCGCGCTGCGCCGGGCATGTCAGGGACCTTCCCCGACCGGGTCGAGGCAACCCGCGTGCGGGGTAGAGCCGGCTGACCGAAAGGGACTACTTCGGCCCCTGGTCATTGGGGATCAGCAGGTCTGCCCGAGTTGGTCATGTACGACGGGTCTGTCCCGGGGGAGCGTGGGCTCACACCCCTTCTCCCCGAGGTACAGATCATGAGCGACATCGAGTCCGTGCCGAGCACCTGGGACGACCTGCGCGACGTGCGCTTCTTCCGGATCGTCTGCCACGTGCTCGAGTGGCACGTCCTGGAGGCGGCCTCGAGCCTGCTGGCGGCGAACGACGCCGATCTCGCGCCGCACGCCTGAGGGAGGAACGGCTACTCCTCCTCGTCGTCGAGACGGGCCAGCCACGTGGCGACCCGCTCGACGGGCACCTCGAACTCAGGGTGCTCGTCCACGAAGTCCTTCAGCCGCTCGGCGAGCCAGGCGAGGGTCACCTGCTCCTCGCCCCGGCGCTGCACGAGCTCCTCGATGCCGCGGTCGGTGAAGTACACGTCAGCGGCCGGCCCTCATCGGGAGAACGCAGCCTCGACGAGCGCCGCCTGCTCCATCTCGTGGACCTTGTGCGACCCGACCGCGGGGGATGCCGCGGCACGGCGCGAGATCCTGCGCAGCTGCGTGCCGGCGGGCAGCTGCTCCGGCAGGGAGAGGGCGATGTGCGCCCAGGCGCCCTGGTTGGCGGGCTCCTCCTGCAGCCACACGACGTCATTGGCCTGGGGGTAAGCCGCCAACGCGGCGCGGACCTGCGCACCCGGCAGCGGGTAGAGCTGCTCCACCCGCAGCAGGGCCACGCTGGCGTCGGAGGCCTTGCGGCGGTAGGCCGCCAGGTCGTAGTGGACCTTGCCGGCGCTGAGCACCACGCGGGTGACGCCGGCCGGGTCCGGCATCTCCGGGTCCGCCAGGACCGGCTGCCAGTGGCCCGAGGTGAAGTCGGTGGGGGCGGACGTGGCCGCCTTCAGCCGCAGCATCGACTTGGGGGTGAACACCACCAGCGGCCGCTCGACGTGGGCGAGTGCTTGCGCCCGCAGCAGGTGGAAGTGCTGCGCGGGGGTCGTGGGGTAGGCCACCGTCATGTTGTCCTCGGCGCACAGCTGCAGGAAGCGCTCGATGCGGGCCGAGGAGTGGTCGGGCCCCTGGCCCTCGTAGCCGTGCGGCAGCAGCATCGTCACGCCGGAGCGCTGCCCCCACTTGGCCTCGCCGGAGGAGATGTACTCGTCGATGACGGTCATGGCGCCGTTGACGAAGTCGCCGAACTGCGCCTCCCACAGCACGAGCGCCTCCGGCCGCGCGACGGCGTAGCCGTACTCGAAGCCGAGGCAGGCGTACTCCGACAGCAGGGAGTCGTAAACGTAGAACGGCGCGGCGTCCGGCCCGAGGTGCTTGAGCGGGGTGTGCTCCTCACCCGTGACCCGGTCGATCAGGGTGGCGTGCCGCTGCACGAAGGTGCCACGGCGCGAGTCCTGACCGGCGAGGCGCACCGGGGTCCCTTGCAGGAGCAGCGAACCGAACGCGAGGACCTCGCCGAACCCCCAGTCGACGCCGCCATCGCGCACCATCGCAGCGCGCTTCTCCATGAGGGGCGCGAGCTTCGGGTGCGGGGTGAAGCCCTCGGGCAGGTCGACGTGGGCACGGCCGAGGGTGTCGAGCACGTCCTGGCTCACGGCGGTCTCGATGGTTGACAGGTCGAGCAGAGGGGCGAGCACGGGCTCCGCGGCGACGGACGTGCTCGCGTCGCGGGTCTCGGCGAACACGCGCTCCAGCTGCTGCTGGTAGTCCTTCAGAGCCTCCTCTGCCTCCTCGACCGTGATGTCGCCACGGCCCACGAGGTGCTCGGTGTACGTCTTGCGCACCGACCGCTTGCGGTCGATCACGTCGTACATCAGGGGCTGGGTCATCGAGGGGTCGTCGCCCTCGTTGTGCCCGCGACGGCGGTAGCACAGCAGGTCGATGACGGCGTCCTTCTTGAACGCCTGCCGGAACTCGAAGGCCAGCACTGCGACGCGCACGCAGGCCTCGGGGTCGTCACCGTTCACGTGGAAGATCGGCGCCTGGACGGTGCGCGCGACATCCGTCGAGTACGTCGAGGAGCGGCTGCTCTCGGGCGCGGTCGTGAACCCGACCTGGTTGTTGATGACGATGTGCACCGTGCCGCCGGTGCGGTAACCGCGGAGCTGGCCCATCTGCAGGGTCTCCGCGACGACGCCCTGCCCGGCGAACGCGGCGTCACCGTGCAGCAGCACGGGGAGCACGGTGTAGCCGGCCTCACCCTTGTCGATGAGGTCCTGCTTCGCCCGCACGATGCCCTCGAGCACCGGGTCCACCGTTTCCAGGTGCGAGGGGTTCGACGTGAGCGAGACCCGGATCTCGGTGCCGTTGACGGAGGTGTAGGTGCCCTCGGCACCGAGGTGGTACTTCACGTCGCCCGAGCCCTGCACCGACGACGGGTCGATGTTGCCCTCGAACTCGCGGAAGATCTGCCCGTAGGACTTGCCCACGATGTTCGCCAGGACGTTCAGCCGGCCACGGTGGGCCATGCCGAGGACGACCTCCTCGAGCCCGGCCGTCGCTGCGCCTGACAGCACCGCGTCGAGCATCGGGATGACCGACTCGCCGCCCTCGAGCGAGAACCGCTTCTGCCCGACGAACTTGGTCTGCAGGAAGCTCTCGAACGCCTCGGCGGCGTTGAGCGTGTGCAGCACGTGCAGCTGCAGCGCGCGGTCCTGCGCCGGTGCCTTCTTCTCCACCCGCTCCTGGATCCAGCGCCGCTGCGCCGGGTCCTGGATGTGCATGTACTCGATGCCGACGTTGCGGCAGTAGGAGTCGCGCAGCACCCCGAGGACGTCGCGCAGCTTCATGACCCGCTGGCCGGCGAAGCCGCCCACCGGGAACTCGCGGTCGAGGTCCCACAGCGTCAGGCCGTGGTTGACCACGTCGAGGTCGGGGTGCGTACGGATCTTGAAGTTGAGCGGGTCGGTGTCGGCCATCAGGTGCCCGCGCACCCGGTAGGCGTGGATGAGCTCGTTGACGCGCGTGGCCTTGTCGAGGTCGCCCTCGTGGCTGGTGGAGACGTCCGCGACCCAGCGCACCGGCTCGTACGGGATGCGCAGCGCGTGGAAGACGTCGTCGTAGAACCCGTCCTCGCCGAGAAGCAGCTGGTGCATGCGACGCAGGAACTCGCCGGACTGGGCGCCTTGGATGACGCGGTGGTCGTACGTCGACGTCAGCGTGATGATCTTGGAGATCGCCAGCTGCGCAAGGCTCTCCTCAGCGGCACCCTGGTACTCCGCCGGGTACTCCATGGCGCCGACGCCGATGATCGCGCCCTGCCCCTGCATCAGGCGCGGCATCGAGTGCACCGTGCCGATCCCGCCCGGGTTGGTGAGGCTGATCGTCGCCCCGGCGAAGTCCTCCACGGTGAGCTTGCCGTTGCGCGCGCGACGGACGATGTCCTCGTACGCCGCGTGGAACTGCGCGAAGTCCAGCGTGTCCGCGTTCTTGATGGCCGCGACGACCAGCGACCGCGACCCGTTCGGGTTCTGCAGGTCGATCGCGAGGCCGAGCCCGACGTGCGGCGGAGCCACGACCTGCGGCTTGCCCTCGATCTCGGCGTACGCGTTGTTCATGACCGGGAGGTCGCTGACCGCCTTGACCAGCGCGTACCCGATGAGGTGCGTGAAGGAGACCTTGCCGCCGCGGGCCCGGCGCAGGTGGTTGTTGATGACCGTGCGGTTGTCGGCCAGCAGCTTCGCCGGGACCGCCCGCACGCTGGTGGCGGTCGGGATGGCGAGCGAGGCCTCCATGTTCGCGACGACGCGGGCCGCTGCACCCTTCAGCGGGGTGCGTACCGGCTCCTCGACCGCCGCCGGCTCCGCTGCCGCCGCCGCCTCCTGCGCGACGGGAGTCGGGGCAGGACCCGACTTCGCCGCTGGAACGGGCTCTGCCCCGACTCCCGTCCCGGAGGCGGGGGTGGGGGGCACCGCGGCTGGTTGCGCTGCGGCAGGCGCAGCAGCCGGTACGGCGGGAGCGGGCGCCGCGGCCGGGGCGCCGCCGTTGGGGGCCGGCGGGGCGCTCACGGGGTGGTAGTCGGCGAGGAAGGAGCGCCAGGTCTCGGGGACGCTGGCGGGGTCCTTCAGGTAGTCCTGGTAGAGCTCCTGGATGTACCACTCGTTCGCGCCGAACTCCTGCGAGGAGGAGGGGCTCTGCTGGTCCTGCGCCGACACCGCTGAAACGCCGCCTAGGGGAGGGTGAGTGGGGCTGCTCTGCCGAACTGCCAGGCTACCCGCCGGGTGACTGCGAGAATGCGGTGGTGCGCCCCCCCACCTCCCGTACCCGCCGTGCCACCCTGCTGCTTGCCCCGCTGCTGCTCCTGACCGCCTGCAGCAGCAGCTCCGACAGGGCGAAGCTCGCGCCCTCTCCGACGACGACCTCGGCGACAGCGACGCCCACGGTCGCCCCGACGACGACGGCAGCTCCCGGCGTACCGCGGCCGGGTCGGCTGTCGTCGTGGAAGGGGTGCGGCAACGGGTTCCAGTGCGCAACCCTGACAGTGCTGCTCGACGAGACGAAGCCGGCGCTGGGCACAGTCGGGCTCGCGCTGACCCGGCACCGGGCCACCGGCTCGCACCGCATCGGCTCGCTGCTCGCCAACCCTGGGGGACCCGGGGCGTCGGCGGTCGACTGGCTCAAGGGCAGCTACGAGAACTTCCCGTCCGCGGTGCGGGCGCGGTTCGACCTGGTGAGCTTCGACCCGCGGGGGGTGGGGCACAGCGCACCGGTGCGGTGCCTGTCGACGGCGCAGCTCGACGAGTACTACCACCTCGACCCCGTGCCCGACAGCGCGGCCGAGCGCTCCGCGCTGCTCCAGGGCAACCGCGCGCTCGCCGCCGGCTGCCGGAGCCGCTCCGGGCGCGTGCTGCCCTACGTGAACACGCAGGTGGTGGCCCAGGACCTCGACCGGGTGCGCCAGGCCGTGGGCGACAGCAAGCTCACCTACCTCGGCTACTCCTACGGCACCGCTGTCGGAGCGGCGTACCTGGACCAGTTCCCCACGCGGGTGCGCGCGATGGTGCTCGACGGGGCACTGGACCCGACCCTGACCTGGGACGGCTTCCTGCGCGGGCAGTCGGCGGGGTTCGACGGTGCCTTCAACGCCTTCCTCGACCACTGCGCCCGCTCCGACTGCGCCTTCCGCGACGCCGTCAGAGGGGACCTCCGGTCCGCGTTCGACGCACTGGCAGCCCGGGTCGACGCGCACTCGCTCCCCGGCGACGGCACTCGGCGGGTCGGTCCGGACGAGTTCACGCTCGGCGTCACCGCCGGCTTGTACAGCCGGAACTACGGCTGGCCTGCGCTCGCAGACGCGCTCGCCATGGCGCAGCACGGCGAAGGCGGGCCGCTCCTGAACCTGAGCGACAGCTACCTCGAGCGGGGGGAGCACGGCTACGCCAACCTGACCGAGGCGAACTTCGCCGTGAACTGCGTCGACCGGCCGTGGCCCCGCACGGAGAAGCCCTACTACGACCTCGCCACCGAGGCCGCCCGGACGGCGCCCCGGTTCGGCCCGACCATCGCGCTGTCGGGCATCGGCTGCATCGCCTGGCCCACCCCCGCCACCGGTCGGCCGCACCCGGTCACGGCGCCCGGGAGCCCCCCCGTGGTGGTCATCGGCACGACGCGCGACCCCGCGACCCCCTACGTGTGGGCGAAGGCGCTGGCGCGCCAGCTGAGCCACGGCGTGCTGCTCACCCACGAGGGGGACGGCCACACCGTCTACCGGGTGGGCGCGCCCGGCTGCATCCAGCGCCCCGTGAACGACTACCTGGTGACCCTGCGTGCACCTTCGCCTGCGCGCTGCTGACCCCAGGGGCACCACTTGGGAACAGAAGCCTTACCAGGAACGGACAGATCTATATCTTGTGGCGGATACGAGGCCTTACCCACGCCACTCTCCGTCGAAGGTCGTTGATCGGTTGTGCCACCGGGTACCGAAAGTGCAAGGAGGATCTAACCCATGCCATCACAGCGACGTATCAGCCCCGCCGCTCTTCTCACCGCCACCGCCGCTGTCGCCATCAGCTCCGGAGCCTTTCTCGTCACCGCACCCGCCGCGTCCGCGGCGACCGGTGCCTACTCCGGCTCTGCCACAGCAGACCTGGTGCACGTCAACGCGATCAACATCCCGGGAGCCGTCGACGTGGCCGATGCCTACGTCGCCCC
>DATLCV010000127.1:0-5548 GCA_035526225.1 Mycobacteriales bacterium
TGATAGGCAGGAAGTGGAAGCGTGGCAACACGTGCAGCTGACCTGTACTAATAGGCCGAGGGCTTGACCACAAACTGCTGCTCCTTGTGAGCAAACGCGTCCACTGTGCGGTTCCCGAGATACGGTCGGGGCCACCCTCGCAAGAGGTGAGGTCTGCCGCGATATCTCCATAGAGTTTCGGCGGCCATGGCGAGAGGGAAACGCCCGGTAACATTCCGAACCCGGAAGCTAAGCCTCTCAGCGCCGATGGTACTGCACGGGAGACTGTGTGGGAGAGTAGGACGCCGCCGGACAACACTTCACAAGGAGGGCCGACCCAGCAGGGTCGGCCCTCCTTGCGTTTTACCGGTTCATGCTTTCTCACCGCCGGTGCCTTTCTTTCGTTCGAGCGGAGCAGGTCGACGACAATGAGCCAGGACGACCCGGGCGAGGCCCGCCCCCCGAGGCCGATCGGTCCTCCCCGCACCACGCGAGCCGCCTCGAGCGCAGGCCGACCACCAGGCGGGGACCGTCGTGGTCCACGCGCCCGTGCCGGCGTGCCCGATGATCGTCCGTTCGACCCGCGTCGCGAGGCGCGACGGCTCGCCACGCGCGTGCACGTCCCGGAGGACGTCGAGGCACGTGAGCTCGACGCGCAGGCGCGCAAGCAGCTGCTCGGGCTGTCGAAGGACACCGCGGACCTGGTCGCGCGCCACCTCGTGATGGCGGGTCGGCTGATGGACGACGATCCCGAGCAGGCACTCAGGCACGTGCGAGCGGCCACCGCCATGGCAGGCAGGGTCGGCGCGGTGCGCGAGGCGAACGGGCTCGTCGCCTACGTGGCGGGCGAGTGGGCCGAGGCGCTCGCCGAGCTCCGGGCGGCGCGCCGGATCACCGGCGAGCCCGACCACCTGGCCGTCATGGCGGACTGCGAGCGCGCCCTGGGTCGCCCCGACCGGGCCCTGGCCATGGGGGACGACAAGGACGTGGACCGGCTGGACCCGGCGGCGCGCATCGAGCTGCTCATCGTCTGCAGCGGCGCGCGACGCGACCGCGGTCAGCTTGAGGCTGCAGCGCACCTGCTGGAGGTCGGTGCCCTGACCGGGCCGGTGAAGCCCTGGACCGGTCGCCTGCGGTACGCCTACGCGGACGCGCTGCTCGCGCTGGGCCGTGAGGAGGACGCGCGCCAGTGGTTCGCGGCCGCGGTCGAGGCGGACCCGGACGGCGAGACCGACGCGCAGGAACGCCTCCTCGAGCTGGACGGGCTCGTGCTGGAGGACCTCCAACCCGACCACGCGGACGACGTCGAGCAGGACGCCGGCACCGGCCCCGCCCACTGAGATCTCACGGCCCACAACGGCTGCGCCAGCGTCCACACAGGGCACCGTCCGCACCACCGCACCCCCGTACGGCGGGAAGCCTGACCGCGCCGGTCACGCCACGTCGAGGGAGTCAGCATGGAGAGCACAGCGCGCAACGAGGTCCTGCTGGTCGGCCGTTTGGCAGCCGAGCCCGTGGAGCGCGAGCTCCCGAGCGGGGACGTCCTGCTGACCCTGCGGTTGGTCGTCGACCGGCCCACCAGCGCCCGCTCCGCCGGTCCGCGGGCCGCCTCGGTGGACACCATCGACTGCGTCGGGCGGACGGCGGCGCTGCGCCGCTCCGCGCTCAGGTGGCAGCGAGGCGACGTCCTCGAGCTCCAGGGCGCCCTGCGTCGTCGGTTCTTCCGGACACCGGGCGGCGCCGGCTCCCGGTACGAGGTGGAGGTAGCCCGGGCCAAGCGGGTGTCCCGCGCGGCCTGAGCACCGCCGCGGTCAGTCCACCAGGTGGTCGCGGATGACCATCCCCGTGCGGGGCTTGGGCGTGAACAGGGTCGACTTGCGCGGCATCCGCTCGCCTTGCGCTGCTACGGCGGCCACGACGTCCGACGCGGTCGGGTTGAGCAGCACGGCGGTGCCGTCGGTACGCGCCGCGGCGGCGAGCGCGGCGCTCACGTCGTGCTCGAAGCCGACGCTCTCGACGTCGTCTGTGAGCCCCCACGCCACGGGCACCAAGAAGTGGTGCAGCACCGTGACATCCAGCTCGCGCCAAGCCGCGGAGCGCTCCGGAGGCAGGGCGTTGCGCAGACCGTCCCGCGACGGCTCCGTCAGCAGGCGCAGCACCGCTCCCGCACCGTCCGCGAGCAGGTACGCAGGTCCCTGGGCCCCCGCCGCTCGCAGTGCTTCCAGCCCCGCCTTCAGGCCTGCACCGTCGAGCTCCTCGACCTTCGCGTGCTCCGCTGACCGACCAGCCAGCTCGGTCGCTGCGATCCCCGGGATCACGCGGTGGATCGGGTGCACCTCAGGCCCGAACCGGGTGGTGTCCACCAGCAGCACCAGACCCGCGTCCCAGGGCCCCGGCCCTGCGCCCCGTGCGTGCGCGGCGGCCTGCCGCTGCAGGTAGGTCGCGTACCGGTGGTGGCCGTCAGCGATGAGCGCCGTGCGCGGGCGCAGGTCTGCCGCGACGGCCTCGAGCTCCGCGGGATCGGTCAGCGCCCACAGCCGATGGCGAAGCCCGTCGGCGAGCGTGACGTCGACCAGTGGCACCCGGTCGTCGACCTGACCGACCGCGGCGCTGGCCGCTCCGCCTCCTGCGTACACGAGGAAGATCGGCTCGAGGTCGGCCTCGACCGCGGTGTAGAGCGCCAGCCGGTCCGAGACGGTGTCGGACATCGTGTTCTCGTGGGGCAGCACGACGCCGTCCTCCGCCGGGCTCAGCGCCAGCGCGCCGACGAGACCCCGCTGCGCATGCGTGTCGGAGGCCTGCTCGTACACGTACAGCGCAGGCGCCTCGTCGACCTGCAGCACGCCCGTAGCTCGCCACGCACGGAGCGTGGCGGCGGCTCGCTCGTAGCGGTCCCCCTCGGCGGCTCCGTCCCGTGGGAGGATGAGACGCACGACGTTGACGTCGCTCGCCTCCTCGAGCGCCGCGACGCCGGCGGCGTCCAGCACGTCGTACGGCGGCGAGGTGACCGTGGTGAGGTCGGACCGTGTCGGGTCGTACCGCAAGGCACGGAACGGCGCGAGCACCAGCCCGTCAGGGCGGGGCGGCGCAGGAGGAGAGGGCGAGGCAGCAGCGGGACCGTCGGGCATGGGCTGATGCTAGGTCTGAGCCCGAGGTGACCAGGCAGTGCCCGCGGCGGCGACGACGCGGGTCGAGAGCGAGGAGGCGGCGTGTCCGACAGGTACGACCCCCGGTACGACCCCCGGGCGCCGGACGAGGAGCGACCGCGGCCGTATGCGGACCTGCCCCCGCCCCCGCCCGACGTGGCGCCGCGTGGCGACGCCTACGACTGGTACCTGCGCGGTCTGGAGCTGCTCGAGAGCGGAGACGCCTCCTCTGCCGTGCAGGTGCTCGGCCATGCCTCCACGAGCGAGCCTGAGTCGCGCATGGCGCGTGAGGCACTGGCGCGGGCGCAGTTCGACATGGGGATGTACGAGGAGGCGCGCGAGAACTTCGCCTGGATCATCTCGGTGAACCCCGCTGACGACTACGCGCAGTTCGGCCTCGGGTTGGCGCTGACCAAGCTGGGCGACCTCGCGGCGGCCGTGGAGCACCTGTCACTCGCCGCGGCGATGCGTCCCGACATCGCCTACTACAGCACGGCTCTGCGGGGCGCGCGTGCAGCGCTGACGGCCTCGCGCCGCTAGTGGGACCTGCCTCTCCCGCCGGCCTCGGTACGTCGGAGCGGCCGCTGCACGAGGTCTACGACGCAGCGCTGCTCGATCTCGACGGCGTGCTGTACGTCGGCCCTGACCCGGTGCCCCACGCTGCGGCGTCGATCGCGGCAGCGCGCGATGCCGGCATGCGGGCGGCATTCGTGACCAACAACGCCTCCCGACGCCCTGCTGCGGTGGCCGAGCACCTGACCGCGCTCGGCATCCCCGCGGACCCCGACGACGTCGTCACCTCCGCGCAGGCAGCCGTGCGATACCTGGTGGCGCGGCTGCCCGCCGGATCCCGGATCCTCGTGGTCGGGACGGACGGGCTGGCCGAGGAGGTCGAGGCGGCAGGGCTCCGGCCGGTGCGCGATGCCGCCGGTGCGCTCGCGGTGGTGCAGGGCCTGTCGACGGCGACGACCTGGGAGGACCTCGCGGAGGCGGCCGTGGCCATCCGGGCCGGTGCGCTGTGGGTGGCCGGCAACCGGGATGCGACGTACCCCAGTGCGCGCGGGCCTGTCCCCGGCAACGGCGCGTTCGTGGCCGCGCTCGAGACTGCGACGGGCGCGACGCCTGTGGTCGTCGGCAAGCCGCAGCCCGAGCTCCACATGGCCAGCGTCGAGCGGGTCGGCGCGCGTCGACCGCTCGTGGTCGGCGACCGGCTCGACACCGATGTGCTCGGCGCGCGCGCCACCGGCACCGACTGCCTGCTCGTGCTCACCGGCGTCACGGAGCTCGACGAGCTCCTCGCAGCCCCGCCCGAGTCGCGGCCCACCTTCGTCGGCTGGGACCTGCGTGCGCTGCTGGTCCCGCACCCGCCCGTGTCCCTCGCCGGTGACGGCGCGGCGTGCGGTGAGGGCCGTGCGGTTCGCGCGGGGGCGCACCTGGATCTCCAGGGGCCGCAGGACCTCGCGCTGCGGGCCGCGTGCGGGCTCGCGTGGAGCGGTTAGAGGAAGGCGCTCAGCCGGAGCAGGTCGAAGGGGCTGGCCTGGACCCGGACCCGGCCGGTGGCGACCGCCGTCGGCACGGCCATCTTTCCGCTCACCAGGGCCAGCAGGTCGTCTGAGGCGACGGTCAGGCGCACCTGGGCCTTGGGCGCCTCCGTGCTGAGCCCGACGAGCCCGTCCTCGGTCAGGTGCGCTGCCCACGTCACGTCGAGATCCGTCACGCGCACCGACACCGTCCGGTCGACGACGTACTTGCGCCGTACGTCGGGATCGAGCGTGGCCATGGCGTCCACGAGCGACTGCAACGCCGCCTCGCACTCCGCCTCGGACGCCACCGGCTCTCCTTCGCTCACGCCGAGCGTGGACGCTACCGGACTCGCGGTAGCGTGCTGGAGCGCGCGACGAGGCGACAGCAGGAGGACACACGTGAAGGACGCGATCAAGGGCTACCTGGCACTGGCGACGGGCCTCACGGAGGTCACCAAGCAGCGCGCGACGGGTGCGGCCAAGGCGCTCGTGGCACAGGGCGAGGCCACGGCGGGGCAGGTGCAGTCGCTGGCGGACGACCTGGTGGCGCAGAGCCGGAGCAACCGCGAGGCGGTCGTGGCTCTGGTGCGGTACGAGGTCGACAAGGCTCTGGGCCGGGTCGGGCTGGTCGGCAAGGACGAGGTCGACGCCCTGAAGAGCCGCATCAAGGGGCTCGAGGGGCAGTTGCGCTCGTCGGACAAGCCCGCTGCGAAGGCCCCGGCCGCGAAGAAGGCACCCGCGAAGAAGGCACCCGCGAAGAAGGCACCCGCGAAGAAGGCACCCGCGAAGAAGGCACCCGCGAAGAAGGCACCCGCGAAGAAGGCTCCAGCAAGGAGGGCTCCCGGTGCCTGAGGAAGCGGTGGCTTCCGCGCTCGCACTGCTCGACGGGCTCGAGGAGCG
>DATLCV010000128.1:0-36349 GCA_035526225.1 Mycobacteriales bacterium
CCTTCTTGATGATCGACGCCCGCGGGTCCCAGTTCTTGTAGACCCGGTGGCCGAAGCCCATCAGCTTGACGCCGGGCTCCTTGTCCTTCACGCGCTGGACGAAGGCGGCCACGTCGCCGCCGTCGGCCCTGATCGACTCGAGCATCTCGAGCACTGCCTGGTTGGCGCCCCCGTGCAGCGGGCCGAACAGGGCCGACACGCCCGCAGCGACCGACACGAACAGGTTGGCGTTGCTCGAGCCGACCATGCGCACCGTCGAGGTGGAGCAGTTCTGCTCGTGGTCGGCGTGAAGCAGGAACAGCAGGTTCAGCGCCTTGGACGCCACCGGGTTGACCACGTAGTCCTCAGCGGGGACGCCGAAGGTCATCCGCAGGAAGTTGTCGACGTAGCCCAGGTTGTTGTCCGGGTAGAGGAACGGCTGCCCGACCGACTTCTTGTGCGCGTACGCCGCGATCGTCGGCATCTTGGCCAGCAACCGGATCGTCGACTGCTCGACGTGCTCGGGGTCGAACGGGTCGAGGCTGTCCTGGTAGAAGGTCGACAGCGCGCTGACGGCGCTCGACAGCACCGCCATCGGGTGGGCGTCGGTCGGGAAGCCCTGGAAGAACTCGCGGAAGTCCTCGTGCAGCATCGTGTGTCGCCGGATCTTGCTCTTGAAGTCAGCGAGCTCGGTCTCGCTCGGCAGCTCGCCGTAGATCAGCAGCCACGCGACCTCGAGGAACGTCGCCTGCTCCGCGAGCTGCTCGATCGGGTACCCGCGGTAGCGCAGGACGCCCGCGTCGCCGTCGATGTAGGTGATCGCGCTCTGGCACGACGCCGTGTTCACGAAGCCGGGGTCGATCGTGACCTGCCCCGTCGTGGCGAGCAGCTTGCTGATGTCGAGGCCGGACGGCGCCTCGCTGCCCTCCACGGTCGGGAGGGCGATCACGCCGCTCGGGGTCTCCAGCTTGGCGTCACTCACCGGGTGTCCTCCACTCGCTGTCGTGGCACCATTCTGGACCACGCGCCCGTCGGGCCGCGCGTCAGGACAGCAGAGCCCGTGCCCGTACGCCGAGTGCCTGGAGTCCGACCGAGTCACACGTCTGGACGGCCTGCGTGAGCAGTGCCTCAGCCCGCACCCGGTTCTGGGCTCCCCCGCGGCGCAGCAGGGCCCCGGCGTGCTCCACCTGGGCGTCGGCGAGCCAGGGCCGGGCACCAGCGTGACGGGCCTGCAGCAGGGCGTCCTCGAAGTGCGCGTCCGCCACCTCGTCGGCGTGGGCGAGCGCCGCGAGCACCCCTAGGGTCGTGTCCACCGGACCCATGCAGGTCGATGCCCAGTCGGCGATCCAGCGCCCGCTGCAGAAGGCCATCTCGGCGTAGAGGCGGGCGGCCGCGCGGGCATCGCCGACCAGCGCGGCGCACCGGCCCAGCGCCCACATCGTGCCGGGCCACTCGGCGTTGCGGGGCACGTCGGTGAAGCCCTGGCTGCCGATCTCGTCGAGCTCACGTCGCGCGGCCTCCAGCTCGCCCGCCTCTGCGAGCGCGTACGCCGTGAAGCAGCGCAAGATCATGAAGTGGGGGTACTCGTTGCGGAACTCCACGAGCGAGGGGACGAACTGGCCGAGCTCCTGGCGCAGCAGCTGGAAGGACAGCAGCTGGCCTCCGACGACGAGGTTGGCCACCTCCGGGTCACCGCCCTGCTCGAGGGCGAGCTCGAGCGCCCGGGCGTTCTCCCGCTCCGCGTCGTCGAACTCGCCGGCGATCCAGTGCCTCCGCGCGCGCGCGGTGGCGGTCCAGGCCAGCAACCCGGGCATTCCGAGCTGCGCCGCGACAGCCTCGGCGGCCACCAGCTCGGGCAGCGCCTCGGGGAAGCAGCCCGCCTCGATGAAGGCGAGCTCGCGCAGCATGTGCCCGAGGTAGGTCGCCTCGGGGTCGTCGAGCTCGGCCGCCAGCGCCACCAGCTCGGCGGACTGGGCGATGCGCTCCTCCACCGGAACGTCCGGGCCGACGTGCCCGAGCTCGCGCGCGTGCAGCGCGGGGAGCAGCACCGTCGGGTCACCGATGCGCCGCGCCATCGCGACGGCCTCACCGCACAGCGAAGCGCGCGCTGCGGTCTCCGGCGTGAAGTAGAGCTCCTCCGCGAGCCGGGCCAGCAGCCGCACGCGCAGGGGCGTCTCGACGGCCCCGAGCGCCGACAGCGCTTCCTCGAGCAGGGCGATGTGCTGCAGGTCGCAGCGCAGCCCACGGTGCAGGCCGCCTGCCCCCAGCCCGTAGCCCAGCGCCGCCTCCCCCAGCAGCTCGGCGTCCCCCACCGAGCGGGCGTGGCGCGCGGCGTCGAGGAACGCCTGCCGTGCACCCACGGTGTCCCCGGCCCGGCGCAGCACCTCGCCGAGGTCGACGAACAACCGGGCGCGCGCCGAGTGCTGCGCGGGACCCAGCGCCTCGAGCGCTCCACGGACGTGCGCGGCGGCAGCGTCGAGGGTCATCACTCCCACACCGTCCTCGGGTGGCGGTCGCGGCGCAGTCGGGAGCCTGACAGTTCTGCCTGAGCGCCCGCGCCGGGCATCCGGCAGCAAGCGGGCAGAGCACCTGGAAGGGCCGTCACCCGGGCAGGTCCGGCTCGTTGGGGTGGTGAGCGCCGCGTGCGGCGCCTCCTCCAGCCAAGGGGTCGCCCGTGCCGTCTGCTCGCGCTGCGGTGCACACCGCGCTGCCGCTGCTGGCCCTCGTCGCGCTCGGGGCGCTCGCTGCGCTCCAGCCCGCCGGTGTCGAGCCGGCTCTGGTGAGCGCGGGCGTGGGCTCGGTGAGGCAGGCGGTGGAGGGTCGCATCCTCACAGACGGTCACCCCGCCGTGGTGCGCGTACGGCGGGTGCCGATCACAGCTCCCGCCGCGCCGCCCGTGGCACGGACCAGCGCCCAGCCGGTGCGCGTGGCGCGGCACACCCCGCGCGCGGCCTCCGTCGCGGCACCTGCCCCGAAGGCGGTGCCGACCGCCGTACCGCGGGTGCGATCAGCGCCGCGGGACTCCTACCCGTACGCCACGGACACCAGTGGCGACAGCGACCCGTGGGGTTTCACCAAGCGGCAGTGCGTCAGCTACGTCGCGTGGCGGCTGGCCGAGGCGGGCCGTCCGCTCGACAACGGGCGCGACCACTGGGACAGCGCGCTCGACTGGGACGACACTGCCACGCGACTCGGGTACGCCGTCAGCTCCCGTCCCGCGGTCGGCGCCGTCGCCCAGTGGAACGCCGGGGAGCACAGCGCCTACTGGAGCGGGACCTCGGCCTCCTCCGACGGCACGTTCGTCGCGGGTGCCGCCGGTCACGTCGCGTGGGTCACGTCTGTGTACTCCGACGGCTCGGTGCAGGTCGCGCAGTACAACGGCACGGGCGACCGGACGTACTCGGTCATGCGGGTGAGGGCCCCGCGATACCTGTCGCTCTAGGTCACTAGCGTGCTCGCCAGGAGGTGGTGCTGGTGCGGCTCGTCGCGCTCGGGGACAGCACGGTCGAGGGTCTCGAGGACCCCCGGCCCGACGGCAGCTACCGGGGCTGGGCAGACCAGCTCGCGGAGCACCTCGCCCGGCGCGAGCCCGGGCTGACGTACGCCAACCTGGCCGTCCGCGGCCGTACGGTGCGGGAGGTCAGAGACGGGCAGCTGCCCGCCGCGCTGGCGCTGCAGCCCGACATCGCCGTCGTCGTCGCCGGCGTGAACGACCTGCTGCGCCCCAGGCTCGACGCGGCCGCGCTTCGCGAGGACCTGCTGCACCTGCATGGCTCGCTGACCGCAGCAGGGGCGCGTGTTCTGACCTTCACGATGCCGGACATGGCGAGCGTGGCGCCGATGGCAGTGGCCCTGCGCGGGCGGGTGCGACTGCTCAACGGCATCACGCACGAGGCCGGTCGGGTGCACGGCGCGACGGTCGTGGACCTGGCGGCCGAGCCGGTCGCGAGCCACCCTGCGCTGTGGCACACGGACCGCCTGCACGGCAACGCCGAGGGTCACCGTCGCATCGGGCTGGCGCTCGCGGCCGCGCTGGGATGCGACGTGGAGGACTGGCGCGCGCCGCTGGACCTCCTTCCGCGGCGACCCCTCCCTCGGCTGGTGGCGGACGAGGTCGCGTGGGCGGCCGGGCACCTGCTGCCGTGGGCGTGGCGGCACCTGCGCGGTCACTCGTCCGGCGACGACCGCGCCTGCAAGCGCCCGGAGCTGCTGCCCGTCGAGCCCGCGTGAGCGAGGTCGTCTCCTTCAGCGCCGAGCTGTGGGAGCACGACGGTGAGGGCGGTTGGCACTTCGTCTCCCTCCCTGTCGACGACAGCGAGGAGCTCCGTGCCCGGGGCGCGCACCGGCTGCGGGGCTTCGGGTCACTGCGGGTGCGTGCCACGGTGGGGAGCACCTCGTGGACGACGTCGGTGTTCCCCTCGGCGGCGGGACCGTACGTGCTGCCCGTCAAGAAGCCGGTACGGCGGGCAGAGGAGCTCGAGGCCGGCGACCTCCTCGAGGTGCACCTCGAGCTCCTCGACCTCTGAGACGGGGTTCAGGGCCAGGGACAGGCCGATCAGCCCCCCGTTCCCACCCCGCCCGGGTCCTTCGCCGCCTCCGTGTCGCTGGCAGCGCCCTGCGACTCCTCCTCGAACAGCTCCTCGACCTCCAGGTCGCTCGAGGTCTGGCCCTGCACCTGCTCCACGAACTCCTCGTCGCTCAGCCCTGCGCCTGCGGGCTGCGTCGTACCTGGCTGCTCGGTCATGGCTCCTCCTCCGTGTCGACGGTGGAGCCCTTCCCTGCCGCCATCCGCCCACACCCGACAGGCAGGTGAGCGGTCAGCTCAGGCTCTGCGCCAGTGCCACGGCGGCGGCCGCGTCGACGAGCCCGTTGCCGTAGAAGTTGTTGAACGTCGGGGTGCCGGAGCACGTGGCGTTGTACGACGAGGGTCGGCCGACGATCGTGTAGTCCACGGTGGGCGGGTTCGGGCAGGCGTGGTCGGCCGCGCTCTGCTCCAGCACCTGCCGCACGACGGCGGGGTCGGCCGAGCCGCCGAGCGCACCGATGATGAGCGCCACGACGCCGGTGACGTGGGGAGACGCCATCGAGGTGCCCTGGATGCCCTGGTAGTACGCGCAGCCACCGTCCTTGGTGCAGGAGCGCACCACGAACCCGTTGTTCGGGACCCCGCCGCCCTTGTTCACCTCGCCGGCGGCCCGGGCGACGCTCTCCGGGTACGGCGCCCAGATCTCGTTGAGCGGGCTGCGGAAGTCCTTGGTGCCGAAGTAGTCCCGGAAGTACCCGCCGGGCGCCGCCACGGTGATCTCGCCGGCGCCGTAGTTCGAGTAGTCCGACTTGATGCCGCTCGGGCCGACGGCCGACACGCTGAGCACGTTCGGGCCCTCGGACGGCAGGTCGAGGCAGTTGTTGGTGACGGTGCGGGCGTAAGCGTCCGTCGGGTCCCCGTTCGCGTCGACCGGGTAGTCCGGGCTGGAGTCGTCGAAACGGGTGGCGGCGTCCAGGTCGGTGTGCCCGTTGCCCGCGGCGGCGACCATCGTGACACCCCCGGCGTGCGCCACCGCGAGCGCCTCGTGCATGGCGTCGTAGATCATCTTCTGCTCGGCCAGCTCGTCAGCGGTCGGCTTGCCGGCCGGCGCCTGCCGGTAGTCGGCGGCCGAGGGGCAGTTGTACAGCCACGGGTCGACGTAGAAGCTCATGTTCACCACGTCGATGTGCGCCTGCGCCGCGTAGGTCAGCGCGTCGATCGTCGGACGCAGGAAGAAGTAGCCCGAGTCCTGCCCGGCGCGGATGTTCACCAGGGTGGCCGCCGGTGCGACGCCCGCGATGCCGGTTGCGTTGACCGGCGAGGCGATCGTGCCCGCGACGTGCGTGCCGTGGCCGTCGTTGTCGACGTTCGGCGGGTCCACACAGCCGGCGTACTCGCACGGCCCGTCCAGCGACGCGATGTCGGTGGTGAAGTTGCGGCTCAGCGCGTTCGAGAAGTTCGGGGCGATGTCAGGGTGCAAGCCGTCGATGCCGGTGTCGATGACGCCCACGAGGACCCCCTCGCCCCGCTCGGCGAGCGCCGGCGCGCCGTTCGCGTCCTGCGCCCGGATCATCTCCATGTCCCACTGGTAGCCCGACAGCGGCTCGGTGCCGGGGGCCGGCTTGATCGCAGGACCGCCGGAGTGCGGCTGCGTCGCCGCCCGCTCGCTGTCGAGCCGCTCGTCGCGGAACTTGTGACCCATGCCCGGCCGGGCGGTCCCGATGGAGCGGTCCATGGCGGCGCCCTTGACTGCGGACCGACCGCGCACGTCGGCGAGGAACTGCGGGTTCGACGAGGTGACCTCGGCCAGCCCGACGCGCGTGTTCTCGTGGGTGACCGTGCCACCAGCACGCTCGACCGCGGCACGGCCGGAGGCGCTCGAGGCACCATCGGCGTACAGGACGAGGTAGCTGGCACTGGACGCCGAGCCCTGTGCACCGGCTGGCGAGGTCGTCCCCACCACCAGTCCCAACGAGCTGGCGACGAGAGCCACAGCGGCACTCAGGACGGGCAGGCTCCGACGACGCATCGTGTTCGCACCTCCGGGACAGGACCAGACCTGTGGGCCCGGTCTCCGCGCCGAACGTACGTCCTCAGCCTGTGTCCGTCACCGCACACTTCTCGCACCACCACAGAGGTTTAAGGCGCGCAGATCCTGCATCGACCGGAGGGCTTCCCGCGCGACCGCTACGGGTACTCGCCCTTGATCACGAAGTACGAACCCCGGATCGTGCCGGCCAGCTTGGACCTCTGGCGGGCGAACCTGAAGCGGTCGACGAGCTCGGCCGGGACGTCCATGCCCTCCGAGAGCTTGAAGCCCACCGCACGCTTCCCGCCGTCCTCCACGGTGTAGAGCACGTTGACGGCCAGGCCGGACTCGTAGAACACGTACGCCCACCGGATGCCCTCGACCTCGAAGGACGTCGCCTCGAGCGGCCGGGTGCTGATCACGAGGGCGCGCTCCCGCTCGAGGATGCGGTGCACGCGCTCGACGGTGCCCGTGGCCTCCGCGGCCGGTTCGACCGTGAAGACGTGGTCGTACTTGTTCGCGAAGTAACGCGCCTCGTTGGCCCGCAGACCCGCGAGCGCCTCGACCACCGGGGACGACTCGAGACCGGTGGTGGAGACGTTCTCGAAGTCGACGACGTAGGCCACGGGCACTCCTCAGGTGTTGAAGGACTAGGCGAACCGGGCGACCAGCACGGCCACGTCGTCTCCATCCGAGTCTTCCGCGAAGGCAGCCAGCAGCTGGTCGCAGATCTCCTCCGGCGACACGTCGATCCCGCGCAGCATGTCCTCCACGTTGCCCACCCCGTCTTCAGCCGGCCGGGTGCGGCTCTCGACGAGCCCGTCCGTGAACAGCACGATGCCGTCGCCAGGACTGATGGTCACCACGTGCTGGGAGAAGGTGGCATGGGGGATCCCCAGCGGAGGACCCTGGTCTGCCGGTAGTGCTCGCGCGCCATCCCGCGTGATCAGGACGGGCGGGAGGTGCCCCGCGCTCGTGTACACGAGTGACTGTGCGGTGGCGTCATAGACGGCGTACAGGAAGGTGGCTATCTGCTCGTCCGGAAGGTCGACGACGATCTGGTTCAGCTTGTCGGCGATGAGCGACGGCTCCAGGTCAAGCGCCGCGAAGGCGCGGATCGACGTGCGCAGCTGCCCCATGGTGGCCGCGGCTCGCACTCCGCGCCCCATCACGTCACCGATGACGAGCGCGAGCCTGTTCTCACCGAGCGAGATCACGTCGTACCAGTCCCCACCCACGTGCAGGCCCTCGGTGCCGGGCTGGTACCGGTGAGCGACCTTGATGTGCGGCAGCTCCGGCGGCGCCACGGGCAGCAGCGCCTGCTGGAGCTGGAGGGCCGTCTGCCGTTCTCGTCGGTAGAGCGTCGCGTTGTCCAGCGCTACGGCGGTCTGCGCCGCGATACCGAGCGCGAGGCGCTCGGCCCGCTTGTCGAACACGTCCACCTGCTCGTGCCCGAAGAACAACCCGCCAAGGACCTCACGGGAGGTCGGGGAGATGACGGGTACGGCGAGATAGCTGCGGACAGGGGGGTGCCCCTTCGGTATGCCGTGGTGCGGTGCGACCTTCCCGTACCTCGGATCCGTCGTGATGTCGGCACTGCGCACGACCCCGTCGCCGCGGAAGGTAGGTCCGAACACCGGCGTGTTACGGGGCATCCCGAAGCCCGCGAACGCGTCCCGGGGCATCCCCGCGAGGGTGTACAGCATGTAGGACTCGCCGTTGTCATCGACGGTGTTGTAGAAGAACGCCCCGAACTGGGCCCCGGTCACGTCCACCGCAGCGGACGTCGTCAGCTGGACGACCGAGTCGACGTCGAGGACCGCGGCGAGCGCTTCGCCGACTCGGCGCAACGTGTCGATGGTGTCCGCCTCACGCCGCAGCTGCTCGTCGCGGCGCTCCAGCTCGGAAGCCTGCTCAAGGGCCGTCCGCTCGTGGACGTCGAGCATCTCCTCCAGCGCTCTGATCTGCACGCGGTCCGTAGGCGCCAGGCGAGCGGGAAGGACCGGGTGCTCGTCGAACACCGGCGAGGTGACGTGCGGGAGCAGGGCGAGCTTCACGCTGAGCGCGACCGTCTGGAACAGTCGCGCGCTCTCGGTCGACACCGGGACCCGGGAGAACAGCACGACAGCGAACGTGTGGCCGCTCGGCAGCAGGCCACCGAACCCCACTACCGACTGAACCCCGTGCTCGCGGACGAAGTCCTGTGCCGGCACACGGCTGCTCCCGAGAGCACGCTCGACGTGGAAGACCCCGAAGTCGACACGCATGCTCTCCGCTTCGCTGGCGCCGTGCACCACGGCGTCGATGCCCACGCCCAGCTCACGAACCAGAGCGGACACCATCGGCGCCTGCTCGACCGTCTCGGCGGACAGGACGGGAATCAGCTGGTGGTGCAGAGACTGGCGGCGGTCGCACCACTGCGGCTCATCACCGGCAGTCGCCAAGAGCGTGAGGAAGCGGTCCCGCGGGCCGGCAGCGTGAGCAGCGCGCCCCACCTCGGCGAGGGCGGGGGGAAGGTTGCGCAGCTCCTCGGTCTTGAACACCCGAGCCAGCACGAACGCGCTCGCGCCCGTCTCGGGATCGACGAAGGCGCTCCTGAGGTGGGTGACGACTCGCTGGGCAGCGGCCTCCAGCGAGGACGCGCCCCGCGTGCAGGTCCGGAGCTCGGAGCACGCGCGGACGGCGTCCGACCATCGCCACTCACCCGCGTCGTTGCGCTTGACCCGCGGTGTGACCAACGGGATCGGCTGCGTCGTCGCCGACATGGCGGACAGCCTGTTGACCTCTTCGGCCAGCACCTGGGGGAACAGCGGCGGCAGCGGGGAGTCGTCCCCGCGAGCGACCGCGCGCAGCTGGTCCACCAGGGCCTGCACGTACCAGCGCCGGAACGCCCGATGCGATGCCGGCGGTGCCAGGGTCAGCAGCCGTGATGCCCGCGCGTAGCGGTCCGACTCGTCGAGGGCCTCGAGGTAGCGCTCTCCCGCGTCTGCCGCGGAAAGGGGCAGGAACAACGTCAGGTCCGTGAACGCATCGCCGCGCTGCGCGGCGGCAAGGGCGTGCTGCTTGATCGCGTTCCGAGCCTCCATGAAGTCCTCGGTCACACTGGTGACCAGTGCTCTCATCTCGGGAGGAAGTGGCCGGCTCTGGTCGCCCCCGGCCAGCGTCAGCTCCCGCACGACGCTGTCCACGTGCCACTTCGCTTCCAGCAGCAACGCCGTCGGGACCGCCCCCAGCACGACCCGGTAGCCGACGGGAGCGTCCGGTTCCTCTTCCCCCCAGGCCGCGAGCAGCGCGTTGACATCCAGATCGCCGACCGCGTCCTCATCAGCCGGGCGCCCGTCCTCCGCGATCTCCGCCCAGATGACCTTCCCGCCGCCCTCTACCGGCTGCACGCCCCATGAGGTCGCCACCGCCCGCACCAGCGACAGGCCGCGACCGGTCATCGAATCGACGTTCTCCCGCGGTTGCATGGGGATGCTGCGTCCACGGTCCTGCACCTCGACGCGACATCCCTGCTCACGTCGCTCGAGGCGCAGCACCACAGGCGGCTGGCCGTGCAGCTTCGCGTTCGTCACGAGCTCGGTAACGACCAGCTGGGCGTCGGCGACACCGTCCGGTCCGGCACCAGCGAGGATCCGCGCCGTGAACTGCCGGGCGCGCGGCACAGCGTCCGCTTCCTCGCCGAGCGGCAACTCAGCCGTGGTCATGTCGCTACCCCTTGTTGCCCGCCCGTTGTCGACAGTCTGCCCAACGGTGGAGCGCTGACGCCACATTGACGTCACCGGTTATGGGGTAGGGCGGCGTCGATGCGTCACACGTTGAAGCGGAACTCCACGACGTCGCCGTCCTGCATGAGGTAGTCCTTGCCCTCCATGCGGGCCTTGCCGGCTGCCCGTGCCGCCGCCACCGAGCCCAGCTCGACGAGGTCGTCGAAGGCGATGACCTCGGCCTTGATGAAGCCGCGCTGGAAGTCGGTGTGGATGACGCCGGCCGCCTCAGGAGCCGTCGCGCCCTTGCGGATCGTCCACGCCCGCGTCTCCTTGGGTCCTGCCGTCAGGTAGGTCTGCAGGCCGAGCGTGTCGAAGCCGATGCGAGCGAGCTGGTGCAGCCCGGACTCGTCCTGCCCCATCGACTGCAGCAGCTCGAGCGCGTCCTCGTCAGACATCTCCACCAGCTCCGACTCGACCTTGGCGTCGAGGAACACAGCCTCTGCCGGAGCGACCAGCTCGGCGAGCGAGGCCCTCAGGTCCTTGTCGAGCAAGCCGTCCTCGTCCAGGTTGAAGACGTAGAGGAACGGCTTGGCGGTCAGCAGGTGGAGCTCACGCAGCGGCTCGCGGTCCAGGCCCGCCGCGAAGACCGTCTGCCCGCCGTTCAGCACCTGCTCGGCCTTGCGCACCGCCTCGAGCACCGGCGCCTGGTCCTTCTTGACCCGCGCCTCCTTCTCCAGCCGCGGCAGTGCCCGCTCGATGGTCTGCAGGTCAGCGAGGATGAGCTCGGTGTTGATGGTCTCGATGTCGTCCTTCGGCGCCACCCGCCCGTCGACGTGCACGACGTCGGAGTCGGCGAAGGCGCGGATCACCTGGCAGATCGCATCGCAGTCGCGGATGTTCGCCAGGAACTTGTTGCCCAGGCCCTGCCCCTCGCTCGCGCCCCGCACGATGCCGGCGATGTCCACGAAGTCCACGGTCGCCGGGAGGGTCCTGGCGGAGTCGAAGATCGCGGCGAGCGTGGCGAGGCGCTCGTCGGGCACGCCGACCACGCCGACGTTGGGCTCGATCGTCGCGAAGGGGTAGTTCGCCGCAAGCACGTCGTTCTTGGTGAGCGCGTTGAACAGGGTGCTCTTGCCGACGTTGGGCAGGCCGACGATGCCGAGGGAGAGGCTCACGTCGTACAAGGCTAGTTGTCAGAGCGCTCTGCCAGCCTCGGCGCATGGAACTCGTGCTCGCGCTGCTCGCCGGCCTGGCCCTCGGCTACGCCCTGTCCCTCCCCCGTACGGCGGGCTTGCGAGCCCGACTGCACGCCGCTGAGCTGGCCGCGGCCCAGCAGCGGGCGGGCGACGCCGACCTCGCTCGTGGCCAGCAGGCGCTCGCCTCGCTGGTCGAGCCCCTCGCGCAGCAGCTCGGCCGGGTGGAGGGCCAGATCCAACAGCTCGAGCTCGCCCGCGTCGCGACGACCGCGGAGCTGCGCCAGCAGGTGAGCACGGTGGCAGCGGGGTCGGAGCAGCTGAGCCGGGAGACCCGGGCGCTGGTGGACGCGCTGCGCAAGCCGCAGGCGCGCGGGCGCTGGGGGGAGCTGCACCTGCGCAAGGTCGTCGAGCACGCCGGCATGCTCGACCGCTGCGACTTCCTCGAGCAGGCCTGCTTCCCGACCGACGACGGGGTGCTGCGCCCGGACCTGGTCGTCCGGCTGCCCGGTGACGGTTCGGTCGTCGTCGACGCGAAGGTGTCGTTGTCAGCGTTCCTGGAGGCCGCCGAGTCCGACGATGCGGACCACCGCAACCAGCGGCTCGCCGCCCATGCGCGGCACCTGCGCCAGCACGTGGACCGGCTCGCCGACAAGCAGTACTGGACGGCGCTCCCGGAGGCGCCCGACTTCGTCGTGCTGTTCGTCCCGACCGAGGCGATGCTCTCGATGGCGCTCGACGCCGACCCCGACCTGTTCGAGCACGCCATGACCCGCCGCGTGCACCTGGCGACGCCGGTGACGCTGCTGACCTTGCTGCGCACCGCGGCGTACTCGTGGCAGCAGCACGACCTGGCGGACAACGCCCACGAGGTGTTCAAGGCCGGCAAGGAGCTGTTCGCGAAGCTGGCCACCTTCGGCGGGCACGTGGACAAGCTGGGCAGGTCGCTCGCCTCGGCAGTCACCCAGTTCAACGCGACGGTCGGCTCTCTCGAGCGGACCGTCCTGCCCAGCGCCCGTCGGATGTCCGAGCTCGGGCTGGGTGGCGAGCTGCCGGAGCCGCGGTCCGTGGAGGACGTCGTCCGGCCGGTGTCCGCGCCGCACCTTGTCGCTCTGCCTGAGACCGGCTGAGACACACTCCCGTCCGAGGGGGTGCAGGGCACCCGTCACGGGTACCGTCGGCGACGTGAGCTGGACGAGCCCCCCCACCGACCACGCGCACGAGCCCGGCGAGCACCACCCCCACCTGCACGACGCCGCGCACGTCGTCGCGGACCGTCGTGGACTCACCGCGACAGGAGCCGTCGCGATCGCGCTGTTCCTCGGTGTCATCGGTGCCGCGATCGACGTGAAGACGGGTCACGGGCTGCGTCTGGTCTTCGCCATCTGCTTCATCGGCGGCAGCGCGCTGGCCGCCGCCATCGTGCACCGCGAGGACCTGCGCGCGGCGGTGATGATCCCGCCGTTCACCTACTGCGCGCTCGCCGTCATCGGCGGCTTTCTCGGCAGCACGACGGTCGCCGGCTCGTTCGTGACCAAGGAGGGCGTGGCCCTGCTCGACGCACTCGTGCTCCGCGCGCCCGTGCTGTTCCTGGCCACCGGGGCGGCGCTGGCGGTCGCTGTGGTCAGGAAGCTCCGGCAGCCTTGAGGTCGCGCCGCAGCTCAGGCGGCAGCGCGAAGAGCAGGCTCTCCTCGGCCGCCACGACCTCCTCGACGTCTGCGTAGCCGCGCGCCGCCAGCCAGGCGAGCACCTGCTGGACCAGCTCGTCGGGCACTGACGCGCCGCTGGTCAGGCCGACCGTGGTCACGCCGTCGAGCCACGCCTCGTCGATCTCGCCCGCGTCGTCGACGAGGTGAGCGCGATCCGCACCGGCCCCGAGGGCGACCTCCACGAGGCGCACGGAGTTCGAGGAGTTGCGTGACCCCACCACGAGCACCAGCTGGGCCTGCGCCGCGACCTGCTTCACGGCGACCTGCCGGTTCTGCGTCGCGTAGCAGATGTCTGCGCTCGGGGGGCCTTCGAGCAGCGGGAACCGCTGCCGCAACGCCGCGACGGTCACGTCCGTCTCATCGACGCTGAGGGTTGTCTGCGACAGGTACGCGACGCGCGCCGGGTCACGGACGACGACCTGGGTGGCCTCGTCCGCGCCGTCCACGAGGTGGATGTGCTCGGGCGCCTGGCCCGTCGTGCCGATGACCTCCTCGTGCCCCTCGTGGCCGATGAGCACGATGTCGAAGTCCTGGCTCGCGAAGCGCCGGGCCTCCAGGTGGACCTTCGTGACGAGCGGGCACGTGGCGTCGATCGTCTTCAACGAGCGGGCCGCGGCCTCTTCGTGCACCACCGGCGCGACGCCGTGCGCGGAGAAGACCACGATGGCGCCCTCGGGCACCTCGTCGGTCTCCTCGACGAACACCGCGCCCTGGGCCTCGAGCGTCTTCACGACGTGCAGGTTGTGCACGATCTGCTTGCGCACGTAGACCGGGGCGCCGTAGAGCTCCAGCGCCTTCTCGACCGTGATTACCGCCCGGTCGACGCCGGCGCAGTAGCCCCGCGGCGCCGCGAGCAGCACCCGCTTGGGCGCGCTGGCGGTGTCGAGGGGCATGGTGCAAGGGTACGTGCGTGACCGACGTACCCAAGCCGCTGCTCGCCGCCCTCGGGGCGCTCGCCGAGGTCCGCCGCCTCCCCGCACACCTCATGAGCGCGGGCGTGACGGTGCTGGGCGCCTCCTACAAGCTGCGCGAGGACTACGCCGCGCTCGCAGCACGTGGTGAGAAGGTCGTCGCGGAGGTGTTCGGCGGCGGCGAGACCCCCGACGAGAGCGCCGTGCCGCCGCAGCCGGAGCCCGTGTCGGAGGTGGAGTCGGCAGTGGTGCTCGACGCCGTCGCTCACGTCGAGGACCCGCTGGACCGCCCGCGGACGCTCCCCGAGCCTCTCGAGGGGTACGACGGGATGACCCTCGGCGCGCTCCGCGGCCGGCTGCGGTCCCTGACCACCCAGGATCTCGAGCAGGTGGTGGCCTACGAGCGCGCGCACGCGCACCGGATCCCGGTCGTCACGATGCTGGAGCACCGGATCGCGAAGCTGGCGGTCGAGTGAGCGGAGCTCCGACCCCGGAGCAGCCGTGGCCCGTCCGCACCGTCGCCCTGAAGATCAACGACTGGGTCAACCGGCTCGGCGCCGTGTGGGTCGAGGGCCAGGTGACGCAGCTCAGCGGCGGACGCGGCAACACGGTCTTCTTCACCCTGCGCGACCCTGTCGCGGACGTGTCCCTGAACGCGACCTGCAGCCGTGCTCTCGCCACGGAGGTGGAGGTCGGAGCTCGGGTCGTCGTGCTCGGCCGCCCGAGCTTCTGGATGGCCCGCGGATCGCTGTCCCTGGCGGTCTCCGAGATCCGGCAGGTGGGCCTCGGCGAGCTGCTGGCACGCATCGAGCGACTCCGGGTGCTGCTGCTGCAGGAGGGCTTGTTCGACCCCGCCCGCAAGAAGAAGCTGCCCTTCCTCCCGGGCTCCGTCGGCCTCATCACCGGCCGGGCCTCGGCCGCAGAGCACGACGTGCTGGAGAACGCGCGGCTGCGCTGGCCGGCCGTGCAGTTCGTGGTCGAGAACGTCGCGGTGCAGGGGCACCTCGCGGTGCAGCAGTGCGTCGAGGCACTGCGATCGCTGGACGGGCGGGTCGATGTCATCGTCATCGCCCGTGGCGGCGGCAGCGTCGAGGACCTGCTGCCGTTCTCCGACGAAGCGCTGCTGCGGGCCGTCGCCGCCTGCCGCACGCCGGTCGTCTCTGCGATCGGGCACGAACCCGACAACCCCTTGCTCGACCACGTCGCCGATGTCCGAGCGTCCACGCCCACGGACGCCGCGAAGCGGGTCGTGCCCGACGTCCGGGAGGAGCTCAGCCGTGTGCGCCAGGCCAGGGACCGCTGCCGCCGCGTCGTCATCGCACTGGTGGACGGCGAGCTCCGCCGCCTCGAGACGGCGCTGACCCGGCCCGTCTTCGCCGACCCCCACCGGATCGTCAAGGACCGTCGTACGGCGGTGCTCGCTGTGCAGGACAGGGCATCTCGCTGCTTCGCGGCGCAGCTCGACCACGCGGGGAACGACCTGTCGCACACCCGCGCGCGCGTCGTCGCGCTGAGCCCGCAGGCGACTCTCGACCGCGGGTACGCCGTGCTGCAGCGGCCCAGCGGAGACGTGGTGCGCTCCCCGTCGGAGGTCGCGGACGGGGACGGCCTCAGGGTGCGGCTCGCGACCGGCTCGCTGCACGTGACCGTCACGAAGCCCTGACCACCAGGTTTCCCATGCCCTTGCCGGGTAGGTGCCCGGCCATGACGAACCTTCACGTGATCCCTGACGGCGAGCTCTGGAACGTGCGCCAGGAGCAGGGCTCTGTCCTGTCCACCCACCGGACACAGGAAGAAGCAGAGCGTTCCGGCAAGGACTGGCTGCGCGACAACGGCGGCGGCGAGGTGTTCACGCACCGCGACGAAGGCGACTTCTCCCGCATCCGCAAGGGCGAGGCTGTCTGAGCTCAGTCCGAGTTCAGGCGGCGGTGGCGAGGAGCTCGTCGAGTCGCTGCATCGACTCCGTCATGCCGCGCTCCATGCCCGACTCCACGTGCTTGTCGCGGGAGGCGATCGAGGCGTGCCGGCTCTCACCGCGCAGCATCGTCCCGCCCTCGACGGCCTCGAGCTCGAACCACTCCTCCATCGGGTCGTCCGGCCACGGGTCGTAGACGAAGGTGCGCGACAGGCGCCGGGGCGGATCCACCTCGCGGAACTCCCCGTGGAAGGCGTGCTCGCTGCCGTCCGGTGCCGTGTGCACGAACCGCCAGGTGCCCCCTGGCTGCACGTCCATCTCGCACAGCGTCATGGTGAGGTACCGCGGTCCTAGCCACTGGGCGAGCTGCTCCGGCTCGGTCCACGCCCGCCAGACGCGCTCGGGCGGAGCGGCCAGGAACCGCGAGAAGCGGATGACGGGCTCCTCGGCGGGGACCTCGATCTCGAGCTGTGCTGCGGCGGTCATGGCGTGTCCTCCTGTGCCAGTAGGTCGTCGAGCCGGGAGAACGATGCCTCCCAGTACTCCCGGTAGCTGCCGAGCCAGTCGCTCACCTGCTTGAGGCGATCTGCCTCGAGCCGCGACAGCCGGCGCTGGGCCTGCTGCCGACGGCTGATCAGCCCAGCGCTCTCCAGCACCTTCAGGTGCTTGGTGACCGCCGGCTGGCTGATCGAGAACGGCGCACCGAGCTCGAGCACGCCCGCTTCGCCACGCGCCAGCCGGGCGAGGATCGCCCGCCTGGTCGGGTCGGCGAGCGCCAGGAACGCCCGGTCCAGCTCCGCCTCGGTCAGTTCCGCTTGCATAACCATATGGTTATACACGGGTTCAAGGGTGTCAAGCCCGCCTGGCGTCGCTCACTCCGACCGCATGCCCGGGCGGACACCGGGCTGCGTCCAGGCCATGGTCGCGCCGCCCAGCACGCGGAACCCCTCGGACTCGTACAGCGGCTGCCCGAACGGTGTGGCACGCAGGTCCACCCGGGGGATGTCGCGCTCCGCGAACCAGTCCATGAGCGCTCTCAGCACCAGCCGTCCGTACCCGCGGGACCGGTACGCCGGATCGGTGGACATGGAGGAGATGTGGCCGCGCCGCGCGTCCAGCTGGTACGGCGAGGGCATGTGCTCCTCGAGCCAGCCGACCCCGCAGGACAGCGGCTGCCCCTCGTCGTCCTCGACGAGGAACGCCACGAACTGGTCGGTCTCCAGCCGGCGCCGGAAGTCAGCGACGCACCGCTGCTCCCACTGGGAGGTCAGCTCATCGCCCATGGCCTGGTGCATGAACCCGCGGAGCCGGGTCAGCGCCTGCGCGTCCTCGACCGTCGCCCGCCGTAGGGTTGCCACGTGACCGATCCTGCCAGCCCGTCGTACGAGTCGGCGCGCGACGAGCTGTCCGACGTGGTGCGCGCGCTCGAGGCCGGCGGCACGACACTTGAGGAGTCGCTCCGGCTGTGGGAGCGCGGCGAGGAGCTCGCCAAGGTCTGCCAGGAGTGGCTCGACGGCGCGAAGGCCCGCCTCGACGCCGCCCTCGCCGCCCGCGAGGACGGCTAGCGGACGACAGCGGCGAGCTCGAGCAGCTCCGCGTCCGTGGCGGTCTCCCGCACCCCTCCCACCAGCACCGTGACGCCGTCACGGGTGCGCACCAGCGAGCGGTGCCCGTCAGCGGACCGGTAGTCCTGCCAGGCGACACCGCTCACGTCGACCACCCCTGACCGGACGCCGTGCCCGGTGGCCTCGACGAGGAACGCGGTGCCCCGCGCCCCGAAGAGCTCCAGGTAGTGGTCGTCGTGGACGTAGCCGACCCGGAGCAGTCCGTCCTCGCCGTACTCGCGCACGGTGCAGGTCCACCCCTGGGGCGTACGGGACGGGACCGGCCCGTGGGTGTCGCTGACGAAGGCGGTGTAGGCGGCCGTGGGGTCGACCGGACGGATCCGCTTGGAGTCCTCCGGCGAGGACTGGCCGAAGAACCACAGCGGCAGCACGACAGCGAAGACCAGGGCGAGCGTCCGCACCATGTCCAGAGCGGTCTCGCGGCCCCGTCGCTTCGCCGTCACGACCCGATCTTCGCGATGAGGGCAAGCACCTTGTCGGCCAGCTGCTTGGCAGAGGCCTCGTCCTCGCACACGGAGATCTCGTGCCCCGCCTCGTTGATGACGGTGGTCAGCACCAGCGTGAGCGCGTCGCTCCAGGGGTCGTCGGTCTGGGCGCCGAGGAGGAGCGCGTTCTGCCGCGTCCACTCGCGGTAGCGCCGGCGGGCCACCATCTCGAACCCGGGGGGCCCACCACCGGCGAGGAACATGCGGGCCAGGTCGCGCTCCGCCCAGCAGCCCTCGAGGTAGCAGCGGCCGCCGATGAGGAACAGCGCCAGCGGGTCGCGCTCCCCCGCCGACCGCGCTTCGCGGACCGCGGCGGCGGCCCGCTCCTCCTGAGCCAGCTGGTACTCCTCGAACAGCGCCAGGTAGAGCTCCGCCTTGCCGCCGAAGTGGTGGTAGAGCGAGCCGACCGACGCGCCGGCGCTGCCGACCACGTCCGCGATGGACGCCTCGGCGAAGCCGCTGGCGGCGAACACCTGGCGCGCCGCCGCGAGCAGCGACGACCGCGTGGTCGCCGCGCGGGTCGAGGAGACGGTCACAGGACAAGCCTGGCAGACCGCTCACCGGGCACGACCCGCCCCCCACCCAGGTCCGCACCTGCGGTCTCTACGGCGATACTGTGCCGCACATGCACCAGTACCGCCTCATGGCCGCGGCGCGGCTGCTCGGGGTCAGCGACGACACGATCCGACGCTGGGTCGACGCGGGGCGGCTGGCGTCCCGCCTCGACGAGGAGGGCCGTCGCGTCGTGAACGGCGCCGACCTGGCGGCCTTCGCGGTGGCCCACGCCGGCGACCCCGACGGCCCCGCCACCAGCAGCGCCCGCAACGCGTTCTCCGGCATCGTCACCCGAGTCGTGCGGGGCGACGTGGTGTCGCAGGTCGAGGTGCAGTCCGGGCCGCACCGTCTGGTGTCGCTGATGACGACGGAGTCGGTCGACGACCTCGGCCTCGCCCCCGGCGTGCCGGCAAGGGCGTCGGTGAAGTCCACGCACGTGGTGGTGGAGCTGCCGTGAGGCGACTGCTGCTCGTGCTGCTGCTCGTCAGCGGCTGCGGCGCCCGCGGCACCTCCGACACGACGGTCACCGTCTTCGCGGCAGCGTCGTTGCGGGCCGCGTTCACCGCCGAGGCAGAGGCGTTCGAGCGGGAGCACCCGGGCACGCACGTCGCGCTGTCCTTCGCCGGGTCGCAGTCGCTGGCGGCCCAGGTGCAGCAGGGGGCGCCGGCCGACGTGCTCGCGACCGCAGACCTGGCGACGATCGCGCGGGTCCGCGGTGACCTGCGCGGCGACCCGGAGGTCTTCGCGCACAACCAGCTGGCCATCGTCACCGCTCCGGGCAACCCCGAGCAGGTCACCTCGTTGTCCGACCTGGACCGGCCCGGCCTGCGAGTCGTGCTTGCGGCCCCTTCCGTGCCGGTCGGCAAGGCGGCGGTCGCCGTGCTCGCCGCAGCCGGGATCTCCGTCCAGCCCGTCTCGCTCGAGGACTCCGTCTCCGGGGTGGTCGGCAAGGTGCGCCTCGGGGAGGCGGACGCCGGGATCGCCTACGTCACCGACCTCGGGCATGCCGTCGCTGGCGCCCCCCTGGCCGGCACCCGCACCGATCTCGCCATCGCGGCGCTGACCGAGGGGGGCGAGCCCTTCGTCGCCTTCGTGCGCAGCCCTGCAGGGCAGCAGATCCTCCGGGACCACGCGTTCCTGTGAGGACGCGCCCGCCCGTGGTGCTGCTGATGGCGGCAGCGCTGGGCCTCCTGCTCGTGCTGCTGCCCCTGTCCGGGTTGCTCGTCCGCACGCCATGGCACCGCATGCCCGAGCTGCTCGGCACCTCCCAGGTCCAGCAGGCGCTGTGGCTGTCGGTGCGCTGCGCGGCCGCGGCCACGGCGGTCTCCGTGCTCCTCGGCGTACCGCTCGCGTGGGTGCTGGCGCGCGCGCCGCTCCCGGGCCGTCGGCTGCTGCGCGGCCTCGTGACCGTGCCGCTGGTCCTGCCCCCCGTGGTGGGTGGCGTCGCGCTGCTCCTCGTCTTCGGCCGGCGTGGCCTGCTCGGTCCCGTGCTGGTCGAGGCCGGTGCGGTGCCCGCGTTCACGACGTACGGCGTGGTGCTCGCCGAGTCCTTCGTCGCCCTTCCCTTCCTCGTG
Organism: Mycobacteriales bacterium; assembly: GCA_035526225.1. Lineage (GTDB taxonomy): Bacteria > Actinomycetota > Actinomycetes > Mycobacteriales > SCTD01 > RYN-111. The sequence goes on from DATLCV010000128.1 coordinate 20,211, forward strand.
CTCAGCGTCGAAGGCGCCTTGCAGTCGCTCCCCCGCGAGCCGGAGGACGTCGCGGCCTCCCTCGGGGCGTCACCGCTGCGCGTCCTCCGCACCGTCACCCTCCCGGCCGTGCGTCCAGCGCTGGCAGCCGGCGCAGCGCTGTCCGCTGCACGCGCGCTCGGCGAGTTCGGCGCCACCATCACCTTCGCCGGCTCGCTGCCGGGCAGGACGCAGACCGTGCCCTCGGCGATCTACGCGTTGCTCGAGACGGACCCGTCCGCGGCCTACGCGCTGTCCGCCGTGCTGCTCCTGGTCAGCCTCGGGCTCATCGTGGCGCTGCGCGGGCGGCTCCGGTGAGGGCGCGGGTCCGCACGCCTTGGCTCGAGGCCGAGCTCGCCTGCCCACCGGGAGAGGTGCTGGCTGTCACCGGACCCAACGGCGCCGGGAAGTCCGTGCTCCTCAAGGCCCTCGCCGGTGTGCTGGTGAGCGACGGCACCGTCGAGGTGGCTGGGCGATCGGTGGAGCGGCTGCCGCCGCACCGGCGGGACGTGGGGTGGGTGCCTCAGCAACCGACGCTGCTCGGGCACCTGACGGCCCGTGACAACGCGGCGTACGCGCTGCGGGCCCGCGGGGTGAGCCGGCGGGCGGCGCGCGAGCGGGCGCAGGTGTGGCTGGACAGGCTGGGGGCAGGGCACCTGGGTGACGCCCGACCCGTCGCCCTGTCCGGGGGACAGACTGCCCGCATCGCCCTCGTGCGCGCGCTGGTGCACGAGCCCGCGTTGCTCCTGCTCGACGAGCCGCTGGCCGCGCTCGACGCAGCGGGGCGGGACGCCGTGCGCGGGGCCTTGAGCGCGGCGCTGCGTGGCAGCCGCACGGCCACGCTGCTCGTGACCCACGACCCCGCTGACGTCGCTTCCCTGGCGCACGCCACCCTGCGCCTGGAGGGCGGCAGGGTCGTGACGGGCGGCACTAGGCTCGGCACATGACGCAGCCCGACGTCCCCGACGCGCTGTCGGTGTCCCGCGAGGCCCCCGACCGCAACATCAGCCTGGAGCTCGTCCGCGTCACCGAGGCCGCGGCCATGGCCGCGGGGCGGTGGGTCGGGCGCGGTGACAAGATCGGTGGTGACGGCGCTGCGGTCGACGCGATGCGCCAGCTCATCGGCACGGTCGGCATGCGCGGCGTGGTGGTGATCGGCGAGGGCGAGAAGGACGAGGCGCCCATGCTGTTCAACGGCGAGGTCGTCGGCAGCGGGGAGGGCCCCGAGTGCGACGTCGCCGTCGACCCGATCGACGGCACGACCTTGATGGCCAAGGGAATGCCCAACGCGATCGCCGTGCTGGCCGTCGCCGACCGCGGCACGATGTACGACCCGTCCGCCGTGTTCTACATGGAGAAGCTCGTCGTGGGGGCCGAGGCGGCCGACGTCGTCGACATCACCGCGCCGGTCGCGCACAACGTGCAGGCCGTGGCGAAGGCCAAGGGCGGTGCCGTCGAGGACGTGACGGTGTGCATCCTCGACCGCCCCCGCCACGAGGAGCTCGTGCGTGACGTCCGGGAGGCCGGCGCTCGCATCAAGTTCATCTCCGACGGCGATGTCGCCGGGGCGGTGATGGCCGCGAACGCCGGAACCGGCGTCGACATGCTGCTCGGCATCGGCGGCACTCCGGAGGGCATCATCACGGCGTGCGCCGTGAAGTGCCTCGGCGGCGTCATCCAGGGACGGCTCTGGCCGCAGAAGAAGCAGGAGTTCGAGCGCGCCGCGGAGGCCGGGCTGCAGCTGGGCACGGTGCTGTCGACCGATGACCTGGTGCGCAGCGACAACGTCTTCTTCGTGGCCACCGGCATCACCGACGGCGAGCTGGTCCGCGGTGTGCGCTACCGCGGGGGCGGCGCCACGACGGAGTCCCTCGTCATGCGCTCCAAGTCGGGAACGATCCGCCGGGTCATCAGCGAGCACCGGCTCACCAAGCTCGCCGCCTACGCCTCGATCGACTTCTCCTCACCCCGTTAGCGTCCGTGCGCATCGCCACCTGGAACGTCAACTCGATCGGGGCCCGGTTGCCCCGGTTCGTGGAGTGGCTCGAGCTGGCGCAGCCTGATGTCGTCGCGCTGCAGGAGACGAAGACCGCGACCTTCCCGGAGGTCGGCGACCTCGGCTACGAGGTGGCGCACTCCGGAGACGGCCGGTGGAACGGCGTTGCCGTCCTGTCGCGCATCGGGCTCGAGCAGGTCGACGGCACCCTCGAGGGCCACCCCGAGCCGCGGGTCGTCAGCGCCCAGTGCGGCCCGTTGCACGTGACGAGCGTCTACGTCCCGAACGGCCGCGCTCTCGGCGACCCGCACTACACGTACAAGCTCGCCTGGTTCGAAGCGCTCCGCGAACGGCTGGACCGCTTCGACCCTGCTCAGCCACTCGTGGTGATGGGCGACTTCAACGTCGCCCGCACCGACGACGACGTCTGGGACCCGAGCGCCTTCCAGCACTCGACCCACGTCACCCCGCCGGAGCGCGCCGCCATGGACGCGCTCGTCGACTGGGGGCTCGTCGACGTCGTGCCGCGCCCGGGAAAGGGCGAGCACCCGTTCACCTACTGGGACTACCGGGCGGGCATGTTCCACAAGGACATGGGGATGCGCATCGACTACGTGCTCGCGACACCGGCGGTGACGGTGCAGGACGCATGGGTCGACCGGGAGGCACGCAAGGGCAAGGGCGCGAGCGACCACGCCCCCGTCGTCCTCGACGTGGACCTCGCGCCATGAAGTGGGTCCTGCTGCTGCGCGCGGTGAACGTCGGTGGCAACAACGCGCTCGCCATGAAGGACCTCAAGGCCGTCCTGGAGGACCTGGGGCACTCCGAGGTGCGGACCCACCTCAACACCGGCAACGCCACCTTCACCAGCAGCGCCCGGTCAGCACGGAAGGTCGCGGGGGACGTCGAGGAGGCGCTGCGCACGGAGCTAGGGCTGAACGTCCGGGCGTGCGTCCGCAAGGACGCCGACGTGCGCAAGGCGCTGGATGAGCGGCCCGACCTCCCGGGTTACGTCACCGTCAACGTGCTCTTCGACCGCCCGGGGGCCAAGGCACTGGCCGACTTCCTCGCCACCGATTGGTCGCCGGAGGTCGTGCGGGGCAACGACCAGGTGCTGTACATCGGGTTCCAGCACGCCGGGAAGACGAAGCTGAGCCTGGCCAGGATCGAGAAGGCGCTCGGCGTCAGCGCCACCGCGCGCACCCCCGCGACGCTCCGCAGGCTGCTGGCCTGACCGCCGCCGGCTATACCGGCAGCTCCGGCAGCACGCCCAGGACCGCGTCGTGCTCCAGCCCCAGCGCCTGCAGCAGATCCACGACCACGACGCGGACCTGGCCGATCAGGACCTGGTCGGCCAGCGTGGCAGCACCGAGCTGGGCCGGGTCGAGCTGCCGGGCGACGGCGACCAGCGCGACCTCGGCGTCGGGCGTTCCGAGCAGGGCCACCGCCTCGGCCAGCTCGTCCAGCAGACCGGGCAGGGGAGCGGCCAGGGCCTGGCTCCTCTGCACGGACGTCAGGGCCCGTCGTACGCCCACCCGCAGGTTGCGTGAGCTCATCGTCAGTGCGTCCGCGAGCCGCTGCTCGGCGTCCCACTCCTGCGCGCGCGTGGACCGCAGCGGGGTCAGCCGGGCCGTCTCCCGCCCGTCCGCGATGGCCTGCTTCCACGCCACCAGGTCGCTCTCGAGGGTCCGGCCGTGGGCGAGCGCGTCGGCGATCAGCACGGCGGACGCCGTTCGGGCGCCCTCCGCGGTGGCCCGCAGGACCTGCGCCAGCTTCGCGACATAGGCGCCCCCGAGGCGGTGCACCTCACGCCACGGGTCGGTGGGCAGGAACGCGGCCACCAGCAGCGCTGCAGCCCCACCGACGAGCGCGTCCTGCCAGCGGTGCAGGCCACTGCCCGCAGCACGGGGAAGCGCCACCACGAACACGGCCTGCAACCCCGCTTGGATCACCGCCAGGCCGGTGCCTCCGACGGCCAGGACGAGCAGCAGCGCCACCGTCACGACCACGCCGATCTGCCAGGCCCCCTGGCCGATGACCCCGACGAGCACGTCACCGATGGCGACCCCCAGCGCCACCCCGACCGCGAGCTCAGCGGTGCGGCGCAGCCGGCTGCCCCCGGAGACGCCGAGTGCCACGACGGCTGCCACGGCGGCGAAGAAGGGGCGGTCATGACCCAGCGCGTGCACGGAGAAGGCCCACGCGGCGGAGGCCGCGAGACCGCACTGCACGGACGGCCAGGCACCAGCCCGCACGCGGTCGGCGGCGTCCCGGGCCGCGGTCCTCATGTCCACCCGCCAAACCTAGACTCGTGGCATGCCCGAGTTCGTGTACACCGACCTGCTGCCCGTCGGCCCCGACGACACGCCGTACCGGCTGCTGTCGGCCGACGGCGTCTCCACGCTCCAGGCGGCGGGGCGCTCGTTCCTGCAGGTCGAGCCGGAAGCACTGACGCTGCTGGCCCGCACCGCGATGCGCGACATCTCGCACCTGCTGCGCCCGGCCCACCTCGTGCAGCTCCGGCGGATCCTCGACGACCCCGAGGCGTCGGCCAACGACCGCTTCGTCGCGCTGGACCTGCTCAAGAACGCCAACATCGCCGCCGGTGGCGTCCTCCCGATGTGCCAGGACACCGGTACGGCGATCGTCATGGGCAAGCGCGGCCAGACCGTGCTCACCGACGGCTACGACGAGAAGCACCTGTCGCAGGGGATCTACGACGCCTACACGCAGCTGAACCTGCGGTACTCGCAGCTGGCCCCCATGACGATGTGGGAGGAGAAGAACACCGGCAACAACCTCCCCGCGCAGATCGAGCTCTACGCGACCGGCAAGGACCACTACGAACTGCTCTTCATGGCCAAGGGCGGCGGCTCGGCGAACAAGAGCTACCTCTACCAGGAGACGAAGGCCGTCCTGAACCCCCCCTCGATGATGCGGTTCCTGGAGGAGAAGATCCGCAGCCTCGGTACGGCAGCCTGCCCGCCGTACCACCTGGCGATCGTGGTCGGCGGCACCTCCGCGGAGTTCGCGCTGAAGACGGCGAAGTACGCCAGCGCCAAGTACCTCGACACGCTGCCGACCTCCGGATCGCCTGCGGGACAGGGGTTCCGGGACCTCGACCTCGAGCTGCAGGTGCACGAGCTCACCGCCGACCTGGGCATCGGGGCGCAGTTCGGAGGCAAGTACTTCTGCCACGACGTGCGGGTCGTGCGCCTGCCCCGACACGGCGCGAGCTGCCCGGTGGCGATCGCCGTCTCGTGCAGCGCCGACCGGCAGGCGCGCGCCAAGATCGATGCTCAGGGCGTGTGGCTCGAGCAGCTCGAGACCGACCCGGCCCACTACCTGCCAGAGATCACTGACGAGCACCTCGACGACGACGTCGTGAGGGTGGACCTCAACCAGCCGATGTCCTCCATCAGGTCGCTGCTCAGCACGCTGCCCGTCCGGACCCGGCTGTCCCTGTCCGGGCCGCTCGTGGTGGCCCGGGACATCGCGCACGCCAAGATCGCCGAGCTGCTCGACGCGGGGCAGCCGATGCCGACGTACCTGAAGGACATGGCCGTCTACTACGCCGGCCCGGCGAAGACCCCAGAGGGCATGGCCAGCGGCTCCTTCGGCCCGACGACGGCCGGTCGCATGGACTCCTACGTCGCGCGGTTCCAAGCCGCCGGCGGATCGCTCGTCATGCTCGCGAAGGGGAACCGCTCGCAGCAGGTCACTGACGCCTGCCAGGAGTACGGCGGGTTCTACCTCGGCTCGATCGGCGGACCGGCGGCACGGCTGGCCCAGGACTGCATCAAGAAGGTCGAGGTGCTCGAGTACCCGGAGCTCGGCATGGAGGCGGTCTGGCGCATCGAGGTCGAGGACTTCCCGGCCTTCGTGGTGGTGGACGACAAGGGCAACGACTTCTTCGCCGACCCCGTGGGCACGTCAGGACCGACACCTGTGAGCATCAACTCCCGCCCGTGAGCGCGCTCCGGCTCATGCACCTGGCGTAGAAGCCACTACTGCACCGGCCTGATCCGCTCCCCCCGGGCAGCACAGGATGCCTGCGCCGAAGGCACGGTGGCGCAAGCCATCCCGGTTGACACGGTGTCCCCATGCGGTGGACGAACGGTGACGACGCGCTGCCCGGGCGCGCGCTGCCGCAGGTGTCGTCCGTCACCGTGCTGGTGCCGACCCGGGACGAGGCGGACAACGTCCAGCCCTTGCTCGATCGCCTCGTCCCCGCGCTCGCCGGCCTGCCCGCCAAGGTGCTCTTCGTCGACGACAGCGACGACGAGACCCCACAGCGGGTCGAGGCGGCCGCGCAGCACTCACTGCTCCCCGTGGGGCTGCTCCATCGCCCGGCAGGGGCACGCGACGGAGGCCTCGGGGGCGCCGTTCTCGCGGGGCTGCACGCCACCCGCAGCGACTGGGTCGTCGTCATGGACGGGGACCTCCAGCACCCGCCTCAGGCCGTGCCCCGGCTCCTCGCCGCGGCAGCCGGCGCCGACGTCGTGGTCGCCAGCCGGCATGTCGCGCAGGGCTCCAGCTCGGGCCTCGCGGGTTGGCGTCGCGTGCTGGCCAGTGGTGGCGCCACCGCGCTCGCCAAGGCGGCCTTCCCTGGTCCGCTGAAGGGAGTCAGCGATCCGATGAGCGGCTTCTTCGCCGTACGCCGGGCCGCCCTGGACCTCGAGGGGTTGCAGCCGGACGGTTTCAAGATCCTCCTGGAGGTGCTCGTCCGAGCCCACCCGGTGCGCGTGCGGGAGGTCGGGTTCGTCTTCGAGCCTCGCCTTCACGGCGGGAGCAAGGCGTCCGTCACGGAAGGCCTGCGGTTCCTGAGGTCGCTCGCTCGGTTGCGCAGCTGCACGCGCCGCGGCCGGGCACTGGCGTTCGCGGCGGTCGGCGCGTCGGGCATCGTCGTCAACCTCGGGCTGATGCTGCTCCTCGCCGGCGGGTGGGGGGTCCACTACGTCTGGGCGGCCGCGCTGGCCACACAGGGCTCATCGGCGTGGAACGCCCTGCTCACCGAGCATCTGGTGTTCGCCGACCGGGCGGGTGCCGTGGGCAGGCGGGTGCGCCTGCTGCGCTCGTGGCTGCTGAACAACGCGTCGCTGCTGCTCCGCCTGCCGCTCCTGGTGCTGCTCGTCCAGCGCCTCCACGTGGGCTACCTGCTCGCGAGCTTCTTGACGCTCATGACCGTCTTCCTCTGCCGCTTCACGGTGACCGATCGCTTCATCTATGCAAACTGGGGGATCCATGACAACGCTGGTCGACCGTCCGGCTCGCCGAGACCCCGTGGACGTGATCGTCGATCTGCAGCCGCGGCTGCGTCCGGCGGTCCCTCCGAAGTACCTACCGCACCGGTACGTCGTACCGGGCCTGGCCCGCATCGCCTCCGACGTCCCACTGAGGGAGCTGGAGTGGTTCCGTGATCCCACCATGGGCCGCGAGGCTGACATCGTCGTACGGGTCGGACAGGTCGGTGGCACTCCGAGGCGCCGCGCGCGGCTGACGCAGCACACCGGTCCGGCAGGCGTCGCGTACGAAGAGCACCTCGGCCGGCTCGGGGCCAACTTCCGGGTGGAGCTCGGGGACCCGATCCACGTCACTGCCGGCCCCCTGCTGGCACGATCACCGCACGTGCTTTACACGAACGTGATCGAGGCGCTCCTGCGGTTCCAGGCCGTGAGCAAGGGCCTGATGCTGCTGCACAGCGCGTGCCTCGACCTCGACGGGCATGGGGTGCTGCTCTCCGCACGCACGGACACCGGCAAGACCGGCACCGTGCTCAAGCTGCTGCGGGAGCACGGAGGGCGGTTCCTCTCCGATGACATGACGATCGTGCAACCAGGCGGCACAGCCCGGTGCTTCCCCAAGCCGTTGACCATCTCGCAGCACACGCTGCACGCCCTCGGCATCATCGACCTCACGCGAGCGGAGTGGCGCAAGCTGCGGGTGCAGAGCCGCCTGCACAGCAAGGAGGGCCGCGCGTTCGGCACCTTCCTGGCCGAGCACAACCTCCCCATCATGGGGACCAACGCCCTGACGCAGATGGTGATCCCGCCACCGAAGTACGACGTCCGACGCCTGGTGCCGTGTGACGTCGTCGCGGAGGTGAAGCTCAGCGACCTGTTTGTCATCGAGCGCGGTGCCCCTGCCATGACGGCCATGTCGGACGACGAGGTCCTGACCGAGCTCATCGAGAACACCGACGACGCCTACGGCTTCCCGCCCTTCCGGTACTTCGCCCCTGCGCTCGTGTTCGGCGAGAACGACTACCAGCAGCTGCGAGCGAAGGAGAAGGACATCCTGCGCGCGGCTATCGGGGGCATCCCGGGCCGCCGCCTGAGGAGCGACTCCTTCTCGTGGGCCCACGACATCTCGGAGCTGCTGGTGCACGCTCCCCGCCGCGCACGCGCGGACGCAGACATCCTCACGGTGAAGCAGATGCGTGCTCACCTCCAGAAGGGGGAGCTGGACTCCGTCGCTGCGAGCGCTCGCGGCTGAGGACGCGACCGGCTTCCCACTTGCCCCCAGCGGCGGAACCGGTCGGCGGCACGCCGTCAGTGGCACACGTCCGAGCCGCTGTCCGTGAAGCTGCCGCCGGCGACCGGCAGGAACTCCCAGGAGTAGCGCCCGACCCCGAGGGTCAGCGCGAGCACGCCGTACGACGAGGAGTCCCGAACCTCCTGGCCCGTGAGCTGCGGGACGCTGAATCCGTAGTGGTTCCTCCCGCCGGTACCCACGACGAACTGCCGCGTGCCCAGCGGGTCGGGCGTGGGCTGCTGGTAGCTCGGCTTTCCCGTGGTGGTGGAGGAGCTGCTCGCCTCCGGGTCCGCAGGCGAGCGGCCGAGGCGCCCGAACCGCTCGTAGTCGTGGTTGTGGCCCGACAGCACCAGCTCCACGCGCGCCCCCACCAGGTCGTTCCAGATGTCCGTCATCTGCTGCGCGTCACCGTGCTGCCCGGAGGACCAGCGGGGCTCGTGCCAGTACGCCAGGGTGCACAGCGCCTTGCTCGTTGCGAGATCCTTCCGCAGCCAGGTCTCTTGGGCCGAGCCCGTGGCGCAGCCACCCGGACCGCGCGTGCGACCGCCGTACCGGCACTCGCTGTTGAGCGCGATGAGGTGCCACGACCCGATGTCGTAGGAGTACCAGCCCTCGTAGCGTCGTCCCGCACTCGGTCCGAAGTAGTCGAAGTAGTCCGAGGGGTCGTTGCGGCCGCACTCCCGGCCGTACTCGTGGTTGCCGATCGCAGGGCGCGTCCGGCTCTTCAACCGGCCCCAGCTCTTCGCGTAGCTCGCCTCGAACTGCGCCTTCTCCCCGCACTGGTACTGAACGTCCCCGAGCGGCAGCACCGCAGCCGGCGCCAGCTTCACCAGCAGGTCGCTCGTCGCAGCCATCATGCAGTTGCGGCCCGTGCCTCGGCCGCCGCGGTAGTTCTTGTCACTCGTGTCGCAGGAGATGTCACCGGCGGCGGCCACGACCGGATCACCGAGCAGCCGGTGCAGCACGTCGAGGTACACCCCGCGCCCGCCCCCGCTGCCCCACTCGCGAGCGCTCTCGACAGAGGTGCCCTCCCCCCACTCGTTGTAGGTGGTCACGAGCTGGAAGCGCGCTGAGGAGGCGGCCATCCGCGCGACATCATCGGCGAACGCGATCGGGTCCCGGGCGAGGCGCGGACGCTTCTCGCCCTTCTTCCAGAACCCGGGTGAGACGGAGACGGAGTCGGAACCGACCTCGTTCCACCGGTTGGCCGGCGCGTACTGGTGCCAGGCCTGCGGCTGCACATCGCACGTCCTGAAGCCCTCGAAGACCTTCAGCACCACGTAGAAGCCCAGGTCTTGCGCAACCTGCCAGCGGCGCGCCATGTCACAGCCGTCCGTGGGACCGGCGTAGACGAAGAGCACCGAACGGCCGTCAACGCGCAGGTAGGCCGGCGACAGAGCCTGCGGCACGAGCGCCTGCAGGTCCGAACGCAGCTGCGACGGCTCGGGGTCTCCCGTGCCCTCGCGCTCGTAGTACGCCGCGACCCTGATCCCCTTCGTCGCGGCAGTCGCGAGCAGCAGCGGCAGCCGCTCCGCGGTCGGCGAGGCGGGTCCCCACCAGGAGCTGATCACGGCGTCCATCCCGGCATACCGGAGGTCGTCGAACGTGCGGGCGATCGTGGCCGGATCGCCGGAGTCGTAGTAGCCGGCGCTCGGGCGGAACTGCGAGAACGGTGAGTGCCCTTGTTGCTTCCAGCTCTCCGGGAACCACGGGTAGTAGAAGGCCGCGCGGATGCGAGAGGGGTCCAACGGCGGTAGCGACACCGGGGCGCGGACAGCCAGCACGTCAAGGCGAGGACCCGTGAGGAGCAGCTGCGGTGCGTGCTGGTCGTCCTCCCGGCTGGCGTACGTCTCCCCCTCCGATCTCGTCGACGTGATGACCAGGTCGAGCCCGCCAGGCGTCGGCACGACCTCGCCGAGCTCCACCGTCAGCCATCCGGAGGCCCCGTGCGGAGGGATCCTGCCGACTACCTCCCCGACTGAGGGAGCGGCTGAGGGCAGGGTCTTCTCGGTCCAGGGGCCACTGACCCGACGCACCTCCGTCTCGCCAAAGCTCTTGCTGACCGCCCAGAGCCGCAGGGTCGCCCGCTGCACGCGGCTGGTGACCGCGAGCGGAAAGCGAAGCAGCGCGACGTGCCTCGGGATGCCGTCGACACGCAGCACGGCACCCGTGTCGGCCGGCTGGTCGCCGCTCCCGTCGAGCCACGTGTCGGCGTTCGCGGTGAGTCGCAGGGTCTCCGACGGACGGGGCTCGCTGGCAGGTGCCAGGAGCGCGAAGGGGGTGACGATCGCGCCGATGACCAGGGCGAGCAGCAGGACACGCGTGCGCACCGGCGACCCGGCCCGCCGACGAGCATGCCTGCCACCGCTCATCCTGGCAGTGCCGGTCCGACCGGAGGCGCCAGCACCAGCCGTCGCAGGACGTCCTGAAGCTCAGCGGGCCGAAGCCGCTCAGCCACCACGTAGAGCGGCCCGCACTCCTCCGGCAGGGGGGTGAGGACCTCGGCGACCTGCAGGGAGGGCTGCAGCAGCGTCGTCGACAGTCGCACCTGCTTCCCACCCAGGGTCTCGTCCGTCGTCTCCACGTCCAGGTCCTCGATGTCGTCGAGGACGTCGCGGCCCACCGTGATCACGACCCGCCGGGCCTGAGTGCGCTGGTACACCACCTCGTGACCGAGCACGCCTGCCCCGAGGTTCAAGGTCTCCCGGTCCACCAGCGGCAGATCGGACGGCACCCCTGCCGAGCGCGGCTCGGGGCACGGGTGGATCGCGCCGTCCCGCGTGGGCCCCCCGGCCGTCGAGGCGGGTCCCTGGCTGCAGGCGGTGGCCAGCGCGAGCAGCCAGACGGACAGCCACCTCACGAGCCGGTCACCGTCACGTCATCGACGAGGAACTTGCCGGTCGGACCCTTCACGTTGTCACCGAGCTGCACGGTCGCGACGCGAGCAGCGCCTAGGTCGGTCGTCACGCTCAGGCCGGGAACCACCACCCCGTTGAGAAGCACCTGGACAGTGCTGTTCGCCCCGGCCGTCGTGACCTTCATCGACAGCACCGCCCAGCTCGCGGCCGGGAGGACGGTCGACGAGCTCCACGTGACCTTGGTGATCTCGTTGCGGAGCTTCAGCTTCCCGGTGCTGTCGACCAGCGCGGTCAGCAGCGCCACGCTGTCCGCACCACGCAGCCGGAGCAACGAGGTCGTGCCGGAGGACGGCAGCGTCACCACGCGAACGCCTGTCGACGCCTCCGTCGACGTGCACGTGCACCCCAACGTCGCGCGCAGGTACGACGGACCGCCGGCCGACATGTCCAGCTGGGCGTCGAACGTGCCGGTGCGGGGCGTGGTCGTGACGACGGTGACCCCAACAGAAGCCGACCACGCCGACAGCAACCCGGACTCGAACCCGTCGCTGAACAGCGGTCCGGTACCGGCAGGCGGGGTGACCGTGATGCTCACGGTCGCAGGTGCCGAGGCCAGCCCCTGCGCGTCGCTCACGGTGAAGGTGAAGCTGTCCGGACCGGCGTACCCGCTTGTCGGCGTGTAGGTGACCGAGCTCGCTCCGCTACCGGCCGAGCACGTCGGCGTGGCGAGGCTCCCTAGCGTGCCGTGCGAGGGACCGTTAGCGATGGCAAAGGTCATGGGACAGGCGCCCTCGGGGTCGGAGCCCGACAGCTGTACCAGCACCTGCGACCGCTGCGCCGTGTCGAGCGACGAGCCCGTCGCGGTCGGTGCCTGATTGGTCGGAGGCGCACCTCCGAAGGTGACGTTCACGGTGCCGGTCCGCGCCGACGTGCCGTCCGTGACCGAGTAGGTGAACGCGTCCGTGCCCGTGCCGCTCGACGGCGCGGTGTAGGTCCCGCTGGCGCAGCCGCTCGCCACCGTCGCTGAGCCGAGGCCCGGTGACGTCGCGATGGCGCAGGTGAGGCTGGCCGAGTCGACGTCGCTCACCACGGGCGTCCAGCTGACCGACTGCCCCGCTGCGGCGCTGATGCTCACCGTGCCCGCGACCGGTGGGTCGTTGACAGCGGCCACGCTCACGTCGAGCGTTGCCGGCACAGAGGCGCCGCTTGAGGGGTCGCGCACCTGGTAGGTGAAGGAGTCGGACCCGGAGAAGTTGCTTGCCGGTGTGTAGGTGACGGTGGCTGTCGCGGCACCCGTGGCGCACGAAGGCGAGCTCAGCGACCCCAGCGCCCCGTGCTGGGGACCCGAGAGCACGCTGAAGCTGAGCGGGCAGTCGCCGTCGACGTCGTTCCCGCGCAGGGTCACCGTGACCGGTGTGTCCTCGTCGGTCCCCGCCCCCAGCTCCTCGGCATCGGTCGTCGGCACGTCGTTCACGGCAGTCGTGGTGAAGGCCACTGTGCCGACCGCACGCTGGCTGCCGTCGCTGGCGGCGTACTTGAAGCTGCCCGTGCCCACGAAGTCCTTCGCGGGCGTCAAGGTGCCGGAGGAGCAGTCGGGAGCAACCCACACGGAGCCGCTTGCGGGCGGCGTGTCGATGGAGCACGTCAGCGGACCGGACCCGCCTCCGACGCTCGGAGTGAACGTGGCGCTCACGTCCTCGGGTGTCGTCAGGGTGAGGTCGCCGGCCTGCGGGGCGATCGCCGAGGTCACGAGAGTCAGGCGGGGACCGCCCGTGTTGCTCTCCCGCGCATAGATGCTCACGTTGGTGCCGCTGGGGTTCGAGAGGCCCAGGTCGACGCTTGAACCGCCCCCCTTCACATAGGCCGTGATGTCGGTCGTGTTGGCAGTGCCCCCGGCCATCGCCCCGCCGGTGCCCACGACGGCGCCGAGCGCCGGTGCGTTGGTGAAGTTCAGCGTGGACTCGCCCCATGAGTGGTCGGTCAGGGCGCGGTAGCGCACGCCGCCGGGGAGCGCCGCTGTCGACGTCACAGTGACGCTGGCGCTGAGAACCGGGCCTATCGCGGACGGCAAGGTGAACCGCAGGTAGATGTTGGTCTCAGGGCTGGCGTCCGCCTTGATCTTCGTCATCTTGCCGTAGTTGCTGTTCGGGCTCTGCGAGCTGGCGTACGTGTCCGCGACCGGGGCGAGGACCGTCGTCACGGTCTTCGGCGTGCGCACGCTGACGGTGCCGGCAGCAGACAGGTTCTGCGCCGCGTCCTGCGCCTGCACCGAGTAGGTGTAGGGCGTGTCGGCGGTCACCGTCGAGTCGACGTAGCTGAGCGAGGTCCCCGGCACCGCCGTGATGGGGGTGCCGTTCCGGCTGATGAGGTACTGCGCGACACCGGTGTCGTCCTGCGACGCGGGCCACTGCAGGTTGACGTGGAAGGCGTCCTCGGCCAGAGCCGTCGGCTGCGGCACGGTCGGTGCCGAGGTGTCCGGCCCCGGCGTGAGGCCGACACGCAGCGTGCCGGTAGCCCCTGCGTGTGTGGCCTTGACCACGAGCTCGTGCTGCGCACTGTCGTACGCCCAGCCGTCCGACGAACCCGCCTCCAGGGCGGTCCTGCTGGTGGCGGCCGGCACCGAGCTGCCGTCGATGGTGACGCTCGCCGGCTGGTACGAACCCGTTCCGATCACCTCGAGCACCGTGCTCCCCGCAGGGTTCTGCAGCGTCGTCGTGAGCACGTTCGTCTGGGCGTCGTAAGCCAGGCCGGTGACGCCCTTGACCATCGTCTTCGTGTACCCCGCGCCGGACGGGGTGCTCACCCGCTCGAGGTGAGCCCTGACTCCGTAGGGCAGTCCGCTCGCGGTCCGCATCATGATCGGTTCCGTCATCAGCGCGCGGCTGCCGTCGGGCCGACGCACCTCGGCACGCACTGGCGTCGACGTGGCGGGCAGGGACAGGATCAGCGACCCGTCGTACGACGGACCCGTGACGTCATCGCTCCGCACGACCGCTCCGTCACGGAGCCACAGCACGCGTGAACCGGCCACGAGGCCGTCGGTGATGGCCAGGTGCACGCTGCCCAGCCCGTCCGCGCTGCTCCGGTAGAGCGGGTACCGGGCGGGGTAGCTGCCGCCGTTCCCGTCGGGAGTGAAGCTCACTCGACCGGGGAAGCTCACGGGAGCCAGGAAGGCCCTCCCCTCGAACAGGCTGTGCTGCAGACCGAGCTCGTCGAGCGCCGGGGCTTGGAGGAAGGTCGCCGGTCCGAAGGTCGCATTGCGGTGGGAGTCACTGGTCCACGTGCCGATGAGCGGCTCGCCGTTGTGCAGCAGTGCGTCCCAGTCCCTGATCATGATGTCGTTCGTGCCGCGCTCGACCGCCTCCATCACGTCGGCACCGTAGGCGCTGTTGAGGATGGCCTCGTCGTCCGTGACGCCTCCGGGCAGGCCCGGGTGGTTCAGCTGCGCAGGGAACCCGGACGCCTGCACGGCGGAAATGCCCTCGACGCCCTTCGGGAACTGCTGCCACTGCGACACGTCTGAGATCGGGAAGTGCAGCCGCTGCGCGTGGTCGTTGAACCCCATCTCCTGCCCCGGTTCCAGCAGGAAGGTGGGCGTGTCCCAGGTGTGGATGACCTGGTTGCGCGCCACGAAGTCAGCTGCGGCCGCCAGCGCCGCGTCCGCAGACTTGGTAGGTGCGTTCGCAGCGTCCATCCGGAAGGTGTCGAAGTAGCCGGCGGCCGAGCCGCCGGACCGCGAGCCGGCGGCCATCTTGATGTAGAGCAGGGCGTTGAGCTCGGACGGCCTCGTCGAGGGGTTCGGGAAAGCGCTGGCGATCGCGCTCGTGACGTCGACGGTGTAGGTGTTCCAGGTGTTGAGCGTGTAGTCGAGCGAGCGAGTGATGGTCCGGTTCGTGCCGTCGTCGGCGGTGACACGTGGGTCGCCGAGCTGCCAGACGAGCACGGTGCTCTGGCCTGGCTGGACCGTGCCGGCGGCGGTCGTGTAGCCGTCCGGCGTGCGGCTCGGGATCGACGGGTCCCCACCGAGCGAGGCGCTCACGTAGAGACCGGTACCGGGGTCGACCCGCGTCGGGAAGACGCTGAACGTCATCGTGATCTGACCGCTGCGGAGGTTCGGTCCGCGCTTGATCCAGCCGAAGGCCTCACCCGTCGCGGACACGGCCGTCTTGTAGCTGTTGATGCCGTTGAGGACCCGCTCCGTCGACAGCCCCCCGGAGGCCGTGGCCGTGGGTGCGGAGGGCACGTCGTCCCACTGCCGGTTGGCGCCGGAGTCATCCTCGAACGACACGTGCGAGGCGATGACGCCGCCGATGGTGTTGTAGCTGGCTGCCTGGTGGTCAGTGAGGAAGACCGCGTTGAAGCCGCCCGCTTTGGCACCCTGGGCGACCACTCCCGGGTCGACCGTGGCATCGCCGCTGGTGACGGAGTGCGCGTGCAGGTCCGCGCGCCAGTAGGGCCAGGCGCGGCTGGACCCCTCTCCCGCACCACTCGCGCCGGCCACGCTCGGGGCCACCACCACCGCGGCGGCGATCACTGCGATCGTGCCGGCACTCGCAAGGACGCGCAGTCTCCCAGCGCTCATCGCGCCTCCGCTCTCTCGGCCGACGTCGGCAACAGGTGGCCGCCCGGGGACCTCGATGAGAGCCGGGTCCTGACGAAGGACGCCAGGACCAGGGACCCCAGCAGGGTCAGGACCACCAGGGCGCGCAGCGGTCCTGCGGCGCTGCGGCCCC
>DATLCV010000036.1:0-8543 GCA_035526225.1 Mycobacteriales bacterium
TGGTCCGCCCGTCAGTGGTCCGCCCGTCAGTGGACCGCCCGCCAGTGGACCGCCGCGGACTGGGCGTGACCACGACCCGACGGCCCTGAGCCGGCGGCCGTGAGAAGTCCCCTCCACCGCCTCGTCGCGCGTGTCACGGCCGTGGGCCTGCTGGCCCAGGCGGTGGCGCTGCTCGTGGTGCACAGCACGCCCGCGGTCGCACCGCTGCAGGCCCACGAGGGCTGGCTGTCCTGGGCCCACGGCTGGACCCTCCTGCTGGTCTGCACCGCCCTGACGTTCGCGGGCGACTGGGTCGCAGTCCGCGTCAGGCACGGGGAGGAGACCGAGGAGCTGACGCTCTTCGAGGCCGCGTGCGTCGTCGACGTCCTGGTCCTGCCCGCGTCCTGGGCTCTCGTCGTACCCGTCGTGGCGACGGTGCTGTGCTCGACCGTCCGGCGCCGCGGCGCGGTCAAGGTCCTCTTCAACGGCGCGAACCTGGCTGCCGCGGTGGCCGTGCTCGTGCTGTCGGTACAGCTCCTCGCGGCGCCGTCCTCAGGGCTGTCGCTGCGGACCGTCGCGGCCCTGACCGTCGGCATGCTCGGCCTCACCTGCGTCAACCTGGTCGCCCTCTCCCGGGTGCTCGCCGTCGTCACCGGCGACGACCCTCGCCGCATCGTGCGCGACGGCCTCAAGCTCTCGACCGTCATGGCAGTCGGCACGGTGGCACTCGGCGGTACGGCGGTCACGCTGGCTTCCGCGGCGCCCGCGCTGCTGCCCTTCGCCCTCATGCCTGCCGTGGCGCTCACCTTCGCCTTCAAGGCGGCCGCTCAGGAGTCGGAGGAGCGGGAGCGGTCCGCGCAGCTGCTCCGGCTCTCGCAGGTGCTGGCCGGCCGCCTCGACGGTGAGCAGATGCTCGAGGCCTTCCTCGACCTCACCCGCCAGGCGTTCGGGGCCGACGTGGCGCTGGCGGTGCTCGAGCAGGACGACGGCCGACCGATGACCGTGGTGGACGACCGGCGTGAGGGGCAGGTCCGACGTACGGCCTCGCTGGTCGAGACGGACCTCGTCCACCGCAGCCGCGCGCTCGGCGCCCGTGCGCTCGGCGACGACCTCCCGCGGGACTGGCGCAGCGCGCTGTCCGCCCCGCTGGAGGCCGAGGGGCGCCACGTCGGTGCGGTGGTCCTTGCCAGCACGGACCGCCACCGGGCGCTGGCGGCGCGCGAGCTCACGCTGCTCACCTCCCTCGCGAGCGCGCTCTCGGTCGCGCTGCGCGGTGCGGCGGACCTGCGCCGCCTCGTCGACGAGCGCTCCAAGCTCAAGGCCGTCGTCGACCAGTCCTCCGACGGCATCCTCGTGCTCGACGGGGAGGGTCTCGTGCAGCTGTGGAGCCCGGCCCTGGCCCGCCTCACCGGGCGCACGGAGCACGAGGCCACCGGCCAGCAGCTCAGCTCGGTCGTCGTGACCGCCACCGTCGACGGCGAGCTGCGAGACCCGTTCCACTCCGGCAGGGCACTGCTGACCCCCGGGGCACCCCACGCGACGGTCGAGCTCGCCCTGCTCCGCGAGGACGGCGAGCAGCGGGTGGTGAGCTTCGCCCATGCGGGCGTCTTCGACGAGGTGGGTGCTCTCGTGCGAGACGTCGTCATCGTGCACGACGTCACGCGGGAGCGGCAGGTCGAGCGCCTCAAGGCCGACTTCATCGCCACCGTCTCCCACGAACTCCGCACGCCGGTGACGCCCATCAAGGGCTACGCCGACCTGCTGCGCCGCCGCGGCCACGCCATGACCGAGCAGAAGCGCGCGGAGTGCCTCGAGGTCATCAGCGACCGCGCCGGCCACCTCGCTCGCCTCGTGGAGGACCTGCTGCTCGCATCGCGCATCTCCGAGAGCGGTGGACGGGCGAAGGTCGAGATGGGCAGCGACGACCTGGTGCGGCTGCTCCACCGCTCCACCGAGGACTTCGGCGAGGAAGGCGCCCGCATCACGGTCGAAGCGCCTGACGGCCCTCTCCTGGTGCGCTGCGACCCCGTGCGCGTCACCCAGGTGCTGGGCAACTTGCTGGGCAACGCCCTCAAGTACTCCCCGGGGGACAGCCCCGTGCGGGCCCGCCTGAGCGTGGTCGACGGCGCAGCCCTCATCGACGTCCAGGACCAGGGACGCGGCATCCCCGCGGACCAGCTCGAGAAGGTGTTCGAGAAGTTCCACCGGGTCGAGGACCCCCTCGTCATGACCACTGGGGGGACCGGTCTGGGCCTGTACATCGCCCGCCAGCTCACCGACGCGATGGGCGGCGAGCTCCGCTGCCGGTCGACGCTGGGAGTCGGCTCCGTGTTCACGCTGCTACTGCGCGTAGCCGCCGAGGCGCCCCCACCGGCCACCGGGCCCGTGCTGCCCGCGCCACGCCACGCGGAGCCGCACCGCGCGCCGAGCGCTGCTTCGGGGTTCTGACCGCTAGGGTCATGCTCACGAAGCCGCGCCGGCGGCGCCGGGGCACGTCCCCGTCGAAGACATGGAGGACCCCGTGGCGGAGAAGTACAACGGCTACTGCGTGAAGTGCAAGGACAAGCGCGACTTCGACGGCGAGGTCAAGGTCAGCGAGTCGGGCCGTCGCATGGCCCAGGGCCTGTGCCCCGTCTGCGGGACCAAGATGAACCGCATCCTCGGCAAGGCCTAGCTCCCCCTCGTACGACGGGCGGTCCCCCTCAAGGGGGCCGCCCGTCGCCGTTCCCAGGCTGTGGACGGACCGCACGGGTACGGCGAGCGGCTGGCACGGTGGGCGCCCCACCGCAGCCCAGGAGACCCGCATGCGCCCTGTCCTCACCCCCACCGCCCGTCGACTGTGGCGCGGCACCCGCACGCTGCAGCTGTGCCTGACGCCGGCCCGCGGCGTGCTGCTCGACGGCCTCGACGACGGCACGCGACACCTGCTCGGGCTGCTCGACGGCTCGCGCACGCAGGAGCAGGTGGTGGCCGCCGCACGCACCGCCGGCTGCGCGGAGCCCGAAGCCGCGCTGACGACGCTGGCCGCGGCGGGCCTGCTGCTCGACGCTGACGACCTGCAGGTGCCGCTGCCCGAGCGCGAGGACCGGCTGCGGCTCGCCCCGGACGCCGCAGCGCTCGCCCTGCGGGGGGACACCGCACCCAGCAGGCTGCTGCGCGCACGGCACGAGGCACGGGTCGTGGTGCACGGCGCCGGCCGCGTCGGCGGCCCGCTCGCCGCCCTGCTCAGCGACGCAGGCGTCGGCACCGTCGACCTGCGCGACCCCGCGGACGCGGGCTGGGAGGACGTCGCCGTCGGCGGCCTGCGCCCCGCTGAGGTCGGCACCGCGCGCGGCACAGCGCTCAGCGCGCGACTGCGATCGGTCGGCTCACCTCGGCAGCCCACGTTGGTCGTGCTGACCGAGGACGTCCCCGAGCCGCTGGCGCGCGTGCTCGTCCGCGACCGGGTGCCGCACCTGGTGCTGCGCGCCGAGGGACTGGTCGGCGTCGTCGGGCCGTTGGTGCTGCCCGGCCGCTCGGCCTGCCTGCGGTGCCTCGCCCTCGTGCAGGAGGCGATCGACCCCGACTGGCCACACCTGCTGCCCTACGCCGAGCCGGGCCTCCGGAGCGTCGTCGCGAGCCACGGCGTGCTCGCCGCAGCGGTCGCAGCGCAGGGCGCGCTGCAGGCGCTCGAGCTGATCGAGGGGGGCACCCCCGCGAGCGTCGGGGGAAGCCTCGAACTCGAGCTGCCCGGCTGGCGCTGGAGGCGTCGCACCTGGCCCCCTCACCCCGGGTGCGACTGCGACGCCGAGGGGCATCGGCTCACCGACAGCGCCTGAGGCACCCAGCGGTCACACTGTGCGGGTGGCAGACATCCCGAAGCGCTCGGTGACGCGCGGCGCACGGCTGGCCACGTTGCCGCTGGGGGTCGCCGGGCGCGGCGCAGTCGGCATCGGCCGCCGCATCGGGGGCCGGCCCGCCGAGGTCGTCACCGCGGAGCTGCAGGCACGCACGGCCGAGCAGCTGTTCCAGGTGCTCGGGCAGCTCAAGGGCGGGGCCATGAAGTTCGGCCAGGCGCTGAGCGTCTTCGAGGCCGCCCTCCCGGAGGAGATGGCTGCGCCGTACCGTGCTGCGCTCACCAAGCTGCAGGAGGCCGCGCCGCCGCTCCCCGCGGCCACGGTGCACGCCGTGCTGGCCGAGCAGCTCGGCGCGGACTGGCGTGACGGCTTCGCCAGCTTCGACGACAAGCCGGCGGCAGCCGCGAGCATCGGCCAGGTCCACAAGGCGCGGTGGCACGACGGGCGCGATGTGGCCGTCAAGATCCAGTACCCCGGGGCGGGGAAGGCCCTGCTGGGCGACCTCAAGCAGCTCGGGCGCCTGGCCCGCGTCTTCGGGGTCTTCAGCCCGGGGCTCGACGTCAAGCCGTTGATCGCCGAGCTGGAGGCGCGGGTCGCCGAGGAGCTCGACTACGTGCTGGAGGCGGAGAGCCAGCGCACGTTCGCGAGCGCGTACGACGGCGACCCCGACATCCGCGTCCCCGGCGTGCTCGCCGGCTCCGCACGCGTGCTGGTGACCGAGTGGATCGACGGGGTTCCGCTGTCGACGGTGATCCGGGAGGGCACGCAGGAGCAGCGGGACCGCGCGTCGCAGCTGCTCGCGACCTTCCTGTTCTCAGGACCCGTCCTCGCAGGGCTGCTGCACGCCGACCCCCACCCCGGGAACTTCCGCCTCCTCGAGGACGGCCGGCTCGGCGTCATCGACTTCGGGGCGGTCAACCGCCTCCCGGACGGGGCGCCGGAGCCCATCGGCCGCCTGGCGCGCCTGGCGCTCGAGGGCCGCGCGGCCGACGTGGTCGGTGCGCTGCGCGACGAGGGGTTCGTGAAGCCGACCATCAGCGTCGACGCCGATCGGGTCCTCGACTACCTGCTGCCGCTGCTGGAGCCGATCCGGGGCGAGACGTTCCGCTTCTCGCGCGAGTGGCTGCGGCGGGAGGCGGTGCGCCTGGCGGACCCGCGGTCCCCCGCGAACCAGCTGGGTCGCCAGCTCAACCTGCCGCCGTCCTACCTGCTCATCCACCGGGTGACCACCGGCACCATCGGCGTGCTGTGCCAGCTGGGCGGCGAGGCGCCCTACCGCGCGCTGATGGAGCGCTGGCAGCCCGGTTTCGCGCCCCCGTCCTGAGCCGCGCCGGGGGCTACCACCAGGCCTCGTCGAGCTTGCCCTCGATCGACCGGAGGTTGTCGCGTGCGCAGGTCTCGCACAGCCAGGTCTGACCGCGCTCGCTCACCTGCATCGACCACGTGAGCGGCAGCTCCTCGACGGTCGCGCCGCACACCGCGCAGGTCACGGGCTCACCCATGACCGCAGTCTCGCTCAGGCAGGCAGGATCGTCATGCAGGCCGAAGCGCTGCTCGGGGCGTCCTGCACCGGCGGTCCGACGGGCTGAGCCACAGGTTCGGGGGTGCCCGGGTGACTGCCGGGCTCCGCGGGCAGGACCGGCGAGGGCGACACCACGGACGGGACGGTCCACGAGGCGGAAGCCGCCGGGGAGCCGGGGGCCGTGGCGAGCCCCCCGGGCTCGGGCACGTGCGTGAGGTCCGACACCGGGGTCTGGGCGAGCTTGATCAGGAGGACGAGACCGATGACCGTGCCCGGGACGTAGTGCCCCGAGGCCGCGCCGAAGGCGCCGAACGCCAGCGCGAGCACCTCGTAAGCGAGGACCGCGCTGCGGAACGCCGGCGTGGCCTGCAGGGCGGCGGCCAGCCCGACGGCGACCACCGCGATCACGACCGTGGCGAGGCCCCAAGCACTGCCCGTGCCGGACCGCAGCAGGCCGAACAGCAAGGTGACGGCGGCTTGCAGCAGCAGGGCGCTGCGGGTGCCCGGGGCAGCGGGGGACACACCGGAGGACATGGGGTGGACATCGGCACCGCGGGCAGGGCGCTTGACCGGCGCGGCTGCCTTGCGCGCGGCGCCCTGCGTCGTGTTGGGTTCTGCACGTCCGCCCCCGCTCCGGGGGCACCGGCGCGAAGGTCCCCCATGGCCGTGCAGGACGACGTGACGGCAGCCCGCGACGCGGTGCGCGCCCTGGAGCGCGCGGTCGCCGCGGTCTCCGGTCACTACGGCCAGAGCGTCGACGCCCGGCGCCTGCAGTCGGACGTCGCCCGGGTCGCCGAGGACCTCCACCTGCTGGTCGGGCAGGAGCCGGTTGCTGGGCCTCCGAGCCGCCTTGAGACCATCGACGACCGGGTCTACCCCCAGGACTTCTGGATCGACGCCGAAGACGAGGGCCTGGGCGGCGGCCGCGGGTGACCGCAGCACCGCACGGCACGGATCGGCAGACCGCAGCAGGGAGAGGAAGCACGTGACGGCATCGCTCGAGAGGACGGCTCCGGCGGGCACCGGTGCCCCAGGGCGCGCCCACCTCGACACCAGGACGCTGCGCACCGACCGGTGGTGGGTCCCCCCGCTGGTCACCTTCGCCGTACTGGTGTCCTTCATCATCTACGCGACTGTCCGGGCGTTCCTCAACAAGGACTACTTCCTCGACCCGTACATCTCGCCGTTCTACTCGCCCTGCCTGGCGAGCTCGTGCGACCCGGCCCCGCACGTGAGCTGGTTCCCGAGCAACGCGTTCTTCACCCCTGCGATCTTCATCCTGGTCTTCCCGCTGGGCTTCCGGCTCACCTGCTACTACTACCGGAAGGCCTACTACCGCGCCTTCTGGATGTCGCCGCCCGCGTGCGCGGTCGCCGAGCCGCACGGCAAGTACACCGGCGAGACGCGACTTCCCCTGGTGGGCAACAACATCCACCGCTACTTCTTCTACGCGGGCCTTGTCTTCAACGTCATCCTCACCTACGACGCGCTCGTGGCGTTCCGGTTCGAGGAGGGTGGCGAGCACCGCTTCGGCGTCGGGCTGGGCACCCTGGTGCTGCTCACCAACGCCACGCTGCTGTGGCTCTACAGCCTGTCCTGCCACTCCTGCCGGCACATCATGGGCGGCCGCCTCAACCACTTCTCCAAGCACCCGATCCGCTACCGCTTCTGGACCTGGGTGTCCGCGCTCAACCATCACCACATGAAGCTCGCCTGGGTCTCGCTGTTCGGCGTCGCCCTCACCGACCTCTACGTCTGGCTCGTCAGCGCCGGCGTGTTCTCCGACCCGAGGTGGATCTCCTGATGGTCGACGTCCACGACTACGACGTCATCGTCATGGGGGCCGGTGGTGCCGGCCTGCGGGCGGCCATCGAGGCGCACAACGCCGGAGCCAAGGTCGCCGTGGTCTGCAAGTCGCTGCTGGGCAAGGCGCACACCGTCATGGCCGAGGGCGGCATCGCTGCGGCCATGGGCAACCTGTACCCGGACGACAACTGGAAGGTGCACTTCCGCGACACGATGCGTGGCGGGAAGATGCTGAACAACTACCGGATGGCGGAGCTGCACGCGAAGGAGGCTCCCGACCGGGTCCGCGAGCTGGAGGAGTGGGGCGCGCTCTTCGACCGCACGAAGGACGGTCTCATCAGCCAGCGCGACTTCGGGGGGCACCGCTACGCCCGCCTGGCTCACGTCGGCGACCGCACGGGTCTGGAGCTGATCCGCACCCTGCAGCAGCAGACGGTGAAGCTCGGCATCGACGTGTACATGGAGCACACGATCACCAAGCTCCTCACGGGGCCGGACGGCGCGGTCAACGGCGCCTTCGGCTACCGGCGGGTCGACGGCGAGCTCGTCGCGTGGCAGGCCCCCTCGGTCGTGCTCGCCTCGGGCGGTGTCGGCAAGGCCTACATCGTCACGTCCAACTCCTGGGAGTACACCGGCGACGGTCACTCGCTGGCGCTGTCGGCCGGCGGCTCCCTCATCAACATGGAGTTCCTGCAGTTCCACCCGACCGGCATGGTCTGGCCGATCTCGGTCAAGGGCATCCTCGTGACCGAGTCGGTCCGGGGTGACGGCGGTGTCCTGCTCAACTCCGAGGGCCGCCGCTTCATGTACGACTACATCCCCGACTTCTTCAAGAAGGAGACCTCCGAGTCGGAGGCCGAGGGCGACCGCTGGTACGACGACAAGAAGAACAACCGCCGCCCCGCCGAGCTGCTGCCCCGGGACGAGGTGGCTCGCGCCATCAACGCCGAGGTCAAGGCCGGTCGGGGGTCCCCGCACGGCGGGGTGTTCCTCGACATCGCGAACCGCCGTACACCGGAGTTCATCCGCAAGCGGCTGCCGTCGATGTACCACCAGTTCATGGAGCTGGCAGGAGTCGACATCACGACGGAGCCGATGGAGGTCGGGCCGACGTGCCACTACGTGATGGGTGGCGTCGAGGTGGACCCGGACACCGCCGCGGCGCACGGCATTGTGGAGGGCCTGTTCGCGGCCGGTGAGGTGTCCGGCGGCATGCACGGGTCCAACCGCCTGGGCGGCAACTCGCTGTCCGACCTGCTCGTCTTCGGCAAGCGGGCGGGTGAGCACGCGGCCGCGTACGCCGATGCGCTGACCCGGCGGCGGAAGGTGAGCAACGCCGACGTCGAGTCCGCGGTGGAGACCGCGCTCGCGCCGCTGAGCCGGCAGAGCGGCGAGAATCC
>DATLCV010000044.1:0-13354 GCA_035526225.1 Mycobacteriales bacterium
CGCGCACTGCCCGGTGAACGCGAGCAGTCCCGGCTGCGCCTCGCACCACCGGGTCAGGGCGGCGGTCCACTCGGCGACGCGCCCGAAGTCCGCGATCTCCTGGCAGGCCTCGATGCAGGAGCAGTACACCTGTCCCGCGAACACCGGCGAGACCTCGCCACCGAGGACCTCCACCATCGCCTCGTCCAGCAGCGAGAGCGCGGTGCGGGTCTCGCCGCCGTACATCAGGCACCGGCCCTGGCTCATCAGGCCCGCTGCCAGCAGATCGGGCTCGCGGAAGCGCCGGCCGTAGTCGGTGACCTGCACCGCCATCGCCATCCCCTCGGCGAACTGGCCCGAGAAGATCGTCTGCATCATCCGTGGGAACAGGATGAAGCCGTGCTCGACGGAGTCCTCGCGGTCCGTGAGCAGGCGGTCCGCCCTCGCGATCCAGCCACCGGCTACCGCCGTCTCGCCCCGGTCGATGAGAGTCATGGCGAGCCAGAAAGCGGAGCGCACGGCGGCTGCCACGTCGCCGGCGTCGAGGTGCGCCTGGAAGGCCCGCTGCAGCGCCTGGACGCAGTCGTTGTGCCGACCCACCAGGTACGCCGAGACCGCCAGGTTCGCGAAGTCGGCCGCGAAGAGGCGGTCGTCGCCGGCCGCGGACAGGCCCTCGTACGCCGCCAGCCACTCGCGGCGCTCGAAGGCCTCCCGCGCCCGGGCCAGGTCGTCGACGACGGGCATCACGCACCACCTCGACGGCTGAGCGTACGCGGGCCTCAGACGACCTGCGGCTGCCTGCCGCGCTCGCGCGCCCGCGTCGCGATCCGGTCCGCGAGGTACGCCGCGTCCCGGCCGATCCCAGGGAACACCATCGAGCTGAACGCGTACTGGAAGGCCAGCCCGCAGAAGAACAGCCCGGGAACGTCGTCCACCACACCGCGCATCTCGGCGGGCCAGCCGTCGTCCCCGATGACCGGGATCCGGATCCAGTCGAGGGCCTGCCTGAAGCCGGTCGCCCAGACCACGTTGGTGGCCGGCACGACCGTGCCGTCGTCCAGCAGGGGCAGCCCGTCGCGGACCCCCACCACGCGGGCCGTGAGGCGCTCGACGCCGCGCTCTGCCAGGTCCTCACGGTGCACGCGGATCATGGGCCCTCCGTGGTGCCGGATCTCGTGCATCTCCTTGCGGCCCATCGGCGTCCGGCGGGTGAGCACGTGCTTCCACACGAAGATCACCACCGGCATGATGACGCGCGCCCGTCGCTGCTCTGGCCGGAACGGCAGCTGACCGCAGTCGCGCCCGCAGAGGGTGACCGGGTTGGTCTCCGCCACCTCGTACGCGATGTCGGTGCCCGAGTGCGACGCCCCCACGACCAGGACCGGGCCGGGCAGCAGGTCCGACGGCCGGTGGTACTCCGTCGAGTGCAGCTGGCGGATCGCGGGGTCCAGCTCAGCGGCGCAGTCGGGGATCGCAGCCGCCTGCCCGAACGTCCCGGTCGCGACGACCACGTTGTCGCACGTGAGCGACCCGTCGTCGAGCTCGAGCCGGAAGCCGCCGGCCGTCAGCTGCTCCAGGGACCTGACGCGCGTGTTGCAACGCACCGGCAGGTCGAACTCCATCGCGTACCGCTCGAGATAGGCCGCGACCTCGTCCTTCTGCGGGTACGTCCACGGGCTCGCGGGGAACGGAAGGCCCGGCAGTCCGTCGTACTTCGCGGCGGTGTACAGCCGCATCGTGTCCCAGTGCTTGCGCCACCGGTCGCCGACCCGGGCGTGGGACTCGAGGATCACGAACGGCCGGCCTCGCCGCTGCAGGTGGTAGCCGGTCGACAGACCGGCCTGGCCGCCGCCGATGATGACGGTCTCGATGTGCTCGCTCGTCATGGTGCCCTCCCTCGGATAGGCACCGGACGCTAGGAATCGCGGGCATCGTGCCGCTTCGGGCGGCTTACCCAACCTGCCCGACGAGCGATGGGTACTTCTGGACAGCCAGGTACGCCGAAGGCCGATCAGCTGGGAAACGCGGTGGATCGCCCCGGTCAGGACCGGGGCGATCCACCACCAACCCGGAATGAACCCCCGGGTACGACGAAGGCCGGCCGCTCTGCGCGAGCGACCGGCCTTCCGTCGTACGACGGATCAGATGTCGTAGTAGAGCGCGAACTCGTAGGGGTGCGGACGGAGGCGAAGCGCGTCGATCTCGGTGGTGCGCTTGTACTCGATCCAGGTCGAGATGAGGTCCTCGGTGAAGACGCCGCCCTCGAGCAGGTAGTCGTGGTCGGCCTCGAGCGCGTCGAGCA
This sequence comes from Mycobacteriales bacterium, assembly GCA_035526225.1. Lineage (GTDB taxonomy): Bacteria > Actinomycetota > Actinomycetes > Mycobacteriales > SCTD01 > RYN-111. The sequence continues at coordinate 2,282 of DATLCV010000044.1, forward strand.
CCTCGCCCAGCGAGCCCGGCACCTGGGGCACCGAGGCCAGCTCGTCCGGCGGGAGCTCGTAGAGGTCCTTGTCGACGGGCGTCATCGGCTCGATCTTGTTCTTGATGCCGTCGAGGCCGGCCATGAGCATGGCCGAGAACGCGAGGTAGGGGTTCGACGACGGGTCGGGGCAGCGGAACTCCAGGCGCTTGGCCTTGGGGTTTGAGCCCGTGATCGGGATCCGGATGCAGGCCGACCGGTTGCGCTGGCTGTAGACCAGGTTGACCGGGGCCTCGAAGCCGGGGACCAGGCGGTGGTAGCTGTTCACCGTCGGGTTCGTGAAGGCCAGCAGCGACGGGGCGTGGTGCAGCAGGCCGCCGATGTAGTAGCGAGCGGTGTCCGACAGCCCGGCGTAGCCGACCTCGTCGTAGAACAGCGGCGCGCCGTCCTTCCACAGCGACTGGTGGCAGTGCATGCCCGAGCCGTTGTCGCCGGCGATCGGCTTCGGCATGAACGTGACCGTCTTGCCGGCCGCGTGGGCGGTGTTCTTGATGATGTACTTGAACAGCATCAGGTTGTCGGCGCTCTCCAGGAGCGTGCCGAAGCGGTAGTTGATCTCGGCCTGGCCGGCGGAGCCGACCTCGTGGTGGCCGCGCTCGACGACCATGCCGGCCGCCTCGAGCTGGATGGCCATCTCGTCGCGCAGGTCGGCGTAGTGGTCGGTCGGCGAGACCGGGAAGTAACCGCCCTTGTAGCGCGGCTTGTAGCCCAGGTTGCCGCCGGCCTCGTCCTTGCCGGTGTTCCACGCCGCGGCCTTGGCGTCGATGTAGTAGTAGCTCGACTCCGGGGTGCTGTCGTAGCGGATCGAGTCGAAGATGTAGAACTCCGCCTCGGCGCCGAAGAACGCCGTGTCGGCGATGCCGGAGCCCTTGAGGTAGGCCTCGGCCTTCTTCGCGATGTTCCGCGGGTCGCGGCTGTACGCCTCACCCGTCAGCGGGTCGTGGATGAAGAAGTTGAGGATCAGGGTCTTGCGCGTGCGGAACGGGTCGAGCCGCGCGGTCGTCGGGTCCGGGAGCAGGAGCATGTCCGACTCGTGGATCTCCTGGAAGCCGCGGATCGACGACCCGTCGAAGCCCAGGCCGTCGGAGAAGACGTCCGCGTTGAACGAGCTGACCGGCACCGTGAAGTGCTGCATGACACCGGGCAGGTCGCAGAAGCGGACGTCGACCATCTCGACGCCTTCCTTCTTGATGTAGCTGAGCACCTCGTCGGCGGTGGTGAACACGTCGTCCCTTCCGAAGCAGCTGATCTCGTGCGTGACCGGGACGCTACCGAGGCGGTGTGACCCGCCCGTGTCCCGTGTGTTTCACCCGGGTAACGCGCCCTCCCAGGCCCTGTACGGCGAAGGCTAGCCTGAGGCCCATGCCCCGGTGGACAGGTACCTGGCTCTCCGGCCCCGAGGTCACCCTCGGTGAGCTGCGCAACCCCGACACCTGGCCGGGCGCCCGACTGGGGCTGCCCCGCGAGGGGACCGGCAGCGTCGCCACGTTCAGCGCCCGCGCCTTCGCCTTCGCCGTCGACCTGGTGGTCGCCGGCCTCGCCTCCGGTCTGATCAACGCGTTCGTGCACGACCCGACCGGCGCGCAGCGGCAGGCCGCCGCCTACGGCTTCCTCGCGCTCGAGCACGTGCTGCTCGTGGCCCTGACGGGCCAGACCCTGGGCATGCGCCTGCTCGGCCTGCGGGTCGTGCGCCCCGCCGAGCCGGCGCCGGTCCCGGGTCTGGTCACGGCGCTGCTGCGCACCCTCCCGCTTGTGCTCACCGCGGGTCTCGTCGCCTTCTTCAGCCGCGACGGCCGCGGCCTGCACGACGTGCTGGCGGGCTCCGTCGTCGTACGGGACTGAGGTGCTAGCGGACCTTGCCGCGGGGGACGCGGGTGGGCATCGGCCCCTTCGGGACGGGAAGGGCACCTGACGCGGCACGCATCGCCTTCAGCCGCCCGTTGAGCTGGTTGACCATGGCGGGCTTGATGTTGCGCGGCAGCTTCAGGAAGTGCTTCTCCAGCTCGCGCAACGACACCTGGCCCTCGCCGTCCCCGACCACGACGTCGTAGATGGGGGTGTCGCCCACGATCCGGGCGAGCGCCCGCTTCTCGTTGACGGCCAGGCCGCGCAGCCGGTTGGCGTTGCCCTCGCCGACGAGCACGACCCCGGGCCGGCCGATGACCCGGTGGATCATGTCCTGGTCACGGTTGAACTGCACCGCGGGCGTCACCCGCCAGTTGCCTCGCATGTTCTGCAGCACCGCTGCGGCGGCCCCCATCTGCCCCTCGACCTGGCTGTACGCCGTGCGCTGCACCCGCCGGCCGAAGACGAAGGCGGTCAGCACCGCGGCGAGCAGGACGCCGATGATCGACAGGTAGACCGGGTGGTCCAGGACGACGCCCAGCCCGACCAGGACGGCCAGGGTGATCACGAACACGCTGATCACGAGCGGCAGCATCTTCGGGTCGGCCTTGCGCGTCATCGAGAACGCGAGCTTGACCTGCGCCCACTTCTCGCGCCGCGTGGGCCCGGCCTTCGGCGGCTTCTTGCTCTTGCGTCGTCCCAGGAGTGCCATGGGCGGAAAGCCTAGTTGTCGCGAGCCGCGCGTCGCGCCGCCCGTGCCTCGCGCTCCTCGGCGTCGTTGGCCTCGGCCTCCTCGAGCGTGGGCGCGGTCCCGCCCATCGACTGTGGCAGCCACCACGTGTCGTCCTCGCCGCGTCGCTTCCCGCCGTACGTGGCACGAGCCTCGTCCAGCAGCACCTGCATGCGCTTCTTGAGCTCCTCCGTCGCTGCGACCGGGTCGCCGACGGGCTCGTACGGCTCACCGAGCACCACCCGGATCTCGGTGCCGCGGCGCAGGTCCTTGGGACGGTTCTTGGTGAAGACCCGCTGGCTGCCCCAGACGACCGCAGGCAGCACGGGTACGCCGGCCTCCTGCGCCATCCGGACGGCACCGGACTTGAAGTGCTTGAGCTCGAAGCTCTGCGAGATGGTCGCCTCCGGGAAGACCCCGACGAGCTCGCCGGAGCGCAGGGCCTCGACGGCTGCCGAGTAGCTGCCGGCCCCGGCCTCGCGGTCGACCGGGATGTGCTTCATGCCCCGCATGAGGGGTCCGCTGACCTTGTGGTCGAAGACCTCCTTCTTCGCCATGAAGCGCACGACGCGCTTGTTCGGCCGGAAGGCGTACCCGACCAGGGCGAAGTCGAGGTAGCCGATGTGGTTCATCGCCACCACGGCGCCGCCGCGGGCAGGCACGTGCTCGCTGCCCGTCACGTGGAAGCGGAACCCCAGGGCGGCGAACACGCCGCGGGCGACCCCGATGACGGGGCGGTAGACGGGCTCGGCCATGCTCCGCACGCTAGCCGCAGGCGCCCTGCGGCGGCACCGCCGGGTGGCGGCCCAGCCGTCAGGACGTGCGGGCGCTCGCCTGCCGCGAGCGGGCCACGGCCGAGCTCATCGCGTGCTCCGCCTCGCGGCGGCTGCGGGCGAAGGCGGCGTCGACAGACATGGCCGACCAGGCGTTGCGCCGGGCGGAGCGCTGGCCGCCGTGCGGGAGCACGGTGAGGGCGAAGCCCTGCAGCTGGCCGGCGGTGCGGACGAGTGGGGTGAGCGGGGGGAAGGTCACAGCAGCCTCCTGGGAGTCCCTTCCAGCGTGACCGTGGCATGTGACGGTCGTGTGACCCGAGGGTGAAGAGTCAGGGTCGAGGACCGCACCGATGGGTGCGGCATCAGCTCCGGGCGACCAGAGCCTGTTGGTAGAGCCGGCCCGCGCGGTAGGAGCTGCGCACCAACGGACCCGAGAGTACTCCGGCGAAGCCGACGTCCAAGGCTTCTGTCTGCAGCCCGACGAACTCCTCCGGGGTGACCCAGCGCTCGATCGGGTGGTGCCGCACGCTCGGACGCAGGTACTGGGTGATCGTCAGCAGCTCGCAGCCGGCGGCGTGGAGGTCACGCAGCGTGGCGGAGACCTCCGCCCGGGTCTCGCCCATGCCCAGGATGAGGTTCGACTTCGTGACCAGCCCGGCCTCCCGGGCCTGCGTGATCACCGACAGCGATCGCTCGTAGCGGAAGCCGGGGCGGATGCGGCGGAACACCCGGGGGACCGTCTCGACGTTGTGCGCCAGGACCTCAGGCCGGCTGCCGAACACCTCGGCGAGCTGGTCGGGCTTCGCGTCGAAGTCCGGGACGAGCAGCTCCACACCGATGCCGGGCACGGCGGCGTGCACGAGGCGCACGGTCTCGGCGTACAGCCAGGCACCGCCGTCGGGCAGGTCGTCCCGAGCCACTCCGGTGATCGTGGCGTAGCGCAGCCCCATCGTCGCCACGGACTCGGCGACCCGGCGCGGCTCGTCGGTGTCGTACCCCGCCGGCCTCCCCGTGTCGATGTTGCAGAAGTCGCACCGGCGCGTGCACTGGTCGCCGCCGATGAGGAAGGTCGCCTCGCGGTCCTCCCAGCACTCGTAGATGTTGGGGCAGGCGGCTTCCTCGCAGACCGTGTGCAGGCCCTCGGACCGCACGAGCGACTTCAGCGCGGTGTACTCCGGCCCCATCACCGCCCGGGTCTTGATCCACGGCGGCTTCTTCTCGATCGGCGTGGCCGCGTTGCGCACCTCGAGGCGCAGCAGCTTGCGGCCGTCGGGCGCGATCGTCACGCCCCTAGGCTAACCGGCGTGAGGATGCTCTACCTGCGGGTCTCGGACGTGGCGGCCCTCGAGCGCGACCCTGACGTCGCGGCCCAGTGGTTCGCCGACGAGGAGCCCGTCGACCTCGGCACCGCCTGGCACGGTCTGCACGTGCTGCTCAACGGATCGGCCTGGGGCGGGAGCCCCCCGCTGTTCGACGCGGTGCTCGGCGGTGCCCCGCTGGGGGACCCCACGTCGTACGAGCCGATCCGGTTCGTGTCCCCGGAGCAGGTGGAGGCCGTCGCAGAGGCGCTTCCCGCGGTCGAGGAGCTCGTGCCCCGCTTCACGCACAAGGCCATGCGGCTCGCCGAGGCCTACCCCGACAGCGCCTGGGACGAGCCGGACGCGCTGACCGCCTTCCTGCTGCCGGCCTACGCGCAGCTCGTGCAGCTGTTCACCGACGCGGGCGCTGCCGGTGACTCGGTGCTCATCACCCTCGACAGGAGCTGACATGCAGCTGAGGGTCTTCACCGAGCCCCAGCAGGGCGCGTCGTACGACGAGCTCCTCCGCGTCGCGCAGGCGGCCGAGGACCTGGGCTACGACGCGTTCTTCCGGTCCGACCACTACCTGGCCATCGGCGGCGACGGAGGGGTCGGGTCCACCGACGCCTGGGTGACCCTGGCCGGGATCGCCCGGGAGACCTCCCGCATCCGGCTCGGCACGCTTGTCACGCCGGCGACGTTCAGGCTCCCCGGGCCGCTGGCGATCTCCGTCGCGCAGGTGGACCAGATGTCGGGCGGCCGCGTCGAGCTGGGCCTCGGCACCGGTTGGTACGACGCCGAGCACACGGCCTACGGCATCCCCTTCCCGCCACTGGGGGAGCGGTTCGACCGCCTGGAGGAGCAGCTGCAGGTCGTGAGGGGTCTCTGGGCGGCCGAGGGCCCGTACTCCTTCGCGGGCGCGCACTACGTCCTCAGCAACAGCCCGGCGCTGCCGAAGCCGGTGCAGCGGCCGGGTCCGCCGATCGTGATGGGCGGCTTCGGCGCCAAGCGGACCCCGCGGCTCGCGGCGACGTACGCCGACGAGTTCAACGTCCCGATGCACTCGCTGACCGACACCGCTCTCGCCTTCGACCGGGTGCGGGCCGCGTGCGCCGAGACCGGTCGTGACCTCGTGCTCAGCGCGGCCCAGACCATCGCGGTCGGGCGGGATGACGCCGAGGTCGCCCGGCGCGCCGACGCGATCGGCATCAGCGCGGCGCACGCGCGCGCGCACGGGCTCGGCGGCACCGTGGCCGAGGTCGTCGACAAGCTCGGCCGGTTCGCGGCGGCCGGCGCGACGAGGGTCTACCTGCAGACCTTCGACCTGTCCGACCTCGACCACCTCGAGCTCATCGCCTCCGAGGTCGCGCCCCAGCTCGCCTAGCGGTTCATGAAGGCGTCCTGGGCGACGGTGATCGCCCCGGCAACCCGCCAGTCGAACGCGTCGTCCTGGACCTCGACGCGGTACACGTCGCGGAGCTTCATCTGCCGGTCGATGGTCGCCAGCACGTGCCCGTCCTGCAGCAGGTCGAACTGCACCGCGAACAGCGGGATGTCGATGAAGCGGCGGAACAACGCCTTCCACATCGTCCGCTCCTGACAGACCAGCTGACGTCCGTCGGCCGTGACGACCTCGTACGTCGAGCGCAGCAGCGAGCTGCCGAAGCTCTTCTTGATCGTGGCGAGGACGGAGCCGTCGGCTGCTTGGATGTCGTAGGTCGCGTTGATCTCCATGAACGAGCGCGCACCGACGGTGAAGGCCACCTCGGTCTTGGCGTCGTTGGCGAAGAAGGTGACCTTCTCCTTGATGGCCATGCGCTTCTGCTCGGCGTACCCGAGCACTTGTTCGGCCCCGTCGTGGAAGCCGATCAGGTCGTAGCGGTTCTGCATGGCGGTGAAGCGCTGGCGGAGCTCGAGGGCGTAGGGCACGCGAAGACCCTACGTGAGCTTCTCGCGGAAGAAGGCGAGGACGCGCTGCACCGACTCCTCGTCGCGGTGCTCGGTGACCACGGAGTGCCCCTTGCCGGGCAGCTCCACGGCCAGGAACCCCTCGCCGAGCTCCTGGCGCAGCGTGTCGAACCTCGTCCCCACCGCCGGGTCCCCCTTGTACCGCAGCCCCAGCACCTGGCACCCCGCCGCGACCTTGGCCTTGACGACACCAAGGTCGGCGGGGGAGAGGTTGAGGTCCGCCCGTAGCCGCCGGGTGACGGGGAACGGCGTGGACGGCTGGCTCAGGACCGGCGCCACCACCGGCCCGGTGGCCATCATCCCGAGCGCGAACCCGCCGGTGAAGCACATGCCGAGGGCGCCGACGCCCGGACCGCCGAGCTCGGCGTGCAGCTCGTCCGCCAAAGCCCCGAGCCAGCGGGTGACGGGGCTGGTCCGCCCGGCGTGCAGCGCGACGAACTCGCTCGAGATGCAGACCCGCGCCATCACCTTGGCGATCGCGCCGATCCCCTGCGGCACACCAGGCGTCCCGAACAGCGACGGCAGCACCACCGTGAAGCCCGCGTCGACGACCTCGTCGGCGAACGCCTCGACGGTGGGTGTGATGCCCGGGATCTCGTGCACGACGACCACGCCCGGGCCAGTGCCGCGCCGGTATGTCGGGTAGGTCCTGCCCCCGAAGCTGAAGGCGCTCTCGCCCCACCCCGCCAAGGTCATGGCGCGGACGCTAGTGCTCCTCGCTCCAGCAGGCGGGGGAGGTGCCGGGTGAGCAGCGGGAGCACCTCGGCGACAGTGACGGGGCGGCCCAGCTCCGCCGACAGCGTCGTGACGGAGGCGTCGGTGATCCCGCAGGCCACGATCGCGCCGTACGGCGCGAGGCTGTTGTCGCAGTTCAGCGCGAAGCCGTGCATGGTCACGCCGCGGGCCACCCGGATGCCGATCGCCGCGACCTTGCGGGCGCCGTCGGAGGTCCAGACGCCCGAGCGGCCGTCAACGCGCCTCGTCGGCAGGCCGAGCTCTGCGCAGACCTCGATGAGCACCTGCTCGAGCCGGCGCACGTAGGCCACCACGTCGATGGGGTCGTCCAGGCGCAGGATCGGGTAGCCCGTGACCTGACCCGGACCGTGCCAGGTGATCTTCCCGCCGCGGTCCACGTCGACCACCCGCGAGCCGTCGGCCGGGCGCTCCCACGGCTCGGTGCGCTTGCCCGCCGTGTAGACGCCCTCGTGCTCGAGCAGCAGCGCGACGTCGTCCTGGGCGCCGGCCACGACCGCGTCGTGAAGCTGCTGCTGCAGGGCCCAGGCGTCGTCGTACGCGACCTGCCCCAACGCGCGGATCTCCACCGCGTCAGCCTAGAGCGCGGCGGCGAGGGCGGAGTCGATCCCGGTGTGGCGGAAGGCGAAGCCCTCGGCCAACAGCACGCTCGGCAGCACGCGCTGGCTGCCCAGGGCCTCGTCGGCGAGGCCGCCGGCGACCAGCCGCACCAGCGGGCCGGGCACGCCGATCGGCAGCGTCGGGCGGTGCAGCGCCCTGCCCAGCGCGCGCGTCAGCTCGGCGTTCGTCACGGGCGCCGGAGCGACGAGGTTGACCGGCCCCTCCACCGACGACGTGAGCAGGTGCAGGACCGCGGTCGTCCAGTCGTCGAGGGCGATCCACGACAGGTACTGCTCACCGTTGCCGACAGGTGCGCCGAGGAAGCTCTTCACAAGGGGGACGAGCCGCTTCAGGAGCGGGTCGAGCTCGCCGTCCACCGCGCCGACGACGACGCCCGTGCGGAGCAGGGCGAGGCGGGTGTGCCCGCGGGCCGCGGCCGCTGCCGCCTCCCATGCCACGCACACCTCCGACAGGAAGCCCTGCCCCGGGCCCGAGGTCTCGTGGAGCTCCTCGGCACCGCGGTCGCCGTAGAAGCCGATCGCGCTGCCCGACAGCAGCACCGGTGTCCCCGCTCCGGCGACGGCGCGCGCGACGGCTGCGGTCGTCTCGACCCGGGACCGCCGGATGACCTCCCGGTATGCCGGGGACCACCGCTTGTCGCCCACCCCCGCGCCGGACAGGTGCACGAGGGCGTCGAGGCCCCCGAGCGCGTCGGGTGCCAGGTCGGTGCCGGTCCACGAGCGCTCGTCCGCGGCCCTGGTGCCACGCCGGACGAACCGGACCACGTCGTGGCCCTGCTCCCGGAGGCGTCCGGCCAGGGCGGTACCGAGGAAGCCGGACGAACCGGTGATGCCGACCTGCACGAGGCGCTCCTTCAGGGGGTGAGCGCTGCAGCGAAGACCGCCGCGGCGAAGGCGGCGTCACCCTCGACGACCACCTCGTCCAGTGTTCGTCGGCCCCACAGCAGGAGGTTCAGGTCCGGCGCACCGGCGTGCAGGAAAGCACGGGGACCGTCACCGTCGACCAGCGTCCACATCGCCCGGCCGGTGTCGAGACCGACGTGGCCCGCGGGGAGCGTGGTCCGCCCCGACCTCACCTGTCGCGGCAGGAAGAACGACACGACCTCGTCCACACCTGCCTCGGCGACCGCCTCGTCGATCTCGTGCTGCTCGACGTCCCAGCGGTGGATCGACACCTCCTGCAGCTGCCGGCGCCGCCAGAAGCCCGCGGTCTGGTCGTCGCGGTTGAAGGTCCAGCACGGAGCGTCCTCCGGCAGCTCGCGCAGGCGGGTGACCAGGGCGGTCGCCGCTGCGGCGTAGTCGTCCGCCGTCGAGACGACGCTGTCGTCGTACGGCGGGGAGCCCTCGTTGCGCAGCGCGCCGAGCACCCACCGGTGCACCGCGGTGATGTGGTTCGTGAGGTCCTGCACCGTCCACCCGGGGCACGACGCCACGTCGCGGGTCGGGTCGGCGGCACGCAGCGCGGCGGCCATGGCGACCACCTCGCCCTCGAGCAGCGCGAGGTGGTCCACGCCGGCTAGAGCCCGAGCTCGGCGGCGAAGTCGCCCTGCTCGAGCCGCTCCTTCATCGTGCTGAGGAAGCGCGCGGCATCCGCGCCGTCGACGATGCGGTGGTCGTAGGTCAGCGCGAGGTAGACCATCGACCGCACCGCCACGACCTCGCCGAGGTCCGGGTCGGACACGACGACGGGGCGCTTCACGACCGCGCCGGTGCCGAGGATGCCGACCTGCGGCTGGTTGATGATCGGGGTGTCGAACAGCGCCCCGCGCGAGCCGGTGTTGGTGATCGTGAAGGTGCCGCCGCCGAGCTCGTCCGGCGTGACCTGGTTGGTGCGCGTGCGCTCGGCCAGGTCGGCGATCTTGCGCGCGACACCGGACAGGTTGAGGTCGCCGGCACCCTGGATGACGGGCACCAGCAGCCCGCGCTCGGTGTCGACGGCGATGCCGAGGTTGACGTCCTCGTGGTAGGTCACGGTGCCAGCCGCCTCGTCCAGGCTGGCGTTCACCATCGGGTGGGCCTTGAGGGCCTCGATCGCGGCGAGGGTGAAGAACGGCAGGAAGCTCAGCTTCACGCCCTCACGCGCCTCGAAGTCACCCTTCGCGGCCTGCCGGAGCTTGGCGATGGCTGTCACGTCGGCCTCGAGCACCGTCGTCAGCTGTGCGCTGACCTGCAGCGACTCGACCATCCGCGCCGCGATCACCTTGCGCAGCCGCGACAGCGGCTCGGTGCGTCCGCGCAGCGCAGCAGCCGGAGAAGCGGCCGGAGCAGCAGCCGGTACGGCGGGAGCCGCCGCCTGCGCCGGAGCGGCCGTCGTGGACGGCGCCGGGGCGGGCGCGCTGGTCAGCGTCGGCGCAGGCGCGCTGGTCGGGGGCGGCGCCGAAGGGGCAGCGGGAGCGGCCGGCGCTGCGGCTGTCCCTGTCGTGCCGGCAGCGTCCAGCACGTCCTGCTTGCGGATGCGGCCGCCCACGCCGGTGCCCTGGAGCGAGCCGAGGTCGACGCCGTGCTCGGCAGCGAGCTTGCGGACCAGGGGCGTGACGTAGGCGTCGCCCCCGGCACCCGCCGGCGCGGGCGCGGTGGCGACGGGAGCCGGCGCGGCCGCCGGCGCGGCCGCCGGTGCGGGGGCGCTGAAGACGGGGGTGGTCACCGGCGCCTCGACGGGCGAGACCTGGGCAGCCGGCGTGGGAGCCGGCTCGGCCGCCTCAGCCACGGGCGGAGCAGCCGGCTCGGGTGCGGGCTCGGGCTCGGCGGGCGCCGGCTCGGCGGGGGCGGGCTCGGCGGGGGCGGGCTCGGCGGGGGCGGCTTCCGCGGCGGGCGCCGCCGCGCCTTCGTCCCCGATGACGGCGAGCTCGACGCCGACCTCGACGGTCTCGTCCTCCTGCACCTTGATCGAGGAGAGCACCCCTGCCGCGGGGGAGGGGATCTCGGTGTCGACCTTGTCGGTGGAGACCTCGAGCAGCGGCTCGTCGACCTCGACCCGCTCGCCCTCCTTCTTCAGCCAGCGGGTGACGGTGCCCTCGGTGACGCTCTCGCCGAGGCGCGGCATGGTG
>DATLCV010000060.1:0-14269 GCA_035526225.1 Mycobacteriales bacterium
ACCGACGGAGCGGACGAGCGCGTCGAGGGTGCGCTTCATCCCTCCGGGCGCTGCGAGGTCGTGCCCCGCGGCGAAGGCGTGACAGGTGTCGAGGCAGACGCCCAGCATCTCGTGGTCGTCCAGCGCGGCGAAGTACGGCGCAAGGTCCTCGACGGTCGCAGCGAGCGCCTGGCCACCACCCGCCGTGGGCTCCACGAGGAGCCGGGGACCGGCGGGGTCGAGCCCGTCCAGCACCGGCAGCAGGTGCTCGCGCAGCTGCCGCATCGCCTGCTCGCGGTGCGCCCCCGCGACGGCGCTCCCGCCGTGCACCACGACTCCGCGTGCCCCGAGGGTCGCGGCCCGGACGAGGGCGTGCGCCACGGAGTCGACGGACCGACGCAGCGTCGCCTCGGTGGGGGAGCCGAAGTTCACCAGGTAGGGCGCGTGCACGAACACCGGGTGCGCGCAGGTGCCCCGGAACTCCTCGTCACGGCCAGGGTCACCCGTTGACCGGGCCCAGCCCCGTGGGTTCGACACGAAGACCTGCAGCGCCGCGGCGCCGATCTCGTCGGCGTACGCAAGACCCTTCAGGAGGCCGCCCGCGACGGGGACGTGGGAGCCCACTGGGGAGGGCTTGCGGGGAGGCACGAGGGAGAGCGTAGGCCCGTCAGTACACGTACATGACGACGGTCGTCCCGCGCTTGACCCGCCTGCCGGGCTTGGGATCGGTCTGCAGGACCTTGCCCGGACCTCCCTGGACGACGACACGCTCGTCGACCACCAGACCCGCCGCCTCGAGGGTGCGCCGGCCCTCGGCGCGGGTCTCCCCGCGCACGTCCGGCACGGTGACGATGTCGGGTCCCTTGCTCACGTGGAGCAGGACGGTGGAGCCCTTGTCCGCCGTACCGGAGGAGGGGGTCTGGTCGACGACGACGCCGACCGGCACGCTGTCGCTGAACACGGGCTGGACGTCCACGACGAAACCGAGGGCCTTGAGCTGGGCTACGGCCTGGTCCTGCTTCTTGCCCGTGACGTTGGGGACCTCGACGGGCTGCTTGCCCTTGGAGACGATCAGCGTCACGACCGTGCCGGGCTTGAGCTTCTGGCCCGCGGCCGGGTCGGTGGCCACGACGCGACCCTTGGGCACGGTCTGGCTGAACACCGTCCGGTTCTTGTCGGCCACCTCGAGGCCGATCGCGACCAGCTCGCCCCGCGCCGCGGCGGCGTCCTTGCCGGCGACCCTCGGCACCGCTCGGCGGTCCGGTCCCAGCGACAGGTGGACCGTGACCGCGCCGCCCTTGCGCACCCGTCCGCCCGGACCCGGGTCCTGGCGCAGCACCAGGCCGCGCGCGACGTCCTCGCTGTAGCTGTCTTCTCCGTGCCGTACGTCGAGCCCCTCGGCCTCGAGCGCGTCGGTCGCCTTCTCCAACGTCAGGCTCAGCACCGACGGCGCCTTCGTGTAGCGGTAGCTGCCGAGGTAGAAGCCGCCGCCCAGCGCCAGCAGGGCGAGCACCAGCACGAGCACCAGCCCGCGTCGTCCGCGCCTTCGGCGCTTCGGCCGCTCATCCACGGACCCGGACGCCGACGCGGATGCAGCCGCCCGGCGCGGGACGACCAGCGTCGTCTGCTCGGTCACCGGCGCCGCCGGGAGGTCGCCCTTGAGCGCGAGCAGCTCGGCCAGGAAGGCGCCTGCGTCCACCGGCCGGGCTGCAGGGTCGCGGCGCGTCGCCAGGATGACGAGCTCGTCGAGCGACGGCGGGATGCCGGCGACGGCACTCGAGGGCGGGGGCACGTCCTCGTGCACGTGCCGGTAAGCCACCGACAACGGCTTCTCGCCCTCGTACGGCGGGCTCCCCACCAGCAGCTCCCACAGGAGGACGCCGGTGGCGTAGACGTCGCTGCGAGCATCCGCCGTACCGGTCTCGACCTGCTCGGGCGCGAGGTAGGCGACCGTGCCGATGAGCAGTCCCGTGGTCTGGGTGAGGTTGCTCGTCTCGATGGCACGGGCGAGCCCGAAGTCGGCGACCTTCACCCGGCCGTCGTCGGCGAGCAGCACGTTCTCCGGCTTGATGTCGCGGTGCACCAGCCCCGCGGCGTGGGCGGCGGCGAGCGCGCGCAGCACCGGCTCGATGACCGCGACGGCGCGGGCCGGCGGCAGGGCACCGCGCTCCTGCAGGAGCTGGCGGAGGTTGACGCCCCGGACGTGCTCCATCACGAGGTAGGCCAGCCCGGTCTCGCGGTCGGTGCCCTGGTCGTGCACCAGCACCACCTCGGGCGACTGCACCCGGGCGGCGGCACGTGCCTCGCGCGCGAAGCGGGCCACGAAGTCCGGGTCGTCCGCGAGGGCACGGTGCATGACCTTGACGGCCACCTCGCGGTCCAGCCTCGTGTCCGTGGCGACGTACACCGTCGCCATGCCGCCGCGAGCGAGCACGCGGTCGAGCCGGTAGCGGTCGTCGAGGAGCCGCCCGGTCAGCGGCGCGGCAGCGTCCGACGCAGTCTCCATCGACGTCGATCCTAGGCGGGACTGGGCTTGGAGACCGGCAGGCGCACCGTCAGGAGAAGCGGTGGCGCAGCAGCTGGACGTTGCGGATGTACTGCTTCGTCTGCGGCAGCAGGCCCACGCGGCGGATCGAGCCCAGCCCCTGGTAGTAGCCCGCAAGGGCCTTCTCGACGCTCCCGGTCGCCTGGAGCAGGTCACGCAGCAGGATGACCCCGGCCTCGACGTTGTCGGAGGCCTTCAGCAGGTCGAACGTCCGGCCGTGCAGCCTGCCGAGGGAGGCTCCCGTGCTCGGCAGCACCTGCATCGCGCCGATCGCATCGACGGGGGAGACCACGCGCTGCTGGAAGCCGCTCTCCTGGTAGGCCAGGGCAAGAGCCAGGCTCGCGGGCACCCCGTGCCGGCGGGCGGCGCGGGCGACCATCTGCTGCACCTGCGCCTTCGTCGGCAGCGGTCGCGCGCGCAGCATCGCGCGGTGCGCGGCGGCGGACTGGGCCACCGAGCCCGGGATCGCCACGGTGCCGCTGGAGCGCGGTGCGGTCGTCGTGACCCGCACGCTGGTGGGGTAGCGCAGGCTCTCGCCGAGGATCAGGTAGTCCCGTCGCAGCCCGTTGAGGCGCGTGAGCACGGCAGGAGTGGTGTGCAGCCGGCGGGCCACGACGATGAGGCCGTCGCCGGGGCGGACGGTGTAGGCGCGCACCGTCGTCCGCAGGGTGGGCCGGGTGACGGTGCGCGGCGCAGTGGCGCGGCTTCCCGCCGTACCGGGCACGCGCAGCGTGGCGCCGGCGTAGATCGTCGTGCTGCCGCCCATGTCGTTGAGGGCCTGCAGGGTCGCGACGGTCGTGCGGTGGCGCTGGGCGAGCTCGCTCAGCGTGTCGCCGGGGCGGATGCGGATCGCGTTCGGAGCGCCGGCGGTGACGGCAGCGGCCACCAGCACGAGCAGGCCGACGGCGCGCAGCCCACGGGTGGGACGAGACATGTCCAGTCCTTCGTCGGTGCCCGCGGGGCGGGCACGGCGGTTCCCCGACCCCGGACGGTACGTCGGGTGGGACTGCTGTGGCAAATGTGACTCCTGTGACGCCTGAGACACCGGGCGGAGGGCGTTAGAGTGACGCGTCAGGCCGGGGAGCTCGCGGAGGCGGGCTGAGAGGCCGAACGACCCGCACCGGGACCGTCGGCGACCCGTACCACCCGATCGGGGTCATGCCCGCGTGGGGAGTCATGAGCGAACCAGGCGAGCTGAGGAACGAAGCGAGCCGCGTGAGCGGCTGTGATGAGCAATGAGCGAACCAGGCGAGCTGAGGAACGAAGCGAGCCGCGTGAGCGGCTGTGATGAGCAATGAGCGAACCAGGCGAGCTGAGGAACGAAGCGAGCCGCGTGAGCGGTGCGTGGGCTGCAGTGGACAGGCCGCTCGAGATCGCCGGTCGCGCCTACGCGAGCCGGCTGCTGGTGGGCACCGGCAAGTTCCGGTCACCCCAGACGATGGCGCAGGCGCTCCGTGCCAGCGGCGCCGAGATCGTGACCGTCGCGCTCCGCAGAGTGGACCTGACCCGGGCCGGCGAGGGCGACGTGCTCGACTTCGTGCCCGAGGGCATGACGCTGCTGCCCAACACCAGCGGCGCGGTCGACGCCGACGAGGCGGTCCGCCTGGCACGCCTGGGCCGAGCCGCGACGGGTGCCGACCTGGTCAAGCTCGAGGTCACGCCTGACCCACGCACCCTCGCACCGGACCCGATCGAGACGCTGCGCGCTGCCGAGCGGCTGGTCGCGGAGGGCTTCGTCGTGCTGCCGTACTGCTCTGCCGACCCCGTGCTGTGCCGGCACCTGGAGGAGGCGGGCTGCGCGACCGTCATGCCCCTGGGCGCGTGGATCGGGAGCAACCGCGGCCTGCGGACCCGGGACGCGATCGAGGTGATCGTCGCCCAGGCCGGCGTCCCCGTGGTGGTCGACGCCGGGCTGGGCGTGCCGTCGGACGCCGCCGAGGCGATGGAGGTGGGCGCGGACGCCGTGCTCGTCAACACCGCCATCGCGGTCGCCAGCGACCCGGTCATGATGGCGCGCGCGTTCGCCCTGGCCACCGAGGCCGGCCGGCTCGGTCACCTCGCGGGTCGAGGTGCCGTGCTGGAGACGGCCGAGGCCTCCAGCCCCCTCACCGGGTTCCTGCAGTGAGCGCCGCTCCGGGGCGGTTCGCGCAGCACCTCGCCACTCTCCCCGTGCCGGCCCTCGTCGACGTGCAGACCGCCCTCGCCCAGCCGTCCCTCGCCCACCTGCCGGTCCTGCTGAGCGCCGACGCCTCGCCCCACCTGGAGGAGCTGGCGCAACGCGCGCGGCAGGTGACGCTGCAGCGGTTCGGGCGGGCGGTCCGGCTCTTCGCTCCCCTCTACGTGAGCAACGCCTGCCTGTCGACCTGCACCTACTGCGGGTTCTCCAAGGGCCTCGACGTCATACGCCGGACCCTCACCGTGGATGAGGTCGTCGATGAGGCGAAAGCCTTGGTGGACAAGGGCTTTCGACACCTGCTGCTCGTCAGCGGCGAGCACCGCGTGGAGGTCAGCCAGGACTACCTCGTGGCGTGCGTGGAGGCGTTGCGGCCCTTCGTGCCGAGCCTGAGCATCGAGACGCAGACCTGGTCCGACGACACCTACGCGCGCCTCGTCGACGCCGGCCTCGAGGGCGTCGTGCACTACCAGGAGACCTACGACAGGACCCGGTACGCCGAGGTCCACGTCGCCGGTTGGAAGCGCGACTTCGACCGTCGGCTGAGCTCGACCGAGCGGGCTGCCGACGCCGGCGTGCGCCGGCTCGGCATCGGTGCGCTGCTGGGCCTGAGCGAGGACTGGCGGGCGGACGTCGTCGCGGTCGCCGAGCACGCGCTGTGGTTGCAGCGGCACTTCTGGCGCACCGAGGTGACCGTCTCGCTGCCCCGCATCAAGCCGAGTGCAAGCGGCTTCCAGCCGCTCGTGCCGGTGACCGACGCGGAGTACGTGCAGGCCATGGCGGCGCTGCGCCTGGTCGCACCGGAGGTGGGGATCGTGCTGTCGACGCGCGAGCCCGCGGTGCTGCGCGACGGGCTGGTCCGCATCGCGGTGACCCACATGAGCGCGGGCAGCTCCACCGAGCCAGGGGGCTACCTGCACCCGGGTGAGGCGCAGGAGCAGTTCGCGGTCAGCGACGAGCGGTCGCCAGCCGAGGTGGCGGCGATGCTCGAGGCCGCCGGCTACGAGCCGGTCTGGAAGGACGCGTTCGCCCTGCGCGGCTGAGGCCGCCCCCTTCGGGAGCGGCCTCAGGCGGCGTCGGTGGTCAGGCGGTGACGGTGATCAGGAGGTGACGGTCATCAGGAGGTGACGGTGAACGTCCCCTTCATGCCCTGCTCCTCGTGGGTGCCGATGGAGCAGATGAACGTGTAGGTGCCGGCCTTCTCGAGCTCGATGATGGCCTCGCCCTTCTCGCCGGGAGCGACGGTGTCGACCTCGCCGATCTCCTTGCCCGCGGCGTCCAGGATCTCGAGGTTGTGCGAGACCTTGCCCTTGTTCTCGAGCTTGAACTCGATCTTCTCGCCTGCCTTGGCGGTGAAGCCCTCGAGGCCCGTGAAGGCGTAGTCCGTCGCCTCGACCTCGATCTCGCGGTCGTAGGCCTGCTCGCTGTCCTTCGCCTCGCCCGAGACCTCGATCTCGGTGCGGATGCCGTCGCCCTTCTGGCCCGGCTTGCAGGCGACCTCGTACTCGCCACCGCCGACCTCGACCTCGAACTCGCGCTCGGTGCCGGGTGCGATGTTCTCCACCTCGCCGACGACCTTGTCGAACTTGCCGCTGTCGCCCTTGGCGTAGACGTAGACCTCGGTCACGTCCTTGCCGTCGTTCTTGACCTCGAGCTCGAGCTCGCCGGCCTTGAAGTGGTCCTCGGACAGCGCGCAGGTGGTGTCACCGGCCGTGACGGTGACCTTCTGCTTGTCGCCGGCGGCGGCGGTGTTGTCGTCGTCGGAGCCGCAGCCGGTGACGGCGAGGCAGAGCGCGACGGCGAGAGTGGGCAGGACGGGAGCACGCATGGTGGGAGAGCCCTTTCGGGGTTGTGGGGGAGCGGGGAGATCAGGCGGCGACGTGCTCCTGCGGCGCCGGGGCGCCGACAGGCTTCGTCTTGGTGGGACGGAAGAACAGGAACAGCACCGGCACGAGGTACGCCAGCCACACCACGACCTGCAGCGTCGTCGGGTTGGGCTGGAAGTTGAAGATCCCCTTCAGCAGCGTGCCGTACCAGGACGACGGGGGGATGGTGTCGCTGATGTCGAAGGCCCGGTCGTTCAGACCGGGGAGGATGTCCGCCTCCTGGAGGTCGTGGACGCCGTACGCCGCGACGCCCGCCGCGACGACCACGAGGGCCGCCCCGGTCCACGTGAAGAAGGCCTTGAGGTTGAGCTCGAGGGCGCCCTTGTAGAAGGCCCAGCCCAGCAGCGCGGCGGCGACCAGGCCGCCGAAGGCGCTCGTCGTCGACACCGCGGCCTCGTCGCTGGACTGGATGGCGGTCCACAGGAACAGCGCCGTCTCCAGGCCCTCGCGGCCGACCGCGATGAAGCCGGTGAGGGCCAGCGCCAGCGGCCCGAGGGTCAGGGCGGTGTCGAGCTTGCCGTGCAGCTCCGCCTTGAGGAACCGCGCCGTGCGTCGCATCCAGAAGACCATCCAGGTCACGAAGGCCACGGCGACGAGCGAGGCGACTCCGCCGAAGGCCTCCTGCTGCTTGAAGGTCATGTTCGCGCTGGTGAACTGCAGCACCGCGCCGAACGCCAGGCTCAGGACGACGGCGGCCAGGACACCGGTCCACACCGGCGCGAGGCGGTCGCGGCGCCCGGTCTTCACCAGGTAGGCCACGAGGATCCCGACGACCAGCGAGGCCTCGAGGCCCTCACGCAGGCCGATGAGGAAGGTGGGGAGCGAGAACACGTCGGGCCTTCCCTCGGGAGCAACTAAGGGAAACCTTACTTGCGGTGAAGCCTCCCAGCAACGCCGGGGCGGGTGACCCCGGTCACGCGCGGAGCACCAGGTGACCTGCCCGCTCCTCGACCTGGACGAACCCGAGGCGGGTGAGCAGTCGCAGCGACGCCTCGTTCGCGGGCAGCACCTCCGCGCGCACGCGGACGGCGCCCTGCGCCCGGACCCAGGCCAGCAGGGCCTCGACAGCCGCTGTGCCCAGCCCCTGCCCGCGCGCCGAGCGGGCGAGCCCGTAACCGATCTCGACCTCGCCGGCGTCGTCCGGCGGGCCGAACCAGCCGCAGTCGCCGATGACCACGCCGTCGTGCACCACCAGGAACGTGCCCGGGCCGGTGTCGTCGGGGTGCTCGGCCAGCGACCGGAAGGCGTCTGCGGTGTCCGTGTGCGGCCAGTCGGCCGCGCGTGGCAGGTCGCCGAGGGACGTGCGCTCGACCACGGCGCGGGCGAGGGCGTGCGTGACAGGGACGAGCTCGATCACGTGGCTGGTGCGGCAGGGACGGCTGTCGGTCCGGGCTCCGGTTCGGGCAGGGCGCTCGCGAGCCCTGCCGCTGTCAGGCTGACCTGCCAGGCCCGCGCCCCGTGGCCGGCCAGCACGGCGGCGACGCTCTGCTCGGTCACGGGTTGCGGCGGCGACCAGGCGAGCCGGCGCACGGCATCGGGCGCCACGAGGTTCTCGACGGGGATGCGGTGCTGCTCGCCGAGGGCGGCGACGGCGGCGCGCGCGCGGGCGAGGCGACGCGCGGCGACCGGGTCGCGCTCGGCCCAGCGGCTCGCGGCCGGAGGTCCGTCCCCGGGGCCAGCAGGGAGCGGCAGGTCCTCCTCGGGCAGCGTCGCCGCGCGCTGCAGCGCGCCCCACCACAGGTCGACGTGCCGACGGGTGGAGCGGCCGCCGAAGACGGGCAGGGCCAGCAGCTCGGCGGGCGTGACCGGCGCGGTGCTGACCGCGCTGATGATCGCGGCGTCGGGGAGCACCCGGCCGGGCGCCGTGTCACGGCGACGCGCGAGCATGTCACGCGCCTCCCACAGCTCGCGGACACCGGCGAGCTGGCGGCGGGTGCGCAGGCGGTGGACCCCGCTGGTGCGGCGCCAGGGGTCGACCCGCGGACCCGGTGCAGGCGACGTGCGGACGGCCTCGAACTCCTCGTGCGCCCACGCGAGCTTGCCCTGCGCCTCGAGCTCCTGCTCCAAGGCCACGCACAGCTCGAGCAGCACCTCGACGTCGAGCGCGGCGTAGACGAGCCAGTCGTGGGGCAACGGCCGGGTGGACCAGTCGGCCGCGCTGTGGCCCTTCTCCAACGCGTAGCCGAGGACGTTCTCCACCATCGCGCCCAGGCCCACCCGCTCGAAGCCCGCCAGGCGGCCGGCCAGCTCGGTGTCGAACAGCGCGGGGGCCGTCATGCCCACCTCGGCCAGGCACGGGATGTCTTGGTTCGCCGCGTGCAGGACCCAGGCCTCGTCCTGCAGCACCTTGCTCAGCAGCGACAGGTCGGGGCAGGCGATCGGGTCGATGAGCGCGGTCCCGGCACCCTCGCGTCGCAGCTGGACGAGGTAGGCCCGCTGGGAGTAGCGGTAGCCGGAGGCGCGCTCGGCATCCACGGCGAGCGGGCCGGTGCCACCGGCGAAGCGCGCGACGACCTCAGCGAGCTGGGCGGCGGTCTCGGTGACGGGCGGGACGCCCTCGCGGGGGGCCAGCAGCGGCGTCACGGGACGCTCGGCGACCTCCTCCACGCGGCCAGACTACGCGGAAGACCTCAGCGGATGACCCCGGCGCGCATCGCGAGAGCGACCATCTCGGCGCGGTCGCCCGTGCCGAGCTTGCGGGCGATGCGGGCGAGGTGCGACTTGACGGTCAGCGCGGACAGCCCGAGCTCGTCACCGATCTGCTTGTTGCTCTGGCCGTCAGCAACCAGGCGGAGCACCTCGACCTCACGGCCGGAGAGCTCGGACACACCGGTCTCGACCGGGCCGCCACGCAGACCGGCGGCGAGGAGAGAGGCCACGGACGGGTCGGCGTAGACGCCGCCGTCCAGCACCCGCCGTACGCCGTCTGCGACGACGACGGGGGAGGCGGACTTGAGCAGGTAGCCCTGGGCGCCGGCCACGAACGCGGCGCGCACGGAGTAGGGGTCGTCGGCCGCGGAGAGCACCACGAGGCGCTGCCAGCCCGCTGCGCGCAGGTCGGCGAGCAGGTCGAGGCCGGAGCCGTCGGGGAGACCGAGGTCCAGCACGCACAGCTCACGGGGTCCGGAGACGTTGGCACGAGCGCGCGCCTCACCGATGGTGGCCGCTTCGACGACCTCACGCGCGCCCATCATCTTCAGGCGGTTGACCATCGACTCACGCACCAGAGGGTGGTCGTCCACGACCATGGCGGAGAAGCCGGGGCTCTCCTGCCCAGGCGACTGCGCCGGGATGCTCTCCAGGGCGCTCTCGAGACCGGCTGCCACCGCGTCCTCCACCTTGCTGCGTGCGGCCCCAGGAAGGGCCGTTCACGTGATGCTTCGGTCACCGCGGCCCGTTCCTGTAGCCCCGGTTGGTCCGAGTGGCCCAACGACGCGGGTTAGGCCGTTCGGCTGACAAGACCCCTTATCACTGCAGTCGGCCGTCGACGTTGCCGACAGAAGCACGTAACCCCCGATCAGGAGGCTCCCTTGTCCCGTCCGGCCGCGCTCCGTCGCAGCTCGGTGAGCGCAGCGCTCGCCGCCCTCGCGGTCGCTGGGGTTCCCCTGGTCGCCGACCAGCCCGAGCTGCAGGCGGTGGTGTCGTTCCAGGGACGGCCGGTCTCGGCCCCCGGGGTCCAGGTCGTGTCCGAGCTGCCCGGTCTGGGCATGCAGGTCGTCCGCGGCGACGCGCTCTCCCTTCTCCGCCTGGCGCAGACCCAGGGTGTCCGCGGGCTGTCTCCCGATGTCGCCGTGCAGGTCACGAGCGACGAGGAGGACGGTGCCGACAGCGGCGTCGTGTCGGCCTCGGCTGCACTGGGCGGAACAGCGGGCACACCCGGGGCAGGCTCCGGCACGCGTGTCGCGGTCATCGACACCGGCGTGTCGGACACCCCGGCGCTGAACCGCGCGTCGGGCCGGCTCGTCGACGCCGTCGACACCTCCACCGGCACCGTCCGCACCGGAGGCCGGTACGACGACGGGTACGGGCACGGGACCTTCATGGCCAACCTCGTGGCGGGCGGAGTGGCCCCCGGTACCGACGGCGCATCGCTGGGTGTCGCCCCGGGTGCGACCGTTCTTGTCGTGCGCGTGGCAGGGGCGGACGGCTCGACCAGCCTCACGCGCGTCCTGGCCGCCTTGGACTGGGTCCGTGGGCACGCCTCCGGCGTCGACGTCGTGAACCTCTCGCTGTCGGCCAAGCGACCGTTCCGCCAGTACGGCGCCGACCCCCTCACCGACGCGGTGGAGAACGTGCGCGACGCAGGTGTGAGCGTCGTGGTCTCAGCCGGCAACAAGCGCAGCGAGCTCGGCGACCCGGGCTTCGACCCGCGTGTCATCACGGTCGGCGCGGCCGACCTCGCCGGCGATCGCAGGCGGGTCGCGACGTTCTCCGGGAGCGACGTCGTGGCGGGGGTCGTCAAGCCGGACGTCGTCGCCAGTGGCGTCCACGTCCTCGGCGTCCTGCCCGCCGGCTCGACGCTGGCCGCCGACCCAAGCACCGTGCACCTGGGCGACGGGCTCTTCCGTGGCACCGGGACGAGCCAGTCCACGGCCATCACCTCCGGCCTGGCCGCGATCCTGCTCGCGGCCCACCCCCACGCCACACCGGCCCAGGTGAAGGCCTCGCTGCGGTGTGCTGCCACTGACCTGCCAGGACGCCGTGACGGCGCCGGCCTCGTGGGCACCACGACCACCCTGTGCGCCGGCACCGATGGCCAAGCGCTCGACGGCAGCGGCGACCTCACCGGCGAGGCGTCCTTCGACGCGTCGTCGTGGGCTGCGTCGAGCTGGGCCGGGCCGGAGTGGGTTGCGTCGTCCTGGGCTGCGTCGTCCTGGGCTGCGTCGTCCTGGGCTGCGTCGTCCTGGGCCGCGTCGTCCTGGGCCGCGTCGTCCTGGGCTGCGTCGAGCTGGGCCGCCTCGAGCTGGGCTGCGTCGAGCTGGGCCGCCTCGAGCTGGGCCGCGTCGTCCTGGGCTGCATCGTCCTGGGCCGCCTCGAGCTGGGGGCCGGCCGACGTGGGAGTGGTCCCGTGAGCCCGACGCGGCGCGTGCGGGGGATCGCCCTCGGCGCTGCCGCCATCACCGCGATCGCAGTCGCCGCAGACACCTGGGGCAGCGCCCCGTGGTGGGCCATCCCCGCCCTGGCCGTCGCCGTCGCGCTCTCGGAGCTCGCCGCCGTCGTGCTGCAGTTCGGGCGCCAGAACTGGGCGTTCTCCCTCACCGAGAGCGTGCTCGGCGCCGCCTGGGTGATGCACACCGGCGCGTGGACCGTGGCTGGGGTCGCGATCGGCGTCCTCGTGGCCCAGGTCGCCCTCAAGCGCCCCGTGATCAAGCGCCAGTTCAACATCGCGATGTTCTCCTGCGCGACGGCCCTCGGCTCGGCGGTCGCCAGCCTCACCGGCGGCCACACCGCCGGCGCGATCGCCGGTCTCGGCGTGTTCTTCCTCGTCAACCACACGCTGGTCGCGATGGCCGTCGCGGCGACAAGCCGCCGCCCGGTCGTGCCGTTGCTCGTCAACTCCATGCCGCTGTCCGCGGTGCACATGGCGGGCAACAGCTCCATCGGCCTGCTGGCAGCGTTCCTCGCGGGCGCCGCGCCGCTCGGGCTGCTCGGGCTCCTCGTGCCACTCGCACTGCTCTGGTCGTCCTACGACCAGCAGACCCGCCGCAGCCAGGAGGCCAGGCTGTTCGCCGAGCTCGCGGCGGGGCAGGAGCGCGCTTCGGGCCGCTCCAGCGACATCTCGGCGCAGGTGGTCGTCACCGCGGCAGCGCGGCTGTTCGGCGGTGCTGACGTCGAGATGCTCCTGCTCGCCGCCGACGGTCCCGTCCGGTACGCCGGCGACGAGGTCTCCCAGCCGCAGCGGCTGCGCGTCGACCCTGAGGTGTTCGACGAGGCATGGGTGATGCGCGCTCTCGGTGAGCGCGGCATCGCGACCGGCATCGAGCACGGCCGCCCCTGGTGCTCGGCGCTGCTCGGCGACCCAACGGCGCCGCAGGCCGTGATCATCGCCCGCCGACCCGTGGGGTCCGCCCCGTTCGGACGGCGCGAGGTGCGCCTCGCCGAGGTGCTCGTCGGACAGGCGGACTCGTGGCTGTCCGTCGCCGACCTGTCGGACCGGGCCGCCGCCGCCGAGCGCCACGCGGAGGTGGCCGAGGGAGCTGCCCGTGCCCTAGGCCACCTCGGTGCGGCCACGGCGCCCTCGTTGCTCGTGCTGCGGGAGTCGGCCAACCGGCTGGCCCGGCTGGCGGAGAACGACGGCCGCGTGGACGACATCATCGAGGAGCTCCACCTGGTCGAGCGCGCCGTCGCGTCGCTGCTCGGCGCCGTCGCGCTCGCTGCTGACCCGGACCTGGTCTCCGTGGAGGACGACGGCGCAGGCGTGCCGGTCCGCCAGACCACGGACTGGACGACCACCGGCGTCCTGCGATGAGGCTCCGGGACCGTGCGGCCGCGCCGCTGGCCGTGTGGACCGCGCTGTTGGGCGCGGGAGCGGTCCTCACGGTGGTCGGGGTGGTCGTGGCGGTGAGTGGGGCCGTCACCGGGGAGTCGGTCCCGTGGGACGCCCTCGCGGCGGGTGCCTCCGCCGGGATGCTCGTCGTCCTCGCCGCGGTCGTGATCGCGTCACGACTGGCGTCGACGCTGCGGGGTCTGCACGAGGACGCGGCGCGGCGCCTGGCCGAGCCCGGCCTGCCTGTCAACAGCACCCGCCGGGTCCTGACGACCTCCAGTCTCGAGGTCGGTGAGCTCGCGCGGACGCTGGACGCGCTGCACCTGCGGGTGCGCATGGCCGACCAGCTCGGCGAGCGGCACCGGCGCGAGGCCGAGACGGCCGGTGCGGGCGTGTTCGAGCTGCTCTCGGGCCTGGTGGCCGCGGAGGAGGGCGCCCGGGGCCAGCTCGCGGCCGAGCTCCACGACACGGTCGCGCAGTCCCTGATGATCGCTCGGGGCCTGCTCGCCGCTGGACCGGCGTCGCCGCAGGACCTGGTCAAGCTCAGCGACTACGTCGAGGACGCCGAGGAGCAGGTCCGGGCAGTCATGGCCCGGACCCGGCCGCCAGCGCTGCGCGACGGCGACCTCGCCTCGGCCGTCGGGGGCCTGCGACTCGACATGGGCGCCCGCTACGGCCTGCACGTCGACCTGAGCTGGCCGGACTCGCCGTACCCGCTCCCGTTGGCGAGCGCGGTCACCGTCTACCGCTTCTTCCAGGAGGCGCTGCTCAACGTCGTCAAGCACGCCGACGTGGAGGACGCCCACGTGCGGCTGGACGTGCAGGCGGAGCAGGTCATCGCGCAGGTCCGCGACGAGGGGCCCGGCTTCAACCCCGACGCGGTGCGTCCGGACCGTGGCCGGCACGTCGGCCTCGGGCTGATGCGTGAGCGCGCCCGGCTGTCGGGCGGCAGCGTCGACATCACCTCGATGCCGGGCATCGGCTCGACCCTGTCGCTACGGCTGCCGCGTCCGGTGACGACGCCGGTGCCGGCCCCAGGTGTGCCGCATCAGCGGGAGCGGCAGGCGATCTAGCGGATCGAGGCCACACCGGGCGGCGGGAGCCCGGCCGTGGCGGAGAGCAGGTCGCACCACGCCAGCAGGTGCACCCCCAGGTCCAGGACGCCGTCGGGACCGGGCAGCGCTGTCCACGAGGCGCGC
>DATLCV010000121.1:0-8575 GCA_035526225.1 Mycobacteriales bacterium
GGTGCGCCGCCAGGGACTCGAACCCCGGACCCGCTGATTAAGAGTCAGCTGCTCTAACCAACTGAGCTAGCGGCGCCGGTCGTGCGAGCGGAAACGATAGCAGGGCGGCATGTCGTGTCACCCGTGCGAGTGACTTCTTGGCGCGCTCCCGCACCGATGGCGCTGGTAGGCCGAGGAACTGGCACCGGCACACAGATCAGGGAGGGACGCGATGACCACCACCACGCTCGTACGGGCTCCGCTCACCATCGCGGACCGCTGCGACCGCTGCGGCGCGCAGGCCTTCTTCCGGGCCGTGTTCGTCAGCGGGGAGCTGACCTTCTGCGGGCACCACGGCCGCGAGCTCCACGCGGTGCTGGCGCGCCACGCGCTCGTCGTGGAGGACGCGACGGAGCTCATCAACGCCAAACCCAGCCCCAGCGCGAACAACGACTAGGGGGTCAGGCCCGCAGACCCTCGCTCTGGCGCGCCGTGGCGAGCAGCTCCTCGAAGTCCGTGGCGTGCATCTCGGCGAGTGACTCCAGCGCTGCGCGGCGGGCCCGCCGCTCCCGCATCTCCAGGTCTCCGCTGCCCGCTACCCCCAGAAGCGGCCCGCGGGCGACAGGTGCCGGTGCGGCGGGCCTGACGGTCTTCACGGCCGAGGCCCGGGCCTTCCGCACCTTGGGAGCAGGCTCGGTCAGGCAGCTGCGACAGGTGGTCTGGCCCTCGTCGAACGCATCGGTCGCGAGGACCCTCCTGCACGTCTCGCACCGGATCCAGGAGGCCACGACCTCACTCTAGAGCGGCCACCACCGCCAGGACGGCCCCGGCGTCCACCTGCTGCCCCGACGTGACGAGGACCTCACCCACGGTCCCGTCTGAGTCGGCCTTGATCCCGTGCTCCATCTTCATGGCCTCGAGCACCAGGAGCACATCGCCGGCCTTGACCTCGTCACCGACCTCCACGGCCACCCGGATCACCGTGCCAGGCATGGGCGCGACAAGTGACCCGGCGGCCAGCGCGGACCCCGGCACCGGGAACCGCTCGTCCTCCACGAGCGCGCTGTGCCCCAGGGAGGAGTCGACGTGCGTCACGTCGCCCAGCGCGACGTCGTACCGCCTCCGGACCCCGCCCACCGTCAGGTCCGCGTACGACGGGCCGCAGCCCCACACGCGCACCTCGAGCGGCTCGCCGTCGACCGCCACCTCGAGGCCGCTGCGCCCGTGCGCGTAGTCGACGCGGACCCCGGCGTACGACGCGGTCTGCGGCTGGGACCGCAGGTTGCGCCAGCCGGTGGGGAAGACGCCGGTGCGCGACGCGGCCGCGCACAGGGCTGCGGCGACCACGTGCTCGCGCGGGGTGCCCACGACGGGCGCCGTGAAGCGGTCGAGGAACCCGGTGTCGACGTCATTGGCGAGCCACGCGGGCGAGCGCAGCACGCCGACGAGCAGGTCGCGGTTCGTGACCAACCCGTGCACGCGGGCCCGGTCGAGGGCGTCGGCGAGGCGGGCGCTGGCCTCCTCGCGGGTGGCGCCGTGCGCGATGACCTTGGCGATCATGGCGTCGTAGTGCACGCCGATCACCGACCCGGCCTCCACGCCCGCGTCGACGCGCACGCCCGAAGGCACGTCGAACGCGGTCAGGGTGCCGGCCTGGGGCACGTAGGCCCCGTCCTCGGCGTACAGCCGCGCCTCGATGGCGTGCCCCTGCAGCCCGGGTACGGCGGGCAGGTGCTCGCCACGGGCCACCGCCACCTGCAGCGCCACCAGGTCCAGGCCTGTCACGAGCTCGGTCACGGGGTGCTCGACCTGCAGCCGGGTGTTCATCTCCAGGAAGAAGAACCGGCCGTCGGGGGCCAGCACGAACTCCACGGTGCCTGCGCTCTCGTAGCCGACGGCCCGGGCCGCGGCCACGGCAGCGCTCGCCAGCGCTTCGCGAAGCTCGGGGGTCACGGCCGGGGAGGGGGCCTCCTCGAGGACCTTCTGGTGCCGGCGCTGCACGGAGCAGTCCCGCTCGTAGAGCGCCACGACCTCGCCGTGCCGGTCGCCCATCACCTGGACCTCGACGTGCCGGGGGCGCTCGACGTAGGTCTCGAGGAAGACCGTGCCGTCCCCGAAGGCCGACAGCGCCTCGCGGGAGGCGCCGGCGAAGGCCTCCTCGAGCTCGTCCACGGAGCGGACGATGCGCATGCCGCGACCGCCGCCCCCGGCGGAGGCCTTCACCAGCACGGGGAAGCCGGTCACCTCGGCAGGCGCCGTCCAGGTCGGCAGGCAGGGCACGCCGGCGGCCGTCATCAGCTCCTTGGCGCGCAGCTTGGAGCCCATGGCCTCGATGGCCGCAGGGGGCGGTCCGACCCAGGTCAGCCCGGCGTCGAGGACGGCCTGGGCGAACGCGGCGCTCTCGGACAGGAAGCCGTAGCCGGGGTGCACCGCGTCTGCCCCGGTGGCGAGGGCCGCGGCGATCACCAGGTCGCCGCGCAGGTAGGTCTCGCTGGGAGCCGAGCCGGGCAGGTGCACCGCGACGTCCGCCTCCCGGACGAAGGGCAGGTCGGCGTCGGCGTCGGAGAAGACCGCGACGGTGCCTATACCGAGGTCGCGGCACGTGCGGAAGACCCGGCGGGCGATCTCGCCGCGGTTGGCGACGAGCAGCCTGTTCACGCCGCTCACATCCTGCTGTCTCTCATGGTCATCACTCACATTCGGAACACCCCGAAGCCGCCACGGGCTCCGGTGATCGGCAGGCGGTTGATGACACCCAGGCAGTAGCCCAGGACGGTGCGGGTGTCGCGCGGGTCGATGATGCCGTCGTCGTAGACGCGGCCGGAGTTGGCCAGCGCGAGCGACTCGGCCTCGATCTGGGCCTCCACCAGCTGTCTCATCGCGGCATCCTGCTCCTCGTCGTAGGGCAGGCCGCGGGACGCGGCCGACTGGCGGCCGACGATCGACAGCACCCCGGCGAGCTGCGCGGGGCCCATCACCGCCGACTTCGCGTTGGGCCAGGAGAACAGGAAGCGCGGGTTGTACGCGCGGCCGCACATGCCGTAGTTGCCGGCGCCGTAGGACGCCCCGATGACGACGGTCAGGTGCGGCACCGTCGAGTTGGCGACGGCGTTGACCATCTTCGCGCCGTCTTTGATGATCCCGTCCTGCTCGTACTTCGCACCGACCATGTAGCCGGTCGTGTTCTGCAGGAACAGCAGCGGGGTGTCCGAGGAGTTGGCGAGCTGGATGAACTGCGCGGCCTTCTCGGCCTCCTCGCTGAACAGCACCCCGCGGGCGTTGGCGAGGACCCCGACGGGGTGGCCGTGGATACGCGCCCAGCCGGTGACGAGCGAGGTGCCGTAGAGCGGCTTGAACTCGTCGAAGTCGCTGTCGTCGACGACCCGGGCGAGCACCTCCCGTGGGTCGAACGGCACGCGCAGGTCGGTGGCGGCGATGCCGAGCAGGTCGTCCTCGTCGTACCGCGGGGGCCCGGACGGCCGATCCGGCGTGGGCGTGAGGTTGAGGCGCTTGACGATGTCTCGACCGATGCGCAGGCAGTCGACCTCGTCCTCGGCGAGGTAGTCGGCGAGGCCGGAGACCCGGGCATGCATCTCTGCGCCACCGAGGGACTCGTCGTCGCTCTCCTCACCCGTCGCCATCTTCACCAGGGGCGGGCCGCCGAGGAAGACCTTGGCGCCGTTGCGGACCATGACGACCCAGTCGCTCATGCCGGGCACGTACGCCCCACCGGCGGTGGAGTTGCCGAAGACCAGCGCGACGGTCGGGATGCGCGCGGCTGACATCTGGGTCAGCCCACGGAACATGCCGCCGCCCGGGATGAAGATCTCAGCCTGGGTCGGGAGGTCCGCACCACCGGACTCGACGAGGAACACCAGCGGCAGCCGGTTCTCCATCGCGATCTGCATCGCGCGCTGGGTCTTCTTCGCGCTGTACGGGTTGCTGGCGCCGCCGCGCACCGTGGGGTCGTTCGCCATGACCATGCAGTCGACTCCGTGCACGCGCCCGATCCCGACCACGAGCGAGGCGCCGACGGGGAACGCCGACCCGTAGGCCGCCACCGGCATGAGCTCCAGGAACGGCGCGTCGCGGTCGAGCAGCAGCTCGATGCGCTGGCGGGGCAGCAGCTTGCCGCGGGCGACGTGCCGCTGCACGTACTTCTCCCCGCCCCCGCCGAGCGCCTTGTCCGTCTCCGCGCGCACCAGGTCGAGCTGGTCGAGCATCGCCGTACGGCGGTCGTCGGAGACCGCGTCAGGGCGTGAGGTCAACGTCGTCACGCTGGGGACCCTATCGGCCGATGTGAACCGTGGCTAACATCCACCCTCATGCAACGACTGCGCGACGAGCCCGAGCACGACGCCTTCCGCCAGAGCGTGCGCGCCTTCTGTGACAAGCAGATCGCCCCGCGCCACAAGGAGTGGGAGGAGGCCGGCATCGTCGACCGCGGGCTGTGGCTCGAGGCGGGCAAGCAAGGCCTGCTCGGCACCGACGTCCCGGAGGAGTACGGCGGCGGCGGCATCAAGGACTTCCGCTACAACTGCGTGGTCGCCGAGGAGGTCGTCCGAGTCGGCGGCAGCGGCGTCGGGTTCACGTTGCACAACGACGTGGTCGCGCCGTACCTGCTCAAGCTCGGCACGGAGGAGCAGAAGCAGCGCTGGCTGCCGGGGTTCTGCAGCGGTGAGCTGATCACCGCCATCGCGATGACGGAGCCGGGCACCGGCTCGGACCTGCAGGGCATCAAGACGAGTGCCCGGCGCGACGGCGACGGCTGGGTCATCAACGGGTCGAAGACGTTCATCACCAACGGCATCAACAGCGACCTCGTGATCGTCGTCGCGCAGACCGACCCGGAGGCCGGGGCGAAGGGCTTCAGCCTCTTCGTCGTCGAGCGCGGGATGCCCGGGTTCGAGCGCGGCCGCAACCTGGAGAAGGTCGGGCTGAAGGCGCAGGACACCTCCGAGCTGTTCTTCGACGACGTGCGCGTGCCGGGCACCAACCTGCTCGGCACCGAGGGCGCCGGCTTCCTGCACCTGATGGACTGCCTGCCGCAGGAGCGGCTGTCCATCGCGGTGGTAGCCGTTGCTGCAGCCCGCAAGGTGCTGGACCTGACAGTCGCGTACTGCAAGGAGCGCAAGGCCTTCGGCCGCCCGATCGGCTCGTTCCAGAACAGCCGGTTCGTGCTCGCCGAGCTGGAGACCGAGGTCAGCATCGCCGAGCACTTCCTCGACCGCGCGATCCTCGAGCACAACGCCGGCCGGTTCGAGATCAAGGACGCGGCGATGGCGAAGTGGTGGACGACCGAGCTGCAGAAGCGCGTCGTGGACAGCTGCTTGCAGCTGCACGGCGGCTACGGCTACATGCTCGAGTTCCCGGTGGCCAAGGCCTACCTCGACTCCCGGATCCAGACGATCTACGGCGGGACCACCGAGATCATGAAGGAGATCGTGGGCAGGTCGCTCGGTGTCTGAGCGGCGTCCGAGCGACAAGATCCGCGGGTACGACGAGAAGCTCCGCACCGGTCAGGTGGAGCGGCTCCCCGGTGCCCTCCCGCCCCACTGGCCCACCTGCTTCGGGTGCGGCCCCGAGGCGGAGGCCGGCCTGCACGCGGTGACCCGCAAGGTGGGTGACGAGGTGCGCTGCACCTACACCTTCACCTCCCGGCACGAGGGCGCTCCGGGCATCGCGCACGGGGGCGCGGTCGCAGCCCTCGTCGACGACGTCTGCGGCGGGCTGCTGTTCGTCATCCGCGAGCCGGCGGTCACGCGGACCCTGAACGTGGAGTACCTCAAGCCCGTGCTCGTGGGGGAGACCTACGACCTGGTCGCGAAGGTCGACCGACGCGAGGGACGCAAGCTGTTCATCACGTGCGAGGGTCGCGACGCGGCTGGGACGCTGACCTTCCGCGGCGGCGGGTTGTTCCTGGTCGTCGACCTGTCCCACTTCGACGCGGCCGCCCGGACGGGTGAGGACCCGCCCGTCGCGCTGTAAAGAACGCCGGCGCCGTCACCCTCGAGCACGGCGACCGCGGCTAGTCCAGCAGCGCGGCGAGGGCGAGGTCGCGCAGGGCGGTACGCCGGTCCTCGGCGGTCAGCGGGCTCTCCACGTGCGAGGTGGTGTTGAGCATCCCGAGGACGGCGCTGACCACCAGGGCGACCCGCTCGGGGGACAGGTCGCGCCGGCGGGCGGCGAGGGCCTCGCGCCACACCTCCTCGTAGGCACGCAGGTGGCGAGCGGAGGAGCGCCGCGCCTCCTTGTCCAGCGTCCACTGCTCGCGCAGCCACACCCGGATGAGCGCGCGCTCCCGCACCACGAAGTCCACATGCAGGTCGACGAGGGCCTCGAGGCCGTCGGTGTGCCGGGCGAGCTCGACCATCCGGCCGACCGCGAGCTCGCACAGGGCCTGCAGCAGCGCCTGCTTGGAGGAGAAGTGGCGGTAGACACCAGGCCCCGTGATGCCTGCCGCCGCACCGATGTCGTCGATGCCCACCGCGTGGTAGCCGCGGGTCGCGAACAGGTCCGCGGCGGCCGCCAGCAGCAGCTCGCGACGGGGAGCGGTCGTGGTCACGCGACGGATGTTAACTTACGTTCACATCCGAGGAGGCCCGGTGCTGGACGCGCTGCTGGACGACCTGCGAGCTGAGCACGAGGACCTGCGGGAGTACGTCTCCTCCGCCGACCTGGCTCTCGCCGTACCTGCTGAGCCGTGGGACGTGCGCGACACCGTCAGCCACCTGCTCGTCGGTGACGAGAAGGCCCTGCTTGCGGCGGCGGACCCGGACGCCTTCGCCGCGGAGCTGCCGCAGGTGCTCGCGGACCCGCACGGCTTCATCGACGCGTGGCTCGAGGCCGGCAAGGACCTGACCAAGGACGAGCTGCTCGCGCGCTGGACGAAGGGGCTCGAGGAGCTGACGGCGGCGATCGCCAGGGTGCCCGAGGGCACGAAGATCCCCTGGTACGGACCGCCCATGAGCGCCGCGTCCTTCGCGACGGCGCGGCTCATGGAGTACTGGGCGCACGGCCAGGACGTCGTCGACGCCCTCGGCGCCCACCGCAAGCCGACGGCCCGCCTCAAGCACATCTGCCACCTCGGATACCGGACCCGCGGATTCTCCTACGCCGTGCGCGGCCTGCCCGTGCCCGAGGGCGAGGTCCGCGTCAGCGTGACCGCCCCGGACGGCAGCACCTGGGAGTGGGGGAGCGGCAACGACTCGGTCGTCGGCACGGCGGAGGACTTCGCGCTCCGCGTGACCCAGCGGCGGCACCGCGCCGACACCGGCCTCGTGGCGACCGGGCCGCTGACCGACGACTGGCTCGACAAGGCGCAGTGCTTCGCCGGCCTCCCCACCGACGGGCGGCAGCCGAGGTGAGTGCCTGGGAGACCCCGGAGCGGCAGGCACTGCGGCAGCTGGCCCGCGAGGTCACGGCCAAGGAGGTGGCACCGCGCGTCGCTGAGTGGGAGCGGGCCGGCGAGCTGCCGCGCAGCCTGCACAAGGCGTTCGCCGAGGTCGGCCTGCTCGGCGTCAGCTTCCCCGAGGCGGTCGGTGGCGGCGGAGGTGACGCCGTGGACGCGGCGATCATCACCGAGGAGCTGCTGCTGGGCGGCGCGAGCGGCGGCGTCGTCGCCTCGCTGTTCACCCACGGGATCGCGTTGCCCCACATCGTCGGTGCAGGCTCGCCGTACCTGGTGGACACCTACGTCCGACCGACGCTGGCCGGCGACATGATCGGCGCGCTGGGGGTGACCGAGCCGGGTGGCGGGTCGGACGTGGCCGGCATCACGACCCGCGCGGTCCGCGACGGCGACGACTACGTGGTCACCGGGGCGAAGACCTACATCACGAGCGGCATCCGTGCCGACTTCGTCACCACAGCCGTGCGCACCGGCGGTCCCGGCCACCAGGGCATCAGCCTGCTGGTGATCGACAAGGGGCTGCCGGGCTTCACCGTCAGCGCGCCCCTGGACAAGATGGGCTGGCGCGCCAGTGACACGGCCGAGCTGTCCTTCGACGAGGTGCGCGTGCCGGCGCGGAACCTGATCGGCGCCGAGGGCGAGGGCTTCGTCCTGATCATGAGGCAGTTCCAGTCCGAGCGGCTCGCCCTCGCCACGCAGGCCTGGGCGCTCGCGCAGCGCTCCCTCGACCTCACCCTCGCCTGGGTCAAGGACCGGGAGACCTTCGGCCGGCCGCTCGCCAGCAGGCAGGTCGTGCGCCACAAGCTCGCCGAGATGGCGCGCCAGGTCTGGGTGGCCAAGACCACGACCAGGGCGGCGTACGACGCGTGGCTGGCGACGGGCGACGCCGTCACCGAGGTGTCGATGGCGAAGAACACCGCGTGCGCTGCGTGCGACCACGTCGTCGACGAGGCGGTTCAGCTGTTCGGGGGGCTGGGGTACATGCGCGAGTCGGAGGTCGAGCGGCACTACCGCGACAGCCGGATCCTGCGGATCGGCGGCGGGACCGACGAGATCATGAACGAGGTCATCGCCAAGCGCATCGGCCTCTGACCGGGCCGCACCCGGAATGTGACCGTACATTCCGGCTGCAGCGCCGTCGGAGGCGGAATGTGACCGCACGTTCAGCCCCGCGGTGCACCGGCC
>DATLCV010000067.1:0-48925 GCA_035526225.1 Mycobacteriales bacterium
GACGAGAGCCGGTGCCTGGGGGTTCGGGTGACTGTCCTGTAGTGCCCGCGCGCCGTCCGGCGTGCGGTCCGGCGGCTAGCGGAGAGCCACCTCACGCGTCCCGTTGGTACTCAAGTCGGGAACCACCTCCTCTCCGTGTACCTCGACGGTAGGTCGCGTCGGGCTACCTGTCACGGACGATTTCGCGACCTTTTCGCGACAGGCCTCTTGACAAGACCGAACAAGACGAGCAAAGTCCGAACGGTGTTAGGGAACTCAACCGCTGATTGGCGGGCAACGCGCCGCGCCGCCGCGACCTCGGACATCGTTGCGGCGGCTTGGGAGCTCGCCCGTGAGCACGGCCTGAGCGGGCTCTCCCTGCGCGATCTCGCCCGACGGCTCGGGATGGCAGCACCGTCGCTGTACTCCTACGTCGAGTCCAAGAACGCCCTGTACGACGCGATGTTCGCCGACGGGTACCGCGCCTGGCTGGCACTCGAGCCGCCGGCTGACGGGCCCGACCTGCGCACCGTGCTGCGCAGCGGAGCCGAGCAGTTCGTGGAGTTCTCCACCCAGGACCCGGTGCGCTTCATGTTGCTGTTCCAGCGCACCATCCCCGGCTTCGAGCCCTCGCCCGAGTCCTGGGCGCTCGCGCAGCAGGTTTACGACCGCAGCTTCGAGCCGCTGCGCAGGTGGGCCGATCTGACGCAGCACGACCTCGACCTGGTGAGCGCGTGCATCACCGGCCTCATCAGCCAGCAGGTCGCCAACGACCCCGGCGGCTCCCGCTGGGTCGACCTGCTCGACGACGCCGTCGACCTGCTGCTCCCCCGCATCCAGAGCAAAGCCACCAAGCCGTCCCCGGCCCGGGGGCGCACCAGCCGCAAGGAGAAGCCATGACCGCCGCAGCGCCCGCCCGCATGCACCACGTCGCGCTCACCGTCCGGGACCTCGAGGCCAGCCGGGACTGGTACGAGCAGGTCTTCGGGTTGAAGTACGTGATGGACGCCCCGCACGAGGGCGGCTTCGCGCAGCTGCTGGCTGCCGAGGACTTCTCCCTGGTCATCGTGCTGCACCGCCACGATGCCCACGCCGGCGACACGTTC
Source organism: Mycobacteriales bacterium (assembly GCA_035526225.1). Lineage (GTDB taxonomy): Bacteria > Actinomycetota > Actinomycetes > Mycobacteriales > SCTD01 > RYN-111. Next base: position 1,086 of record DATLCV010000067.1, read on the forward strand.
CTCGAGTCGCGCACCGGGCTCGACCACCTGGGCCTCGCCGTACCGACCCGGGATGACCTCGTCGCATGGCAGGCCCACCTGGAGTCGCACGGCGTTGCCCGGGCCGAGGCTGCCGACCGGCCCCTGACCCAGTCCGCGATCGCCGACGAGTCCTACGGATCAGTCCTCGTCTTCCGCGACCCCGACAACATCCAGCTCGAGCTCTTCGCCGCGCCGTCCGCCTGAGAGAGGGAGAAGACCATGCACGTCTCACGTCCCGCACCAGACGTCACCTCGCTGGTAGACCACGCCGAGATCCCAGGGCTGGGCTTCCTGCCGGTCAACGCCTTCGTGCTACACGCCTCCCAACCCGTGCTCATCGACACCGGGCTGCCGAGCTCGAGCCCGGAGTTCCTCGACGCGCTGTGGTCCACGGTGGACCCGGCCGACCTGAGGTGGGTCTACCTCACGCACCCGGACCGTGACCACACCGGCAGCCTCATGAAGGTGCTGGAGGCGGCCCCCCAGGCCCGAGTGGTCACGACCTTCATCGGGCTCGGCATCCTGGGGATCGACTTCCCGATCACGCCTGACCGCGTGTATCTGCTCAACCCCGGGCAGGCGCTCGACGTGGGCGACCGCTCCCTGACGTGCTTCCGCCCGCCGGTGTTCGACAGCCCTGCCACCACGGGCTTCCAGGACAGCTCGACCGGCACGATGTTCAGCTCCGACTGCTTCGGCGCGCCGATGCCGTCGGCCGATGCCGTGCGCTCGGAGGACATCCGCGACCTCAGCGGCGACGACCTGCTCGCAGCGCAGCACCTGTGGGTCGCGGTCGACAGCCCGTGGGTGGCCGGTCTGGACCGGTCGCGCTTCAGCGCCTCGCTGCAGCCTCTTCGGGCGATGGACCCGTCCGTGGTGCTGAGCACGCACCTGCCACCGGCCCGCGGGGCGATGCCACGACTGGTCGAGATGCTCGACAAGGCGCCAGATGCCGAGCCGTTCGTGGGTCCCGACCAGGCCGCCCTGGAGCAGCTCCTGGCCGGCTTCGAGCCCGCACCCGCCTAGCCTGCGCGAGAAGGCCCTCGCCCTGTCGGCTACCCGACAAGGCGAGGGTTCCGGGCGACGCAGGAATCGCTGGGGAGACGCAGAACCAGCAAGGAGCACGCCTTCTGCCCGCCCAGCGCTCGGAGCGACCCATGCTTGCTCACCGCACCCTCGTCCTCGCCCTCGTCACCTCCCTCGCCCTCCCCGCCCTGGGCGCGGCAGCAGCGCCGAAGAAGCCCAAGCTGATCTGCAACATGGTGCTCGACGACAAGGGCGACCCCTACGTGCTGCGCCAGCAGCCGGACGCGAAGCAGGCGGACGACGCCCTCGACCTCGTGAGTGCTGACATCGCGAGCAACGCCACCACCATGACGATGGTGATCCGGCTGGCCAAGCTGGCTGTCCCGCCCGCGACGTCGCCGGTCGGGGGGACCTACCAGGTCACCTTCACCCTCAGCGGGAACGACGAGACCCTCTACTACGCGCTCGTCTCGACCGACCCGAGCGGTGCGCCGTTCTCCGAGTTCGGCACGCGTGACGCGCTGCCCGCCGTGACGAGCGTCGCCACCGTGCTCGGCACGCCCACCGCCGTCGTCGACCTGGCCAAGAGCCAGGTGCGCGCCTCGTGGCCGCTCAGCCTCTTCGGCAGCGGCGTGACCTTGAAGAAGGGCGTCACGAAGGTCTTCCCGGTCGAGGTGACCGCCGGGCGCGGGACCCACGGCAGGGGGGTCTTCGCTGACGACGCCACCGGCAGCAAGGGTTACCCGCTCGGCGCCCCGAGCTGCGTCACCGTGGGGAAGTAGCCAGTCCGGTCCGTGAGGGGCGTACGGTCGGGCTCGTGACGGATCCCGAGGCGCTGCTACGTGCCTGGGTGGACGCTGCGGATGCCGGGCGGCTCGACTCCTTCGAGGACTACCTGCACCACGACCTGGTGGTGCACGCCCCGCTCGGCCTGTCCACCAAGGGCATCGACGAGGAGCGCGCGGTCTGGCGGGACGCACTGGCGGCGATGCCGGGGATCCGACACGCGATCCAGGAGGTGGTCGTGCAGGGCGACACCGTCGTCGCCCGGGTCGTGGTGACCGGCGTGCACGAGGGTGACTTCGCGGGGATCCCCCGCACCGGGCGGAGCTTCACCATCGACCAGGTCCTGTTCGCGCACCTGCGGGACGGGAAGATCGTGGAGCTCTGGGAGATCGTCGACACGGCGGCGCTGCTCAGCCAGCTCGGTGTGCTCGCTCCCTGATCGCCGGGCCCGCCGTCAGCGCCGGACAGCCATGGCCTCCAACCAGCTGACCGCCTCGTCCACCGGGGGCAGCGCTGCGATCTCCGCAGCGATCCGCTGCGAGCCCGAGGGCTTGGCCGCGGCGAGCTCACGCACGGCCGACCCGACCCGCGCGGCGAGGTCGGGCCCAGGGTCGACGCGGCTGCCCGTGCCCGTGGCCGTGACCCGATCCGCGTTGTCAGGCTGGTCGGCAAACAGCGGCACGATCACCAGCGGGACCCCGACAGCGAGTGCGCCGAGGGTGCTACCCGAGCCGCCGTGGCAGACGACCACCCGCGACTGCGCCAGGACCTGCGACTGGTCGACCCAGGGCTCCACCCGGACGTCACCCTCGAGGCCGGCGAGGACGTCATCTCCGACGTCCGCCCCTGTCGAGACCACCACAGGAAGGCCGGCCACCAGCGCGCCCGCGACCGCCTCGCGAAGCACCTCGCGGAAGAACGGGAACGAGTGCGCCTCGCTGCCGAGCGTCACGTAGACCAGGTCACCGCGGGCCTCGACGAGCTGCAGCGCGGGATCGCGGAAGCGGTGGACGTCGTGCTCCACGGCCTCCGGGTGGTCGAACGACGCAGGGAAGGCCGAGACCGTGGGGGCGCCCAGCATCTGCGCCCCAGAGGCGTCGGGCGCGAGGCCCAGACCGGCGCGCAGCTCCGCGATGCCGGAGGCCGCCGAGGTGACGAAGACAGGGTTGGTCAGCGTCGGGCTGACAGCGACCTGCGGTACGCCGGCCGCTTCCGCGGCGATCCGCACCGACAGCTCTGCCGACTCGTGCAGCACGAGATCAGGGCCGAATGCCTCGACTGCCGCGCGTGCGCCAGGCAGCGCGAAGCTCGTGTTGAGCCGCCCGAAGACGGTCGAGCAGAAGAGGACCCGGGCCTCGTGGGGCGGCAGCGTCGGCATGCTCTGCAGCACCGCCAACCGGTCCGGGTGGTCACCGGGCACGCCGTCGAAGGGCAGGTGCTGCATGCCCTCGCGTTCGACCATCGACGTGGCCTCGACAGGTGCGGCGCAAGCGATCTCGTGCCCGGCACGGGTCAGCGCGCGGGCGAACGGCAGCAGGGGCCGGAAGTGGCCGTTTCCGGATGTGCTGGCAAGCAGGACGCGCACGAGCAGGCCTCCCGATCGGTCGGGCCCGCAGCGTGTCAGCCGATGGCACGACCGGCAACGCCCCCCGACCAGCCCATCGGCGAGACTGGTGGGAGCAACCGCCGTACCGACTTGGAGCCTGCCGTGCCGCACGGGACCGTTCGCTGGTTCGACCCCGAACGGGGCTTCGGCTTCCTCGCCCCCGAGGACGGCAGCGCCGACCTGTTCGTGCACGCCTCGGAGATCGTCGGAGACGGCGGGGTGCGCCTGCTTCGTGAGGGACAGGCGGTCGAGTTCGAGGTCGGTGACGGCGACCGCGGCCCGCAAGCACGTCAGGTCAGGGTCACCGGCGACGTGGCCGCCGGCACCGCCTTGGGGGTCCTCGGCACGATGGCCTGGTACGAGCCGGGCAAGGGGTATGGCTTCGCCACCCCCGACGGAGGCGGCGCCGAGGTCTTCGTGCACAGCTCCGCCATCGTCACCGGTGGCGTCGTCGCCGAGGGGCAGCGGGTCGCCTTCCTGATCGGCGAGGGCGAGCGGGGCCCGCAGGCCCAGCACGTGATCCCGCTCGGTGCCACGGCGGGCCAGGCAGCCGCGTCGGACGGCGCTGACGGCACGGTGTCCTGGTACGACGAGGCGAAGGGCTTCGGGTTCGTGACCCCCGACGTGGGCGGGGAGGACGTCTTCGTGCACGTCCGCGCGCTCGTCGAGGGCCTCACCTGGCTGGCCGAGGGCGATCGGGTGGCGTACGAGGTGGTCAGCGCAGACAAGGGTCCGCAGGCCCGTGACCTTCACCTGGTGCGCAGCGCAGCGCCGGAAGGAGCAGCCGCAGCCGCCGCTCCCGCCGGCCCGGGTCGGGTGAAGCCCGGTGGCCCTGCCCGGGCGGGCGAGGGCGTGGTCGCGCGCTACGACGCCGACCGCGGCTTCGGCTTCATCACCCCCGACGCAGGGGGTCCCGACCTGTTCGTGCACCTGTCCGTCGTGAAGGGGGACGAGCCGCTGCAGAAGGGCGAGCGCGTCCGGTTCGGCGTGCGCCAGAGCGACCGGGGCCCGCAAGCCGACCGCGTCGAGCGCCTCTGAGCCACCGCCCCGACGGCGCGCCTGCTTGACCGCCGCCCGCCGCGGCCCACAGCGTGGGTCGCACCGACGTCAAGGGGGACAGTGATGACGCGCAGGCAGTGGACAGGGCTGGCCGGGATCCTCTTCGGAGCGCTCATGGTCATCGGGGTGACGACGAGCGGGACCACGCCAGACACGGGCACCGGCGCGGTCGAGCGCTACACGAAGTACTGGGCAGACGGCGGTCACCAGGACCGCGCGGCGCTCGGGTCGATCCTGCTGACCTACGCCTGCGTCCTGCTGGCACTGTTCAGCGCGGCCCTGGGCAGCCTGCTGTCCCGCACCGAGGACGGCGGGCTGCGGTCAGTCGTGCTCAGCACCGGCACGGCAGCGGCCGCGACACTGGCCGCCGGGGCTGCCCTGCTCAACGGGGTGGGGATCGCGGCGGCTGAGTCGTCGGGCTACGCGCCGGACGGCAGCCAGGCGCTGCTCGTCGAGGCGATCGGCTACTACACGGCAGCGACGGCCATGATGATGGCCGGCGCGATGGCAGTGGCGTTCAGCCTCGCGAACCGTCGGGCGCGCCTGGTGCCGCAGTGGACGACGGTGCTGAGCGGGCTGCTCGGCCTCGTGGCGCTCGGCTCGATCTTCGTCGCGTGGATCGGCTTCATGGTCCTGCCGGTCTGGTCGGTCGTGATCGGCGTCTGCCTCCTCGTGCGGCGGCAGTCCGAGGATCCTGCCCCGGCCTGAGCCCGACCGGCCCGGGGCGGCAGCAGTGCCGCCCGTGGTGTCGGGCACGTGACAGCCCTGACGATCACCCCTGCCCGAGGGTGGGACGGGCGCGCACCCTGCGGCGCCAGCTGGGGGCTGTGGTGGCTGAGGCAGCACTGGAACGAGAGCTCGGCGGGCCGGCAAGCCGCCGGCGCGACGTGAGTCGCGGGGTGCTGCTCGTCTCCTCGCTCGGTGCGTTCCTGGCGTTCTTGGACTCCACCGTGGTGAACGTCGCCTTCGCAGACATGCAGCGGGACTTCCCCGGCGCCGACTACGCCGACCTGTCCTGGGTGTTCAACTCCTACAACATCACCTTCGCCGCGCTGCTGGTGACAGCGGGCAGGTTCGCCGACCTGCTCGGGCGTCGACGGGTGTTCGTCGCCGGCGTCGCGGTGTTCACCGTCGCGTCGATCGGCATCGCTGCTGCCCCATCGCTCGGCTGGCTGATCGGCTGGCGGGCCGTCCAGGCGATCGGCGCCGCCACCCTGGTCCCCGCCTCGCTCGCCCTCGTCATGTCGGCGTACCCCCCGGAACGGCGAGCGCACGCCATCGGGATCTGGTCGGCAGCGGCGGCCCTCGCCTCCGGCCTGGGACCTCCTCTCGGCGGCGTCCTCGTCGACGTGGGTGGCTGGCGCCTGGCCTTCCTCATCAACCTGCCGCTGTGCATCGCGGCGCTGTGGGCAGGACGGACTGCGCTGGTCGAGAGCCGCGCCCCGGGTCGGCGAACGCTCCCTGACATCCCTGGCTCGCTCGTCCTGGCCCTCGGGCTCGGGCTCGTCGCCACCGCGGTCGTGCAGGGTGACCAGTGGGGCTGGTCGTCGTTCCGGGTGGTCGGAGCCTTCGTGGCCGCAACGGCCCTGTTGGTCGGCTTCGGCCGGAGGTCCGCGCGGCACCCCTCACCCGTCCTCGAGCCGGCCCTGCTCCGGCAGCCGGGCTTCGCCACCGCCCTGGTCCTCACCACCGTGGCGGGGACGGGCTTCTACTCCTACCTGCTGACCCATGTCCTGTGGCTGACCGAGGTCTGGGACTACAGCCTCAGCCAGGCCGGTGCAGCGGGGGCGCCGGGGGCGGTGATCGCGGGCGTCGTCGCCGCGACCCTCGGCAAGCTCGCCGACCGGCGCGGCGCGCGCGTGCTCGTCATACCGGGCGCACTGCTCTGGGCCAGCAGCTTCGTGTGGTACCTCGAGGTCGTCGGACCCACTCCCGCGTACCTCACCGAGTGGCTGCCCGGCCAGGTCCTGTCCGGCGTCGGGATCGGGCTCACGCTGCCCGTCCTGGGCAGCGCCGCCGTGGCGGCGGTCCCGGGGGGCAGGTACGCCACGGCGTCCGCGGTGGCCTCCGCGGTGCGTCAGCTGGGCGCGGTGCTCGGGATCTCCCTGCTCGTCGTCATCCTCGGCCACCCGGCCAGTGCCGCGCAGGCACAGGCCGCGCTTCGACGGGGATGGGGGTTCGCCGCCGTGTGCTTCGTCGTGGTGTCCCTCGGTGCCTTCGCGCTGCGCCGACCCGCCCCGGTGGACGAGACCGTCGCTGACGATCTCGAGACGACGGTCCAGCCCTTCCACGTGCCGCCGGCCAACGCACCGTCGCCGGGGTTCGTCGTCTCGGCGTCACGCTTCGAGCTGCTCAAGACCGTGCCCGTGTTCGCGCAGCTGCCGATCGACGTCCTGCACGCGCTGGCGATGCACTGCGAGCTGGCGCTCGTCCCCGCCGGAGCGGACCTGTTCGCCCAAGGCGATCCCGCCGACGCGCTGTACGTCGTGCGCACGGGAAGGCTCGCCGTACGGCGGGACGGTGAGCTCGTGGACGAGGTCGTGGCGTCGGGGGTGGTCGGGGAGCTGGGACTGCTCACCGGAGCACCACGCGCCGCCACCGTGACCGCACGGCGCGACTCGGAGGTGCTGCGCGTCGGCGCGCAGGAGTTCGCCACGGCCGTCGGCGCGGTGCCCAGCGCCCCCCTCGCGCTCGCGGCATCGCTCGCTCAACGGCTGCAGTCCGGGCCGCCACCCGTCCCCCCGCCGTCCCCGCCACGCGTCGTGGCCGTCGTCGGGACGAGGGCGCCCGAGGTCGCGCAGCTGCTGCGACTGCCCGGCGCCGTCTATCCCGGCCAGGTCGCTCCGGAGGCCCTCGCCCGGCTCGAGTCGGAGCACCCCGTGCTGGTCCTGGTCGCCACCGAGAGCGGGCTGTGGTGGGACAGCTGCGTCGCACAGGCGGACCGGGTCGTGGTGGTGGCCGACCCGGATGAGCACGTGCCGGTCCCCGGGTCGGAGGTGCTGCTGGTGGGAGAGGCGTCCCGCGCCGACCTCGACCGGTGGCAGCTCGCAGCCCCGCTGCGCGTCACCGTGACGCGGGAGGCAGATCTCGAGCGGGCGTGCAGGCAGCTCGGGGATCGCCTCTCAGGACGCAGTGTCGGCCTGGTGCTGTCAGGCGGCGGAGCGAGGGCGCTGGCCCACCTCGGGGTTCTCGCCGAGCTGAGGGACGCCGGGGTCACGATCGGTCGGGTGGCCGGCTGCAGCATGGGCGCCTACCTGGCAGCGCTCGTGGCCATGGGCCTGTCGCCGGAGGAGGTCGACGCGCGGGTCTACGAGGAGTGGGTGTGCCGCAACCCGACGGGTGACTGGACGCTGCCGAGGTACGCCCTGACCAGCGGGCGGCGCGGGCTCGCCATGCTCAGACGGACCTTCGGAGACCTCGACATGGAGGCGCTCGAGCTCCCCCTCCTCACCTCCACCATCGACCTGTGGGCACGAGAGCTCCACCACGTGAAGACGGGCCTGGTCCGGGACGCGGTCGGCGGCTCGCTCGCCCTGCCCGGCATCGCCCCCCCGCTGCGGGTCGGCGACCGGCTGCTCGCCGACGGCGCGTTCCTCGACAACGTGCCCGTGCAACCGCTGCAGTCCCACGGCGAGGGGCCCGTCATCCTGTCGATCGTCCTCGACACCTCGCGGGCACCCCACGGGGAGCTGCCCCCGGTGATGGAGACCGTCATCCGAGCGATGACGGCCGGCAGCGTCGAGCAGAACCGTCGCGCTCAGGAAGCGGCGACGCTGGTCATCACCCCGGCCGCACGTGGCGTAGGGCTGCTGGAGTTCCACCAGCTCGATCGGATGGTGGAGTCCGGACGCGTCGCGACGCGGGCCGCACTCGCCGCGATGCCCGTCGGGCTGCTGACGCACCAAGGCGTGCCGGGGGCAGTCAGGCCCTGAACCAGCCAGCGTGGTTGAGTCCGTCCCGACGAGGGGAGGGCTCAGCCATGACACGTGGCAGCTCCGGTGCGGGGCGGCGCGGCGAGGTCCGGCTCCCAGCCGTCGTCGCGGTGCTGGTGGCTATCGGCTTGCAGGCGGCACTCCCCAACCGGCTCGTGCTCGGCCCACGGCTGCTGGTCCCCGCGCTCGAGGTCGTGCTGCTCCTCCCGCTCGTCGCCATCAACCCCGTCAGGATGACGAAGGAGACCCGGCTCTCACGCTCCGTCTCACTGGCACTGGTGCTCCTCATCGCGGTCGCCAACACGGGGGTGCTCGCGTTGCTGGTCGACGCTCTCGCTGACGGGAAGGCCAAGGACGGCAAGCAGCTGCTGCTCGCCGCCCTCCAGGTGTGGCTGACCAATGTCATCGCGTACGGGCTCGTCTACTGGGAGCTCGACCGGGGCGGTCCGGTGTCGCGGACGCAGAAGCCGCGCACCGAGCTGCCCGACGCCGACTTCCGCTTCCCGCAGGACGAGGACCACGACGCGAGCGTCGAGGTGGCCCGCGGCAGCAGCCAGAAGAACGACTGGGTCCCGGTGCTGACCGACTACCTGTACGTCTCGGTGACCAACTCCTCGGCGTTCAGCCCCACGGACACCATGCCGCTGCGGTCCCGCACGAAGATGCTTATGGCGCTGCAGTCGACGTCGGCGCTCGTGCTGTCCCTGCTGGTGGTGGCCCACGCCGTCGGCACGCTCAAGTAACGCCGACGGGTGGGACACCCAGGCAGAGCGGTCAGACCGTGGTGTTCGCGCCGCGAGGACGGCTGAGCAGAACTCCGAGCGCGATCATGCCGGCGCCCAGCACGAAGTGCAGCCAGTCGTCCGCGGAGTTGAGCGGGAGGAAGTTCGCGTCGCTGCTCTTGTCGATGACCAGGCCGTAGATCCACAGCACTAGGTAGACGACGCCACCCCCGATGAGGAACGTCCGCGCGGTGTCGCTCGCCCGTGCCATCAGCAAGCCGACGACCCCGAAGAGCAGGTGGACGATGTTGTGCAGCACCGAGACCTGGAAGATCCCGAGGAGCTTGCTCCCGGACTCGTGGCCGGCGGTGCTCAAGTCGTCGAAGTTCGTGGTGATGCCGGGGACGAAGCCCAGCAGGCCGACAAGGACGAAGACGGCGCCGACCACGGTGGCCGCCGTACGGAGCAAGTTCGTGTCCGAGCGCCCGGCCCGGCTGTCGCTGGTTGTCATCTGGTGTCCTCCTGCAAGGCGACGCCCGCTGTTCGAGCGTTCTCCCTGCCGGCTCGTACCCGGCGCTGCTCCGTTTGATCGTTTGCGGGACGACGGATCGTGCGCTGGGCGCGCCCAGATCACGCTACGCGAGCACAGAGGCACCGAGCCTGTCAGAGCGCTCAGCCTCAGCTCAGCGCGCGCTCACTCCCACTCGATGGTGCCCGGGGGCTTGCTCGTCACGTCGAGCACCACCCGGTTCACCTCGCGCACCTCGTTGGTGATGCGGGTGGAGATGCGGGCGAGCACGTCGTAGGGCACCCGCGCCCAGTCGGCGGTCATCGCGTCCTCGGACGAGACCGGCCGGAGCACCACGGGGTGGCCGTACGTGCGGCCATCCCCTTGCACCCCAACGGATCTCACGTCGGCGAGCAGCACGACCGGGCACTGCCAGATGTCGCGGTCGAGCCCTGCCCTCGTGAGCTCCTCACGGGCGATCGCGTCGGCCTCACGCAGCAGCTCGAGCCGGTCGTGGGTGACCTCGCCGATGATGCGGATGCCCAGCCCGGGGCCCGGGAAGGGCTGGCGCCACACGATCTCCTCGGGCAGGCCGAGCTCGAGGCCGACCTGGCGCACCTCGTCCTTGAAGAGCGCACGCAGCGGCTCGACGAGCGCGAACTGCAGGTCGTCCGGCAGACCGCCGACGTTGTGGTGGCTCTTGATGTTGGCCGTGCCCTCACCGCCGCCCGACTCCACGACGTCGGGGTAGAGCGTGCCCTGCACGAGGAAGTCGACGCCGTGCTCGTGCTCGGTGACCTCGCGGGCCGCCTGCTCGAAGACGCGGATGAACTCGCGTCCGATCGCCTTCCGCTTGTCCTCCGGGTCAGTGACCCCGGCGAGCGCGGTCAGGAAGCGGTCGCGCGCGTCGGCCACGTGCAGCTTCACGCCGGTGGAGGCGACGAAGTCCTTCTCGACCTGCTCGGCCTCCCCCTTGCGGAGCAGCCCGTGGTCGACGAACACGCAGGTGAGCTGGTCACCGACCGCCCGCTGCACCAGGGCGGCGGCGACGGCGGAGTCGACGCCGCCGGACAGGCCGCAGATGACCCGTCCGGTCCCGACCTGCTCCCGGATGCGGGCGACCTGCTCCTCGATGACGTTGCCCGTGGTCCACGTCGGGCGGCAGCCGGCCGCCTCCCACAGGAACCGCTCGAGCACCCGCTGTCCCTGCTCGCTGTGCAGGACCTCAGGGTGGAACTGCACGCCGTACAGGCCCCGCAGGGTGTCCTCGAAACCGGCCACGGGGGTGTCAGGCGTGACGGCCGTGACGGTGAAGCCCGGAGGCGCCTCCGCCACCGCGTCGCCGTGCGACATCCACACGGACTGCTGGGCCGGCAGCCCCTCGAACAGCACGCCCGGAGACGTCACGCTGAGCGCGGTGCGGCCGTACTCCGCCGTACCGGTCTGGGCGACCCGGCCGCCGAGCGCGAGCGCCATGGCCTGGTGGCCGTAGCAGATGCCGAGCGTCGGGACACCGGTCTCGAAGAAGCCTGGCGGCACCTGAGGGGCGCCCTCGGAGTAGACCGACGAGGGCCCGCCGGACAGGATCACGGCCTTCGGCGCGCGCGCGCGGATCTGCTCGGCGGTGATCGTGTGGGGCACGATCTCGGAGTAGACGCGGGCCTCGCGGACGCGGCGCGCGATGAGCTGCGCGTACTGGGCGCCGAAGTCGACGACAAGGACGAGGTCTGCGTCTGTCATCCCTGAGAGTCTAGGGCGCATGACGAGGACTCCCCTGCAGCGCCAGCGGACTGCGGCGTGGCGCGTGTGGCAGGCCGATGTGGCGACCCGTCCGGGCGGCGACTGGGCTGATCTGGGCGGCGTCGCGGTGCACACGACGGGCATCCCGGTGCGGCACTGGAACGGTGCGCACCTCACGCACGCAGAGGGACTGCAGCACGTGGACGAGGTCGACGCGTGGTTCGCGGCGCGGGCGATGCCGTGGGGACTGCTCGTCCCCACCGAGCTCGGGCTCACCCCGCGCGGGCTCGAGCAGGTCACCGTGCAGCGAGTCATGCTGCGTGACCTCGACGACCTGCCCGCGGTCACCGGGCCGGCACTGCGCTGGGACGCGGGCGAGGACGCCGCCGTGGTCCAGGCGGCCGCGTTCGGCGACGGGCTCGAGCAGACGCTCGGCTTCGTCGGACCCAAGCTCCTCAACGCCGCCTGCGGCGTCGTCACGGGGTACGACGGGAGCCGACCGGTGAGCACCGCGACCGTCGTCGTCGTCGACGGGGTCGCGGCGGTGTTCGGTGTGGCGACTCTGCCGTCGTACCAGCGCCGGGGCTGGGGACGGGCACTCACCCTCGCGGTGCTGCACGAGGGAGCGCGCCGCGGCGCGGACCTCGCCTACCTCAACCCCAGCGACAGCGGCGAGCCGGTGTACCGGGCGCTCGGCTTCACCGACGCGCCCGGCTTGGCGGTCTGGGCGCCTAGAGAGCCTTGACCGTGTAGGACGGCGTCCCGAGGTAGTAACCCGGGACAGCGGGGAAGCTCACCTTGATGGCGGTGCCCTTGGCGACACCGGTCAGCACGGCGACGCCCTTGCTGTTGGTCCTCACGAAGCGCTTCTTGGCACCGATCGTGAACACGACGGGCCGGCCCACGACGGGGTGCTTGTCGTTGTCGAGCACCGTGCCCTTCGCCCCGCCCCTCAGCGCGACGACCTTGAGCAGGGTCTTCTCGGCGACGACCTTGAAGGACTTGGTGGCCTTGGTCGGACCGACGACGTCGTTGCCGGCCCAGGTGATGGTCAGCGGGTACGTGCCCGACTTCACCATCAGCGGCACGAGCAGCTCGGCGACGCCGTCATCGTCGGTGGTGGCGCTGACCGCTCTGCCGCTGCCGAGCTGGCCGGTGACCACCACTCCCTGCACGGGGGCCTCGTCGACGTCCTTGAGCGTCGCGTACACCGCGGTGCGGTCGCCGTACTGGCCCGACGGGTCGGCGTCGACCTCGAGGACGCCCACGGGCGGCAGGAAGCAGGTGTTGTCGCCGTACGCGTAGGTCTTCTCGGCCGGGGTGGTGCCGGCGGCGGTGTCGGCCTCCTGCGGCCCCAGCTCGCTCTCGGCCTCGGTCAGCACCGAGGTGCCGGTGATCGGCGTACCGGACGTGATGGCCGAGCCGGCGGCCTTGGCGAGACCCTCGAGCGGGACCGTGAACACCAGGCTCTTGCTCTTCGCGTCGACCTTCGCGGTCGCCTTGATGTCGGTGTTGCCGGTGCCGCCGACGGTGGCCGTTGCCGGGCCCTCACCCGGTGCGGTCAGCGCCACTGCCTTGCCGGCCACGGTCATCGTGACGGTGTAGACCCGCCCGGACCACAGGTCGAACAGGGCCTCGGCCGGGTCGACGAGGCCGACGTAGGCCTGCACCGCACCGCTCGGGGAGCGGAGGTTGACCTGCGTGATGTCGAGCGAGCCCTCGTTGAACTCCCCGATGCCGGTCGGGTCGGCGTCGCCGGTGGCGTCCTTGTACTGCGCGCACCCCTTGCGCGGCTGCTCGTACAGCCCGCCCGGCGTGGGGGTCGCCGTCGGCGTCGGCGTCGGCGTCGCGGTCGGGGTGGCGGTCGGCGTGCCGGTGCCCGTCGGTGCCGGGGCGGCTCCGAAACAGGGTCCGGCCCCGACGGTCCAGACATCCTTGGCCGTGGTCACCGCATCATTGGTCGCCGTGGTCGAGTCGATGTAGAAACCACCTGCGACCGGGTAGCTCGTCGCGTTCCGCGCGTAGACAGCGGTGAGCTTGGTGCCGTCGGAGAACGGCACACCGGCTGCCTTGGCGATGTCAGCCCGCGAGACCTTGAACGAGACGGTGTTAGCCGTCTGGTCGTAGGCCACGGTGATGTCGGACGGGACGTACGCACCAGCGAGCAGCAGGCTCGTCCGGGGGTTGAACAGACCGATGCCTGCAGTGTCGTCGGCCGTGAAGAGCGCGTCGTCCACGGCGCCCAGCTGGTCGGGGTCGAAGCGCGTCGACCCCAGCGACATGGCCTTGCCGGCGTAGGTGAAGTAGACGTACCAGCTGTCACCGGCGGCGGTGTCCGGGGCGACGGCGAGGTCGTCGACGCGAATCACGGCCCGCAGGCTCGTGTCGTCCGCGCCCAGGACCAGTCCGGTGATGTCGAGGTCCGGGTCGGGGTAAGCGGTGGGTCCCCCGACCGGGCTCGTGTCGGCGTCGCCCTTGGGGTCGACGAAGGTGTTGCACCCGGCCACCGGCGGCGCGTCGGCCGCAGCGGCCGAGCCGAGCAGCGGCACGAACCCCACGACGCCGCCAAGCAGCGCAGCGCTGGTGGCGCCCACGACGAGGCGACGGGGCAGACGCAGTGCGGTCATAGCGAGGACTCCTGTGCTGGGTGGCGGAGGGTGAGCGTCAATCAGACGATCTTGAAGGCGGCGTCCGACGGTGCGGTGTCGGTGGCCCCGTCGGCGCCGAGGAACACGGGCCCGAGGTCCCCCGTCACCGGGTCCACGAAGCCCGTGTAGGCGTTGAGCCCGGTGACCGACTTGCCCGCCTTGAGCCCGGGTACGGAGCCGAGCGGGATCGTGAACGTGATCGTCTTGCCGGCCACCGCGAAGCTGGCGCTGCCGAAGTCCACGCTGTCGTCGTCGTCGCACGACCCGAAGACGGCTTCGAGCGCCGCTCCCGGAGTGACGTAGACGTACCAGTCGCCGCAGCCGTCCGAGGAGCCCTCGACGTCGTACTGGGTGGTGCCGTCGGTGGCGATGTCACCGGCCGTCTCGAGGATCACGACGAGGTTCTTCGGCGTGTAGGTCGTGACGGTCTTCTTGCCGACCTTGCGCTTGGTGGTGGTCCCGGTGCTGGTCCAGGTCATCTTCGCGAGCTCGTCGGCACCCCCGGTCAACGCGGTGAGCGGCGCGGACAGGGCGTCGTCGGTCGCGTCCGTGACGACCAGCTTGGCGGGGGCGGAGCCGGCGTGGGCGGGAACCGCCAGACCGAGCGCGGCACAGCCGGCGAGGACGAGTGACAGTCGGGCGGTGCGGCGCATGCGTGGGTACCCCTGAGGCGTCGTGGTGGCCGGTCCCCGACTGGTTCGCCGTACGGCGGGGTTCTCCTGCTCCCGGCGGCCCGCGGGCGTCTGCGCGCCCGGCACGGCGCGAGGGCGGGGTATCGCACTGCGATACCCCGCCCTCGACGTGGCGGTCGTGGGCCCCCCGACCGACGGTCCGCCTGTGCAGGCGCCGCCCCCGCAGCGCCTACGTGGGACATTGCGCCACAGGCACGCGACCCGCGGTAGTCAGGTGTCGGCAATCCGACAAGGACGGTCAGACCGGGCGAGGGCGGCTCTCGGTTGGCGCGACCATGACCTCGACCTTCTGGAACTCCTTGATCGAGGAGTAGCCGCACATGGCCATCGCCTTCCGGAGGCCCCCGAACACGTTGGTGGAGCCGTCGTCTGTCTGCGCCGGCCCGAACAGGACCTCCTCGAGCGTCCCCACCGGCTCGGTGCGGACGCGCGTCGCGCGGGGCAGGTCGGGGTGGTGCGCCGCATGGCCCCAGTGCCAGCCGCGACCCGGCGCCTCGGACGCCCGCGCCAGCGCACTGCCCATCATCACGGCGTCCGCGCCGCAGGCGATCGCCTTCGCGACGTCACCCCCGGTGCGCATCCCCCCATCGGCGATGACGTGCACGTAGCGCCCGCCGCTCTCGTCGAGGTAGTCCCGGCGCGCACCCGCGGCATCGGCGATCGAGGTCGCCATCGGGATCCCCAGACCCAGGACCGAGCGGGTGGTGTTCGCCCGACCGGGGCCGACACCGACGAGGATGCCCGCAGCGCCCGTGCGCATGAGGTGCAGCGCCGACTGGTAGGTCGCGCACCCGCCCACGATGACCGGCACGTCGAGCTCGGCGATGAAGCGCTTGAGGTTCAGCGGCTCCGAGCGGCTCGAGACGTGCTCGGCGCTCACAACGGTGCCCTGGATGACGAACAGGTCGACGCCTGCGTCGATGACCGTCTGCGCGAACTGCACGGTCCGCTGCGGCGTGAGCGAGGCCGCCACCGTCACCCCGGAGTCGCGGATCTGCTTGACCCGTGCGGTGATGAGGTCGGCCTGGATGGGTGCGCGGTAGATCTCGCGCATCCGGTCGACGGCCCGCTCGTCGGAGAGGCCGGCGATCTCGGACAGGAGGGGCTCGGGGTCGTCATACCGGGTCCAGAGCCCCTCGAGGTCGAGCACGCCGAGCGCCCCGAGCTTCCCGAGCTGCACGACCGAGTCGGGGCTCATGACGCTGTCCATCGGCGACGCCATCAGGGGGAGCTGGAAGTGGTAGGCGTCGATCTCCCAGCCCAGCGACACGTCCTCCGGGTCACGGGTGCGCCGTGACGGCACGATCGCGACGTCCTCGAAGCCGTAGGCGCGGCGCCCCGTCTTGCCGATGCCGATCTCGATGATGTCAGCCATGACTCACTGACCGCTGTAGTTGGGGGCCTCGACGGTCATCTGGATGTCGTGGGGGTGCGACTCCTTCAGCCCTGCCGCCGTGATCCGCACGAACTGCCCCTTCTCCTGCAGCTCGGGGATGGTGCGCGCCCCGACGTAGAACATCGACTGGCGCAGCCCGCCCACGAGCTGGTGGGCCACGTTGGCCAGCGGGCCACGGTAGGGCACCTGGCCCTCGACGCCCTCGGGCACCAGCTTGTCGTCGCTCGGCACGTCCGCCTGGGAGTACCGGTCCTTCGAGTACGACTTCTGCGCGCCGCGCGTCTGCATCGCCCCGAGCGAGCCCATGCCGCGGTAGGTCTTGAACTGCTTGCCGTTGGTGAACACCAGGTCGCCCGGGCTCTCCTCCACACCGGCCAGCAGTGAGCCGAGCATCACCGTGTCGGCGCCCGCGACGAGGGCCTTCGCGATGTCACCGGAGTACTGCAGCCCGCCGTCGCCGATGACCGGCACCCCAGCCGGCCGGCACGCCTTCATGACCTCGTAGATGGCCGTGACCTGCGGAACCCCTACTCCTGCAACGACTCTCGTCGTACAGATAGAGCCGGGACCAACACCTGACTTCACGCCGTCGGCTCCCGCGTCGACGAGGGCCTGCGCTCCGGCCTGGGTCGCGACGTTGCCCCCGATGACGTCGACGTGCGCCGCGGCGGGGTCGCTCTTGAGCCGGGCCATCATGTCCAGCACGCCCTTGCCGTGACCGTGGGCGGTGTCGACGACGAGGGCGTCGACGCCGGCGTCCACGAGGGCCATCGCGCGCTTGTAGGCGTCGTCGAAGAACCCCACCGCGGCGGCGACGCGTAGGCGCCCGTCGGCGTCCTTCGTCGCGAGCGGGTACTGGTCCTTCTTGACGAAGTCCTTGACGGTGATGAGGCCCTGCAGCCGACCGGAGGCGTCGACGAGGGGGAGCTTCTCGATCTTGTTCTTCTGCAGCAGCCCCAGGGCCACGTCGTTGCTCACGCCGACCTGCGCGGTCACGAGCGGCATCGGCGTCATCACGTCGCGGACGAGCCGGCTGGTGTCGGACTCGAAGCGCATGTCGCGGTTGGTGACGATGCCCAGCAGCACGCCGCTCTCGTCCACGACGGGCAGGCCGCTGATGCGGTAGCGCCCGCACATCCGGTCGACGTCGGCAAGCGTGTGGTCCGGGGAGCACGTGACCGGGTGCGACACCATCCCGGCCTCGGAGCGCTTGACGAGGTCGACCTGGGCAGCCTGCTCGTCGATCGACAGGTTGCGGTGCAGCACGCCGATGCCGCCCTGACGCGCCATCGCGATGGCCATCCGCGCCTCGGTCACCGTGTCCATGGCGCTCGACAGCAGCGGGACGGCGAGCGTGATCCGCTTCGACAGCCGGGTGGCGGTGTCCGCCTCGCTCGGGATGACGTCGGAGGGTCCGGGGAGGAGGAGGACGTCGTCGAAGGTCAGGCCGATCGGGGCGAGAAGGCCCCCGAAGCTGTCGGTCTGGAGGGGGTCCATGCGCGCTGCTCCTGGCTGCCGGAGGAAGCAACCCATCCTAGCCGGACGCGCCGACAGACCGCCGTACGGGAGCTAGCTGACGAAACCGCGGCGGAAGCCGAGCGCGACGGCCTGCGCGCGGTCGTTGACGCCGAGCTTGCGGAACAGCCGGCGGGCGTGCGTCTTGACGGTGTCCTCGGACAGGTAGAGCTCGCGGCCGATGGCGCTGTTGGACTTGCCCTGCGACATCCCACGCAGCACCTGCAGCTCGCGCTCGGTGAGCTGGGCCTGCGCCGGGCCGGAGCGGACCGTGTCACGCGTGGTCAGCGCCCGCCGCAGCGAGGGCTCCACGAGGTCCATGCCGTCGAGGGCGTGCGCGACGGCCGCGCACAGCTCCTCGTGCGAGACGTCCTTGAGGAGGTAGCCACGGGCGCCGGAGGAGACGGCGGCCGCGACCGGGTCGCGGTCGTCCGCGGCGGTCAGCATGATCACCTTCGCCTCGGGATAGAGGTGCACGAGGCGGCGCGTCGCCTCGAGACCGCCGAGGCCGGGCATCCGCACGTCCATGAGGACCAGGTCAGGGTGCTCGTGCGGGTAGCGCGCCAGCACCTCCTCGCCGGAGGCGGCCGTGTCGACCTTGTCGACGCCCGGGACGTTGGAGACGAACTGGCGCAGGCCCTCGCGGACGATGCGGTGGTCGTCGCAGATCAGGACGGTGGTCACGGTTCAGTCCTCGCGTCGGGGTGCGGCAGCACGAGCCGGAGACGGCCCGCGGAGATCTGGAGGTCGCCGCCCAGGGCGTGCGCACGGCGCAGCCAGCGGTCGGGGTTGGGCAGCTCGATGCCGCCCTCGACGTCGACGAGCACGCGCTCGCGGTCGGTGCGGAGCCGGATGCGCACGGCCGGCCCGTCGGCACGGGCAACCGCCTGCACCAGCCGGTACGCCGTGACGCCGGCCGCGCCCCGCACCGCCGCAGCGGCATCGACGTCACCCAGCAGCCCGATGGTGCTGCCACCGGACTCGACGAGGTGGGCCGAGAGCTGGTCGAGAGCGCCGACGAAGCCGGAGCCTCCCCTGGGTCGCAGGTTCCACAGGAAGCGGCGGGCGTCCACGAGCGCAGCCTGGACGGCTTCGCGGGCCGCGTCCGGGTCTCCACCGCGGACAGCGGCGTCGGTGGCGTAGCGCGCCACCACCAGGGCCTGCACGGGGCCGTCGTGCAGCGCGTCCGCGACCTCGTCGCGGTCGTCCTCGAGGTCCTCGGCCGGGGAGGGCATGAGGGCCAGCCCGAGGATGGCGGCGGCACTGCGCAGGGCAGGCAGCTGACCGGGCGCGGCGCCAGAGGCCACGAGCATGCCGAACCGCGTGCCGGCGCGGCCCAGGACGGGGATGTCGACGGTGGGCCCGGCGTCGGCGGCTCCGAGCACGCCGGCCACCAGGCGCCCGGCGGTGTCACGCAGCCCGACGGCCGTGAGGCCCAGCCCGCTCTGCAGGGCCTGCAGCGCAGGCCCGGGGGCACCCCCACCGGCGAGGAGCACGGCGATGTCCCCGAGCACGAGGCACGGGTCGTCGAAGGCACTGGTCGGTCCGGGATCGACCACGCACGCCTCCCTCATCGTCGTGTGCAGCGGCCCCTGTCGGAGCACGCGTGCTCTTCCACCATCTGTCCGACTCATCGGCACGGCAAGCGGCCGACGTGAGTCGTCGCCACGCTTCTGAGCCGTTGTGACCACATGCCACCACCCACTCGGACGGGTGACGGGGCTCGCCCAAGCGGGTGAAGGGGTGGTCAGCCCTCGAGAAGGGCCGTGATGTCCGGTCTGGCCAGCCACTCCGCGCGTACGCCGGGCGGCAGGTCGCCCGCGATCGTGAGCACCGCTGACCGGGCCGCAGCCAGGCTCCGCGCGCTCTCGGCACGGTCCTGCTCGCTCGTTCCCTCGGCCAGCAGCGCACCGAGCAGCGCCCGGGACGGCCACACGAGCGGGAGCACGCCCAGCGACTCCGCGAACGTCGCCGAGCGCCGCAGTGTGGCCACTGCCTCGTCCGCGCCCACCGACACCTGCGCCAGACCGAGCAGCAGCAGCCCCTTGGACACGTGCCGGGGGGCCCTGGCGTCTTCGGCTCGCTGCACGGCGGCGCGCGCGTCCGCGGCGGCGTCCTCGACCCGGCCCTCGAGCAGGGCGACCTCGGCGGTGGCCCAGCCGAGCCGCACCCGCTGGCGCCACCACTCGTCGGAGCTGCCCGGGAGCACGGCGGCCGCCTGCGCGAGCCGTGCGGCGGCCTCGTCCGCCTCGTCGAGCCCGACGGCGTCGGACGCCAGCCCGAGCAGCGCGTCGAAGGCGGCGTCGCCGCTGCCGTCGGTGAGGTCGAGGGCGGACAGGTCGGCCTCACGCGCGATGGCGTGCCGGCCGAGCTGGCGCTGGATGCTCGCGATCGTGGATCCCGCGAGCGCCGCGAACAGCCGCCGCTCCGCCGGGGCGCCTTCCGGTGAGCCGGACTCGACGAGCGGGGACAGCACCGTCAGGGCTGCGCCGTAGCGGCCCCCGGCGCCCAGCGACACGCCCAGCAGCCACGCCGCAGCGGCCATCTCGGTCACCAGCCCCTGCGACTGCGCCAGCACGACGGCCTGCTCGAGCGCGACCACCGCCGCTGCAGGCTTGCCGTGGAAGGCCGCGTGCTCGCCGCTCGCGAGCAGCGTCGGCAGGTCGGTTGTGCTCACGTCGGTGGACGCTAGCCCGTCGTCGGCGACGATCGTGGAAGGTGGACCGGCGTTCGCGCTCACCCCTGGGTGGTCGGCCCGGCGAGGGGGCGACCTGAAGCCCCGCCGAGAGGGCAGGAACCCGACACGCTCGTACACTTGAGCGAGTCCACGGACCTGCCGACGTATCTCTTGCACCCACGCGTCGTTGGCCTAGGTGCCCCCAGCCACGCGTCCGACCCCGTTGGAGCCCGCCGTGATCCGCACCAGCGCGCTCCCCCGCGTGGTCGCAGGCGTGCTGGCAGCGGCCCTGCTGGCGGGCTGCTCCGCGCAGGCCAAGACGAAGGACAGCGCCGCGACTCCCCGTGGTGGGCCTGCCCCCACCGCCCTCGGCGACGCGGGCGGCGCCCCGCTGCCCGCGCTGCACGCGAGGCTTCGCCCGGACGTGATCGTGACCGGGCCGCTCACCGGGCGCGAGGTGCGGGCCGTGGCCTCCCTCGCCCCGACGGCGGTGGCGTTCTCGACGGGGACCGTGCGCGTCGGCCGTGCCCTCGTGCGCGTCGCGAGCGTCGACCCGGCCACCTTCCGGCGCTTCGCACCCGCGGGTACGGCGGAGGCCACCGCCCTGTGGCAGGCCCTCGCCGCGGGGCAGCTCGTTGCCTCCCACGAAGCGGCAGACCGGCTCCGGCTGGTGCTCGGGCGCGAGGTGACGCTGCGCGGCACGCGGACGGCCACCGTGCGCCTCGGCGGGTTGGCCACCACCGGCATCCCCGGCACGGACCTGCTCGTCAGCACGGCGACCGGCATCGGGCTCGGCGTCACCAGGGGCACCGCCATCCTGCTCACCGCCGGGAAGTCAGACCCCACGGCCCTCGCAGCCAAGGCCCGTCGGGCGGCCGGGTCGCACGGCGACGTGGACCTGCTCAGCGCACCGGCGTCCAACCCCCTGGCGTTCCTCACCGGAGGTCGCGCGGCCAAGGCCTTCGGGGCCTTCTCCTACCGGTACTACCCCGACGGCACGATCGAGCCCGATGCCCGCTGGGTGCGGCAGAACATCACCAGCGAGCGCGTGCCGCTGCTGGGCACGATCACCTGCCACCGACTGATGTTCCCGCAGCTGCGCAGCGCGTTGCACGACGTCGTCGAGGCCGGCCTGAGCGCCAAGGTGCGCACGTTCAGCGGCTGCTACGTGCCCCGCTTCATCGAGCGCGACCCGTCGCACGGCGTCTCGCTGCACACGTGGGGCATCGCCATCGACCTGGACGCTCCGAGCAACGCTCGTGGCACCCGCGGCAGCATGGACCCCCGCGTGGTGGCCATCTTCAAGCGCTGGGGCTTCCGCTGGGGCGGCGACTGGTCCTGGACCGATCCGATGCACTTCGAGCTCGGGGCACTGCTGAGCTCACGCTGACTGGCCCCGCACCCGGCTCGCCCTCCTGCGCCGCTGGGCCGCGGCGAAGGCGAGCACCCCGAAGGCGCTGGGCAGGGCGTACGCCTCCCAGTCGAGGGCCGTCATGAGGTGGGTGTCCGCGCCCTGCGCTGCGGCCTCCGGCTCGTCCTCGGGCATCGCGGCGGCGCCCAGCTGCCCCATAGCCCCTGGCTGCGCACCCGGGTGGCCCTGCGGCTGGGTGACCGGTTGCTGCTGCGGTGCCGGAGGGGGCGGCTGCGGCGGCTGCACCGGCGGTGGCGGCGGGGGCGCGGCCAGCACCGGCGGCGCCGCCGGCTGGGCCTCGACAGGAGGAGGCGGCGGTACGGCGACCGCCCGGCTCACGACCAGGCTTGCCCTGGCGCTCGCCGGCCGGTACGCCGGCGTACCGAGAAAGGCCGCGAGCACCGGCTGGCGGGATCGTGAGCTCGCCCTTCCCGCGCCGGCTTCGCTCGCGAGCGGTCGGTAGGTCGCGCAGGCCTTGCCCTTGCGGTCGGTCACCGGGCTACCGATGCCCCGGCCGGCCACGAGGAGGTCGACGGCCTGACCCGCGAGCGGCTTGTGCTTCGCGGGGAGCACGAGGGTGGCGCAGACCTCGCCGGCTTGACCGGTGGCAACCCCGGGCGGGGCGTGCACCGTGACGGCCGAGGGCAGTGCGCAGTACCCGGCCTCCACCGAGTAGGCCACGACGATCGCCTTCCGCGCATCGCGCAGCCAGATCGCCGGGGTGTCGAACGTCGTGGTGTCGCAGGCGATCCCGTCGTTCTCCGCCGGCGCCTCGGAGAAGTACTCGTGCTGGAACGTCGCCAGCGCCCGGCACGAGCGGTCCACGCGGATGACCGAGCTGTCGTCCTCCGCCTCGATGTAGACCAGGCCGTCTCCCGTCGCCACCATCCCCGCGATGCTGGCCTCGTACGCAGGGTTGTTCCCCAGGGTCACGACCTGGTCCAGCCCGAGGTGCGGGCAGTTGTTGCGCTCGTGCCCCTGGCGGTCGTACTCGGTGAACGAGTCGGCCCCGTCGTTGCCGAACAGCAACCGGTCGGTGGCGCTGTCGTAGGTCATGGCTCCGTAGAAGAGCGGCCCGCCCTGCTCAGTCGACTGCTCGTCATCCTCCTCGCTGCGGCCGGACAGGGGTGCGTGGAACAGCTTCACGGGCGCACCCCCGGACAGCGGCAGGTCCCAGATCACCAGGGCGGTGTCGAGCATCAGCAGGTGGTTCCGGTTGGCGTCGT
This sequence comes from Mycobacteriales bacterium, assembly GCA_035526225.1. Taxonomy (GTDB): domain Bacteria; phylum Actinomycetota; class Actinomycetes; order Mycobacteriales; family SCTD01; genus RYN-111. Next base: position 24,051 of record DATLCV010000067.1, read on the forward strand.
ACGCCAGGTGGCCGACCGGGCGCCTGAGCCTGGTCCTGAGGTCCGGCAGCGCCTTTCCGGTGCGCGCCACCATGCGGTGCACCACCCCGACGTGCTCCTGGTCCGCGTAGTAGAGGACGTCACCGTCCGAGGCGATCGAGCCGTCCTGCCGGCTGCCCGGCTGGGGCAGCCGGTGCCGGGCGAGCTCGCGCATCTGCACCGGCGTCGGCCTGAGCACCTGCGGGGTCTGGGGCAGGGCGGTCCCGTCGGGCATGTCGGTGGCCGTGAGGTCGGTCCCGTCACTCCGATAGCGCCAAGTGCTCCCTTCCACGCAGTCCACGAGGAAAGCGCTGGGGACGGAGCGGTCGCGTCGCAGGTTCGAGGGCTCGCAGTTTGTCGGCAGGCCGTCCGACTGCCCCCGGGCGGACACGGCGTTGTCGCTGGTACGACGGACGTTCCCGCTCAGCAGCAACCCCGCCGACGGGTGCTGCCACTCCAGGGCGATCCCCGTGACAGCTGTTCCCGTGAGGTGCTTGGCCACTGACCGGCCACCGTCTCGCGAGACGAGCACGCCGTCGGACGTAGCGGCGACCACCTCGCTGCCGCCGCCGGCGAGGCGGCTCGAGGCCAGCGCCGCCACGGAACCCGTGGCCACGGGCGTGAACGTCCCACCGAGGTCGTCGCTGACGAACAGACCGCCGGCAGGCCCGCTCACCCCGAGCCACCAGCGGCTGGGAACGCCGGCGTCGAACAGCGCGGTCGTGACGCTGAGCCCCGTCGCGCCCTGCACCCTCACGAAGGAGCGGCCGCCGTTGTCGCTGAGGTACAGCGTGCTTCCCGCGACCACGGGCGGAGCGACCGGGGCCGGGACGGGCAGGGCCGGGCCTACCGCCTGCGGAGCCACCACCGCCAGCACGCGCGTCGGTGCCAGCTCGGACACTGCCAGCTGTTGGACGGCACCGGCGAGCCCCGTCGAGCGGGCCCACGCCTCGCCGCGGTCAGCGGTCGACCACAGCGACCCGTCCTCGGCGACGAGCAGCGCCGAACCCGAGGGCAGGCCGGAGGTCACGAGCCGCGCAGGGGCTGCCGGCGCGGGGCCCGACTCCCGGAAGCTGGCGCCTCCGTCGTCGGAGGCCAGCACCTGCTGCGGACCGACCGCGAGCACCCGGCATGGGTTCGCGTCGTCCATGCCGACGGCACCGCTCGTCGAGACGAGGTGCCAGGAGTTGCGCCGCTCGAGGTCGACGGCACAGGGCGGCGCGGCGCGGCCCGGAGCCAGGGGCACGAGCAGCGGCACCGCGAGGGCTGCGCCGGCGAGGAGCCTGCGCATCGTCAGCTGCTGGTCGTGCGCCGTGAGCGGCGCGCGGGAGCGGCGAGGAGCCTGCTGAGCGCCTCACCGTCCACGGTCTCCACGGCCTCGAGCTCGTCGGCGAGCAGCTCGAGCTGAGCCCGTCGCTGCTGCAGCCGCGTGCGCGCGATCTGCTGGCCCTCCTCCACGAGCATCCGGATCTCGACGTCGAGCTTGTCGAGCGTCTCCGGGCTCACGGACTGCATCGCCGTGAGGTCACGGCCGAGGAAGACCTCTGCGTCGGGCGCCGTGATGCGCACCGGGCCGATGCCCTCGCTCATGCCCCAGCGCCCCGCCATGTCGCGGGCCAGGTGCGTCGCTGCCTCGATGTCCGCCTCGGCGCCGGTGGACGGCTCGCCCCACACCAGCTCCTCGGCGACCGTGCCGCCCAGCGCGGTGGCGATCCGCTCGACGAGCTCGGACCGCCGGAGCACCGTGCGGTCCTCCCGTGCCAGCGCCGCGTGGCCGAGACCGGTCCCGCGGCGCACGATCGAGACACGCTCGACCTCCCGCCCGAAGGACGCCGCGAGCACCGCGTGCCCCGCCTCGTGCACGGCCACCATCCGACGCTCCTCCAGGCTGAGCGCGGCGTTCGAGCGCTTGGGCCCCGCAAGCACCCGTTGCACGGCCTCGTCGAGCTCCACCGGACCGATCTCGGTCGCACCCGCGCGTACGGCGAGCAGCGCGCCCTCGCGCCAGACGTTCGCGAGGTCGGCACCGGTGAACCCGCTGGTACGACGAGCGAGCAGCTCGAGGTCGACGCCCGTTGCGACCGGGCGGCCCTGCGCGTACAGGCGCAGGATGTCGAAGCGCCCGTCGGCGTCGGGCTTCTCCACCACGACGTGGCGGTCGAACCGCCCCGGACGCAGCAGGGCGGGGTCGAGGATGTCGGGCCGGTTCGTCGCACCGATCACGACCACGCCGGTGATGGCGTCGAAGCCGTCCATCTCGACGAGGATCTGGTTGAGGGTCTGCTCGCGCTCGTCATTGCCCCCGCCGACGCCCGCGCCACGCTTGCGCCCCGCGGCGTCGAGCTCGTCGATGAACAGGATGGCCGGCGCCTTCGTGCGCAGCTGCGCGAACAGGTCACGGACGCGCGCGGCACCGACCCCCACGAGCGACTCGACGAACTCCGCCCCGCTCAGGCTGAAGAAGGGCACGCCGGCCTCACCGGCAACGGCCTTGGCCAGCAACGTCTTGCCACAGCCAGGAGGTCCGAACAGCAGCACGCCCTTGGGAGGCACCGCGCCCATCGCCTGGAAGCGGCTGGGGTCCTTGAGGTAGTCGACGACCTCGGCGAGCTCGGCCACCGCCGACTGCGCCCCGGCGATGTCGGCGAACCCAGTGGTGGGAACGCCCTTGCGCTTGACCGGGCCGTCGGTCTGCAGCCGCTGGCCGCCGCGGACCTTGGAGAACTCGGTGTACTCCCCGGCCCCGCCCTCCCCTCGGCTCAGCGTCATGAGGAGCCCGAAGATGACGGACAGCAGCGTGACCGGGAGCAGGAACTGCATGCCGAGGCGCACCAACTGCTTGTCCGTCTGCGGGTCGACCTTCACCGGGCCGCTGCCGGCGAGCGCACGGACCAGTGAGGAGGTCTCGCTGTCGCTTCGCGTGTACGACGCCACCCAGGTGCCGCCGCGCACCTGCACCACGACGCGGGCGTCCTGGTCGTAGAGCACTGCGGACACGACCTGGTGCTTCGCGGCCGCCTCCAGTACGGAGGTGAGGGGCACCAGGGTGCCGTCCTGCACCGGGCGCAGGGTGCGCAGCCCGGCGACCCCGAGGCCCACGAGGACCGCCAGCGCGAGCAGCAGCCCGATCCGCACCGCCCGTGTCCCGCGGGGGCGGCGGACCCGGGCACCGACCCACCGCCGTACGGCGTGCCACAGGCTTGCGCGGGTCGCCGGGGTCGCCGGGGGCGCCGGGGGCGCCGCGGAGGGGGCTTCGGGTGCGAGGGTCACGGGTTCTCCTACGGGCTGAAGTACCCGTGAGAGCCCGCAGCGGGCCAGGAGGTTCGCCGGGCACGACGAAGGGGGCCCCGGTCGCCCGGAGCCCCCTTCTGCAGTGCCTAGTGGGAGTGGCCGTGCCCGCCGTGGCCGTGGCCGTTCGCAGCGGCCTCCTCCGCGGGCTTGTCCGCCACGAGCGTCTCCGTCGTGAGCAGCATGCTCGCGATCGACGCGGCGTTGCGGACGGCGTTGCGCGTGACCTTCACCGGGTCGACGACGCCGGCCTTGACCAGGTCGACGTACTCACCGGTGGCGGCGTTGAGGCCGAGGGTGATGTCGCCGGCCTCACGGACGCGGTTGACCGCGACGCGGCCCTCCATCCCGGCGTTCTCGGCGATCCAGCGAGCCGGCTCGAAGAGCGCGTCGCGCACGATCATCACGCCGGTCTTCTCGTCGCCGCTGCAGCCCAGGCCGTCGGCAAGACCAGCAGACGCGTGGATGAGGGCGGCGCCGCCGCCGGCGACGATGCCCTCCTCGACCGCGGCCTTGGTCGCCGAGATGGCGTCCTCGAGCCGGTGCTTGCGCTCCTTGAGCTCGACCTCGGTGTGGGCGCCGACCTTGATGACGCCGACGCCGCCGGCGAGCTTGGCGAGGCGCTCGGAGAGCTTCTCGCGGTCCCAGTCGGAGTCGCTGGCCTCGATCTCCTGCTTGATCTGGGCGACCCGGCCGGCGACCTCCTCGGCCGTCCCGGCCCCGTCCACGATCGTGGTCGTGTCCTTGGTGACGGTGACGGTGCGGGCCGAGCCCAGCACCTCGAGGCCGACCTGGTCGAGCTTGAGCCCGACCTCCGCGCTGACGACCTGCGCGCCGGTGAGGATCGCGATGTCCTGCAACATGGCCTTGCGGCGGTCGCCGAAGCCCGGCGCCTTGACCGCAGCGACCTTGACCGTCTTGCGGATGCTGTTGACCACCAGGGTCGACAGCGCCTCGCCGTCGACGTCCTCGGCCACGAGCAGCAGGGGCTTGCCGGACTGGACGACCTTCTCCAGCAGCGGCAGCAGGTCGGCGATCGCGGAGATCTTGCCGTTGACGATGAGCACGTGGGCGTCGTCGAGGACGGTCTCCATGCGCTCGGCGTCGGTGACGAAGTACGGCGAGATGTAGCCCTTGTCGAACTGCATGCCCTCGGTGAGCTCGAGCTCCAGGCCGGTGGTGTTGGACTCCTCGACGGTGATGACGCCGTCCTTGCCGACCTTGTCCATCGCCTCGGCGATGAGCTCGCCGACCTTGGGGTCCTGGGCGCTGATGGCAGCGACCGCCGCGACCTCGGCGTGCGTCTCGACCGGGCTGGCGGCGGCGAGGAGCGCGTCGTTGACGGCCTCGACGGCCTTGTCGATGCCGACCTTGAGCGCGACCGGGTTGGCGCCGGAGGCGACGGCCCGCAGACCGCCGTGCACCATGGCCTGGCCGAGCACGGTTGCTGTCGTGGTGCCGTCACCCGCGATGTCGTTGGTCTTGGTGGCGACCTCCTTGGCGAGCTGGGCACCCATGTTCTCGTAGGGGTCCTCCAGCTCGATCTCGCGCGCGATCGTCACACCGTCGTTCGTGATGGTCGGACCGCCGTACTTCTTGCCGATCACGACGTTGCGGCCCTTCGGGCCGAGGGTGACCTTGACCGCGTTGGCCAGCTGGTCGACGCCGCGCTCGAGCGAGCGGCGGGCGTCCTCGGAGAAGCTCAGGGTCTTGCTCAAGGGGTCTTCCTCTCAGGAACTTCATCTGTCAGGCACATCGGGAAAAGCGACGGCGCCCCGCCCCGAGTGGGGACGGGGCGCCGTACTGCTGTGGGGCGTGCGGCTAGCTCTCGATGACGGCGAGCACGTCGCGCGCGGAGAGCACGAGGTACTCCTCGCCGCTGTACTTCACCTCGGTGCCGCCGTACTTGCTGTAGAGCACGCGGTCGCCGACCTTGACGTCGAGCGGCACGCGGGCACCGTCCTCGAAGCGGCCGGGGCCGACAGCCAGGACCATGCCCTCCTGGGGCTTCTCCTTGGCCGTGTCCGGGATGACGAGGCCAGACGCTGTCGTGGTCTCGGCCTCGACGGCCTGGACGACGATGCGGTCCTCGAGGGGCTTGATGGCAACCTTGGTCGCGGTGGTCACTGTTCCTCCGTAGATCGTTGAGGGGCGATCACGCGGCCTGCCGTCGCGGGGGTCAGGCCTTGCTCTTCGCGTGCTGGCACTCTAACCCCTCGAGTGCCAGCAGGTCCAACCGGGCACGATCGGGGGATGGCGACGACGCTCGAGGAGGTGGCGGCGGAGCTCTACGCCCTGCCCCTGGAGGAGTTCACGCCGCGCCGGACCTCACTGGCCAAGCAGCTGCGGGAGGATGACCGGGAGCTCGCCGAGGCTGTGGGACGACTGCCCAAGCCCGCGCTGTCGGCCTGGGCGGTGGACCGGTTCGCCCGCGAGCGACCCGAGGACCTCGGGGACCTGCTGGCCCTCGGCGAGGCGCTGCGCGAGGCCCAGGAGGAGCGGGACGCCGACCGCGTGAAGTCCTTGACGAGCAACGCCCAAGCCCTGGTACGACGGACGCTCAGGGGCGTGGCCGACGTCGCCGCGCAGGGCGGTACGCCGCTGAGCGACACCCTGCTCGGGCAGGTCGAGCAGACGCTGCGCGCTGCCATGGCCGACGAAGAGGCGGCCTGCGCCGTCCGCGCGGCCGTCCTGGCGAAGCCGCTCGCACCGGCGGGGTTCGGGCCTGTCGACCTCAGCGGAGCGGTGGCCGTCATCCCGGCCACGCCGCGCAACCAGGAGCGGGTCCGGCGGCTGGCGGTCGTTCGCCCCACTCGGCAGGAGCGACCGAAGGACGACCGGGGGGCGGCCGTGCGACGGGAGGCGGAAGAGGCGCTCGCCCGGTGCGAGCGAGCGGCGGTCGAGCTCGCCCAGAGCCAGACGGCGCTGAGGGCAGCCGAGCACGACCACGAGGAGGTGGTGCGGCACAAGCTGGAGCTGCGCACCGAGCTGGCCGGTGCCGAGCGGGAGGAGCAGGTCACCGCCCGCCGGGTCCGCGAAGCACGCAAGACCCACGAGCAGGCGGCCCGGCAAGCGGCGAGGGCCGGCGAGGTCGCGGAGCGCGCGAAGAAGGCCGTTGACGCCCTCGGCTGAGGTCAGACCTGCAGCTCGTCGGCGTCCGGTTCGCGCAGCCTGCCGACCGTGACCCTCAGGGCTGCCGCCGCGCCGGCAGCAGCCATGCCGACTGCCGCGACACCCGGCAGCCCGCCGGTCGCAGGGAGGTGCTCGGCGGTGGGGGTCAACGCGTGCCGCCCCCCCGACTGCGGTTGCGCGTACGGCGGCTGCGCGGCCGTCGTACGCGCTCGGGGGTGCCGGTGCGGCCGCTCCAGGATGATGCCCTTCTCCACCGGGCGCCCGTCGGCAGCGGCGTACTCACCGAGCACGAGGCGGGACATCCCCTTCGGACCGAAGGGATCGACATCGACGCGCAGCGTGCCGATGACGCCCTCCTTGCGGAAGGCGGACCAGTCGGGCTGCAGCGGCTTGAACGGCTCCTGGACCCCGCCGCCGTTGCCCACGAGGACGAAGACCGTGCCGGTGTCGGTGCGGTAGGGGCCCGAGTCGTCAGCGACGGCCATCCCTCTCATGGCGTGGGTGCGCTCGTAGACGTGGTCGTGGCCCTGCAGCACCAGGTCCACGCCGTACTTCGAGAACAGGTCGAGCCAGGTCGTCTGCACGCCGAGGTCGCTGCCGTGCTTGGAGGAGGACGAGAACGCCGCCTGGTGCATGAGCACGACGATGAAGTCGACGGCCGGGTCGGCCGCTGCCCTCTTCAGGGTGCTCTCGACCCAGGCCTTCTGGCGGCCCCCGGTGTACCCGACGTTCAGCGGGATCTCGCTCGTCACGTCGTTGTTGTCGATCGAGAGGAACTCCACCGAGCCGTAACGGAAGCGGTAGAAGCAGTTCGACAGGTCGGAGTGGCCGTTGCCGGGCAGGTCGAAGCGCGTGCGATAGGGGTCGTACCCGTGGTCGCCCCAGGTGTCGAGGAGCAGGCCCACCGGGTCGAGCTGCGACTCGATCTCGTGGTTGCCGATGCAGGGCATCCACGGCCGGCGCCGGGCCATGGGGCTGACCATCCCCATCCACTGGTCCCAGATCGCCTGGTCGCCGTTGGCGTACGCGAGGTCGCCGACGATCGCGTGCAGCGCAGGGTCGATCCGCTGTGCCAGCTTGGTGTTGTGGTGGGCGTCGTTGCGCCCCGCCGTCGGCACGCTGTAGCCCTGGTCGCCGAAGCCGGTCCAGGTGAAGCGCTGCCGCCCGCTGGGCCCGGTGGTGAGGCGGTCACCCGTGAGCGCCTGGCCCGCGTGGCCGACCCGGTAGCGGTAGGTCGTCGCGGCGTGCAGCCCCTTGAGCCGGGCCGAGTGGAACCAGCCGCCGGCGTAGCCCGGGTACTGCCGGGTGGTCGCCCGCACGCGAGTGCCGTCGACCTCCACGAACGGGGTCTTCACCGGAGAGGTCGTGCGCCAGCTCACGGTGGCCTCGTGAGCGGCGTCTGCGCCGAACTGCAGGTGCAGGTGTGACACCGGTGCGCCAGCCGCGTATGCCGGCTGCTGCCAGAACAGCGGGGTGGCGCTGGTCAGGACGGCGGCCCCGCTGACGGCTGCGCTGCGCTGCAGGAACTGGCGGCGGCTGACGTACGGCCGGTCCTCGTGCGAGATGCCCATGCGTCACAACGCTACGGGCAGCACCTGCACACCTGGTGAACACGACGTCTCGGTGAGGGGGACGTCAGCGGTCTCCGACTGACTCGAAGGGCCAGGCGTGGCAGCGTTCGACCAGGGTCGGGTCGGGCGCGGGCTCCACCCACGCCGTCTCGGTCGGCCACCGGGTGAGCAGAACGACCCTGTCCTCGGACCGGAAGACCTCGGCGGTGTGCGCTCCGGCCTCCAGTGCGTCAGGAGCCACCCGCTGCTGCACCCAGGCCACGGCCTCGTCGGTGCGGCCGGAGGCGCACCGCGCCTCCCACATCCGCACGTGGGTCACGTCGAGCCTCCGGTGCCGATCAATGCGGGTCGTCCGCCCGCCGCACGCTCAGCGGGACCACAAAGATGGACTCGGGCGGTCACCGGAGCACGACCTCGACGGGCATGGCGCTGTCGGCCGGCAGGTCCAGCGGCGAGGGCGGGGCGCCGACCGCGGCCAGGCGCTCCCCCAGCGCCGCGACCATGGCGCCGTTGTCGGTGCACAGGCCGGGTCGCGGCACCCGGAGGCGAATCCCGGCGGCGTCGCACCGCTCTTGCGCAAGTGCGCGCAGCCGGCTGTTCGCGGCGACCCCGCCGCCGATGAGCAGGTGGTCGACGCCGCGGTCGCGACAGGCCCGCACGGCCTTCGCGGTGAGCACGTCCACGACCGCCTCCTGGAAGCTGGCGCACACGTCGGCGACCGGCAACGGCCCGTCGTGCTTCTCCACCCAGCGCGCCACCGCGGTCTTCAGGCCGCTGAAGGAGACGTCGTAGGTCCCGTCGTTGAGCATCCCCCGCGGGAAGCCGATCGCCGCCGGGTCGCCGTCGCGGGCCTGGCGGTCCACGACAGGCCCTCCCGGGAAGCCCAGCCCGAGCAGTCGGGCGACCTTGTCGAACGCCTCCCCCGCGGCGTCGTCAACCGTCTGCCCCAGCGGCAGCAGGGTCTTCGTCACGTCCTCCACGAGCAGCAGCGAGGAGTGGCCCCCGCTGACGAGCATCGCCACGCACGGCTCAGGGAGCGGACCGTGCTCGAGCACGTCGACGGCGACGTGCGCGGCGAGGTGGTTCACGCCGTACAGGGGCGTGTCGAGCGCGACGGCGTACGCCTTCGCCGCGGCGACGCCCACCAGCAGCGCGCCCGCGAGCCCGGGCCCGCACGTGACCGCGATGGCGTCGAGGTCGCGCAACGACACCCCGGCGGTCGCGAGCGCGCGCTGCACCGTCGGGACCATCGCCTCCAGGTGGGCGCGGGAGGCCACCTCCGGCACGACCCCGCCGAAGCGCACGTGCTCCTCGACCGAGCTGGCCACCTCGTCGGCGAGCAGCACGCCGTCGCGCACGATCCCGATCCCGGTCTCGTCGCACGACGTCTCGATCCCCAGCACCAGCGGCACAGGCTCAGCCTAGGGAGCGGAGAAGGGAGTGGACCGGAGCGGTGCGACGAAGGAGCACCAGCGAGGACCGCGGACGCCGCAGCGACCCGTGTCAGGGAGTGGACCGGAGCGGTGCGTCGACGCGGCGGGTGAGCACGAGAGCGTCGACGCCGCCGGGGTAGTACCCGCGGCGCACACCGGTACGGCGGAACCCGCGCCCGGCGTACAGGTGCTGCGCCGCGGCGTTGTCCGCACGCACCTCGAGCGACACCGGCTTGCGCGGCAGGGCAGCTGCGTGGGCGAGGAGCGCGTCGAGGAGCTGGCCGCCGACCCCGCGCCCCTGGGCACCCGGGGCGACGCCGAGCGTCTGGACGAAGCCCTCGTCGGGGTAGTCGCAGTAGCCGGCGTAGCCCACCACCCCGTCCTCGACCGCAACGAGGTAGTGCCGCGTCTGGACCTGCCCGAGCTCGGTCCAGAAGTGCTGGGGACTCCACGGGTCAGGGGCGAACAGCTCCCGCTCAATCGGCAGCACCTCGTCCACGTGCCACCACCGGAACCTCTCCAGGTTCACCACGGAGCGGGCTCGGAGACCGTCCGCCCGTGCCGCAGGGCGACCCGGTGGAGCACGTCGCCCGCGCGCAGGTGCACCTCGTCGTCCAGCACACCGAGCCACACGGCGTGCCCGATCACGTCGCTCTCCCAGGCGAGGCCGTCGGCGTCGTACGCGCTGAGCACGTCGTCGTCGAGCAGCAGCGCCTTGCCGCCGACGGGCTCGAACCGCCGCACGGTGGACCGATCGATCCGCGACCAGTCGTCCGGGTCTCGCGCGTCCACCAGGTACGGCGGGCCGCCCGCCGCGACGAGCACCGTGTGCTCCTCGGGCCAGCTGGCGACGAGGTTCAGCCGGCCCGGGAGGTTGTCGGAGGAGAAGACCCCGGTCCAGGCCGCCCCGCCGTACGGCGTGATGCGCAGCCACACGCCGTCGGACCCGCCGTCACGGCGGGCTCCCGGGTAGTAGACGACGGTGCGCGGCTTGCCGGGCAGGCTCGTCTCGCGGAGCTGGTGCTCCTGCACCGCGTCCCAGGCCCGCGGGAAGGCGTCGAGCCACTCCGCGCTCATGCCTGCGGCACCGCGTCGGGGCGGCGGAGGTACAGCGGCGTGAGAGGGAGGTGCTGCGTGAGGGACGCCCGCGCGAGGGCCGTGACCTGCGGGTAGCGCGGCAGCTCCTCGGTCGCGAAGCCGTACAGCTGGGCGCCGTCCCCGACGACCCGCATCCCCTGCAGCGCTTCCTGCGCGAGCGCAGGAGCCGTGACATGGGGGCCGTCGACGCGCTGGGCGGCTTCGTCGTACACCGCCCAGTAGACCTCCTTGCGGCGGGCGTCGGTGACCGCCCCGGTGGCGGGCGCCGCGAGGCCGTCGAGGGAGCAGACGCCGTGCACCGGCAGGCCGCGTGCCTCCGCGAAGGCGGCCGCGGTGACGATGCCGACGCGCAGCCCCGTGAAGGGGCCAGGGCCGACGCCGACGACGACGACGTCCGGGTCGCCGGCCCTCAGGACCTCGCGCAGGTTGAGGGCGAGCAGCTCGCCGTGCCGGCGGCCGTCGACCTGGACCGCCTCGGCCAGCACGCTGAGGTCGCTGAGGTCGACGAGACCCGCCGTGACCGCGGGGGTCGAGGTGTCCAGCACGAGCGCGAGCACGCCCCGAGGCTAGCCGCGGCGCCCCCGTGCGACCTGGCAGCTGCCCGTCACGGGGCGGCTGGGGCTTGGGAGCCGGCCGGCTGGACGGGCACGGGCTCGCCGCGGCCGGGCTCGTGCACGAGCCGAAAGCCGAGGACACCGCCGGTAGCCACCAGTGCGACGACCAGCCCGGCGCCCGTCGTTCGTAGCCGGGCGTCGCGGCGGACCCGGCGGCTGTTCTCCGTCCACGCGTCCTCGGCAGCGGGGACCGCCCCGGCTCGGGAGCTCAACGCCTCGCGCAGCAAGCTGTCCATCAGGTCTCCATCAGTCGTGCCAGGGCGTCGAGCGCGCGTGAGGTGCCTGACTTCACGGTGCCGAGAGGAAGGCCGAGCGTCGCCGCGATCTCCGGACCTGTGAGGTCGAGCCAGTACCGGAGGACGAGCAGCTCGCGCTGACGCGCCGGCAGTCGCATGATGGCCAGCAGGACGCGGTTGCGCTCGTCGGCACCCACGGCTGAGTCCTCCGCCGACGGGTGGTGCTCCACGGTCGAGCGCGAGAGCACGCGTTGCACGACTCCGAGGTGGCGCTGCCGGCTCCGCGTGAGGTTGGCGACGGTGCGGCGCAGGTAGGGCAGTGCGGCAGCCTCGTCCCGCAGGGTGTGGCGGCGCCGGTGCAGGCGCACGAAAGCCTCCTGCGCCACGTCGGCCGCATCGTCGGCGCCGAGCAGGCTCGCGAAGCGGACCATCCCGTCGAAGTGCGCATGGAACAAGGCCTCGTACCCGCCCACGTCACTGATCCGGATCACCGGGGTGGCGAGCGTCATCGCGGGCTGCACACCTCCAAGACGCCCGAACCCAGAGAGGGTTCCCTCACTCCTTGTGCTGGGCGACCAGCTCGCGCTTGAGGACCTTGCCGGACGGACCGAGCGGCATCGCGTCGACGAAGATCACCCGGCGGGGGTACTTGTACGCGGCGAGCTGCTCCTTGCTCCAGTCGATGATCGCCTGCTCGGTCACGTCGGCGCCTGCGGGGTCGCGCACGACGCAGGCCACGACCTCCTCGCCGTACTGCGGGTCGGGAAGGCCGATGACGGCCACCTGGCCGACCGCGGGGTGGCGCAGCAGGACCTCCTCGACGTCACGCGGGTAGACGTTGTAGCCGCCGCGGATGACCATGTCCTTCTTGCGGTCCAGGATCCGGATGTAACCGTCCTCGGACTTGTCACCCAGGTCGCCGGTGCGGAACCAGCCGTCGACGATCGCCGCGGCCGTGGCGTCGGGGTTGTTCAAGTAGCCCTTGAAGATGTTGTGCCCCCGGCAGACGATCTCGCCGAGCTCACCGCACGGGAGCAGCTCGATCCGGTCGTCGAGCTCTGCCTTCGCCACCTCGACCTCGACACCCCAGATGGCCTTGCCCACGGTGCCCGGGCGCGGCTCGAAGCTCTTCTGGTTGAAGGTGGCGACCGGCGAGGTCTCGGTGAGCCCGTAACCCTCGAGGATCTGCGTGCCGAAGACCTCGGTGAACCTCTCCAGCACCGCCAGGGGGAGGGCGGCGCCACCGGAGAGGGCCATCTTCAGCTGCGGGCGCAGGTCGGACGTCTTGGCCGCCTCGAGCAGCCCGACGTACATCGTCGGCACGCCCATGAACACGGTGCACCCCTCGTCCACCAGCAGCCGCAGCGCCTCCGCGCCGTCGAAGCGCGGCAGCAGAACGACGGTCCCGCCGACGTAGAAGGTCATGTTCATGCAGACGGTCTGACCGAAGGTGTGGAACAGCGGCAGACAACCCAGCACCGTGTCGCTCGCGTCGAGGTCGAACGAGTGCTGCACCGAGGCCGCGACGTTCATCATGACGTTGAGGTGCGTCAGCTCGGCGCCCTTGGGCTTCCCCGTGGTGCCCGAGGTGTAGAGGATGACGGCCGTGTCCTCCGGCTCGCGGGGCACGAGCGAGGGGATGGGCGTCGCGGCCGGGGCCAGCTCGTCGATCCGCTCGATCGTCGCGTCACCACCGTCCATCACGGCGAGGACCGGGATGCCCGCGAGCTCGGCTCCCTTGGCGCCTTCACCGAGCAGCGGCGCCGCGCAGACCAGGAGCTTCGCGCCGGAGTCGGACAGGACGTACTCGATCTCCTCCGCCTTCAGCAGGGCGTGCACGGGAACGGCCACCGCACCGAGGGCCAGGGTGCCGAAGTAGGCCAGCGGGAAGTGCGGGGTGTTCGGCAGCAGCAGTGCCACCTTGTCGCCCGGCTCGACCCCCTTCTCGCGCAGCACAGCGGCGTACTGCTTGGTGTGCCCCCAGAGCTGGGCGTAGGTCAGGCGGACGTCGCCGATGACCACGGCGTTGTTCTCGGCGAAGCGCTCGGCGGACTCCGCCAGGATGCTGGCGATCGTCAGGGACAACGGGGGCTCCTTCTGGATGCGGCTGCTCCCGTGAGTCTCCCCGGTGACCAGCCTCCGGCGAAAGCCCCCTGTACGGCGGGCCGCCGGGCCTCACGACCAGCGCGGGCCGACGCCTCTGACGGTGACGACCCGGACGTCGTCGTCGCGGCGCTGCAGCTGGACGTCGAGGTGGCTGTCGGAGAGCCGCTCGACCACACCCTCGCCCCACTCGACCACGACGACGGCGCGGTCCAGCTCCTCGTCGATCTCCAGGTCGTCGAGGTCGATCCGCCCGCTGTCGCGGAGGCGGTACGCGTCCACGTGCACCAGCGGCAGGGGGCCGCGGTGCACCCGGGCGATGACGAAGGTGGGGCTCGTGACCCGACCGGTGACGCCGAGGCCCTCGCCGATGCCCTGTGCCAGCGCCGTCTTCCCAGCACCCAGAGGACCGCTGAGCACCACGAGATCGCCGGCGCACAAGGACGACGCGAGCTCCCGGCCGAAGGCGCGGGTGTCCTCCACGGTCGCGAGCTCGCGCGTCACGCGACCAGCCCCACGGCGAGCGCCAGGTCCTCGCGCAGCAGGCGCATCGGCTCTCCTGCCGGGCCGCCGCGCATGGCCGCGGCCGGGTGGTAGGTCGGCAGGACGCGGACGCCGTCGACCTCGTGCACTTGCCCGCGCACGGCGCCGAGGGTGACGCGGCCCAGGAACCACCCTGTCGCCGACAGCCCGAGCGTGAGGACCAGGACGGGGGCGGTCGCGACGAGCTGCGCCTGCAGCCATGGGCGGCACCGCTCGGTCTCGGCCTTCGAGGGCACGCGGTTGCCCGGGGGGCGGCACTTCACGGTGTTGAGAACGGCCACCCCGGGCCGGGGCAGACCGACCTCGGCGAGGAGGCGGTCGAGCAGCTGACCGCTGCGGCCCACGAACGGCTCGCCGACCAGGTCCTCCTGCGCACCCGGCGCCTCGCCCACGACCAGCAGTCGGGCACCCGGTGGCGTCTGTCCGACGACGACCTGCGTGCGGGTCGCCGCGAGGGTCGGGCACCGCACGCACCCGCGCATCGCGACCTCGAGCGGGCCCCCCGTCGTGGCCGTCACGCGGTGCGGCGGCGGGAGCTGGTGGCTCGGCGCACGAGAGCTCGCAGCTGCAAGGTGACCAGCGCGTGCCGCTCGAGCTGCACCATGTGGCCGGCGCCCTCGAGCACGACGAGCTGGGCGCGCGGGAGGACGGCTGCGATCTGTCGGCTGTGCTCGACGGGCGTGACGACGTCCTCACTGCCGACCAGGACCAGGGTCTCAACCTCGGCGAGCACCGGTAGCGCGTGCAGCTTGTCGTGGTCCACGAAGGTGTCGTAGAACTCGGCGATCACGTCGGCCGGCGTCTCGGCGATCATCTTCTCGGTGAGCTCGACGAGCGAGGGCGGCACGTCCTTGCTGCCGAACCCGCCGCGCCGCGCCGCGAGGAAGGCGAGGTCGGTGCCGAGCCTGCGGCCCGCGTCGAACAGCTCCGGCCGCCCGCGCATCCCCCTGGTGACGAAGGGGAGCACGCGTCGGTTCACGCCGGAGAACACCGCGGGCAGACCGAAGGTAACCTCC
Source organism: Mycobacteriales bacterium (assembly GCA_035526225.1). Taxonomy (GTDB): domain Bacteria; phylum Actinomycetota; class Actinomycetes; order Mycobacteriales; family SCTD01; genus RYN-111. The sequence goes on from DATLCV010000067.1 coordinate 39,103, forward strand.
GCCAGCTTGCCGGTCGAGGTGGCCACCAGGGCGACCCCGACGACCCGGTCGCCGAACAGGTCCGGGTACTGGTCGGCCAGTGCCATGATCGTCATGCCGCCCATCGAGTGGCCTACGAGCACGACCCTGCCGTGCGGCGCGCACGCGTCCACCACGGCGCGCAGGTCCCTGCCGAGCTGGTCGATGGTCGCGCGCTCGCGACTGCTGCGGCCGGAGCGGCCGTGCGAGCGCTGGTCCCAGAACACCAGCTTTCCCAGGCCTTCCTCAGCGAGCGCCTTGCGCTGGAAGTGCCAGGCGGCGAGCTGCAGCGTGTAGCCGTGGCAGAACACGATCGTCACGGGCGCCTGCTCCGGACCGACTTCCTCGACGTGCAGCGGCACGCCGTCGTCGGCGACGACGCGGCGGACCCGGTCGGACGGCAGCCGGAAGAACGGCTCGTGCGCCTCCGGATCTGCAGCCAGGCGCACCCGCCCGATGGCCAGTCGCTCGGCGGCCAGGCCCGCTGCCGCGCCTACCGCGACGGCGCCCACCACGGCGCCGACCAGTCCCGCCCGGCGCTTCACGGCAGGTGCTCCCGTGGCACCCGGGAGCCCACGCGCGTCACGACCTCGTAGTCGATCGTGCCGACCGCGGCCGCCCACTCCTGCACAGTGGGGCCGCCCGGCCCGAACACGACGACCTCGTCGCCCGGTGACACGGCGTCGTCACCGCAGTCCACGACGAGCTGGTCCATGGCGACGGTGCCGCACACGGTGCGCCGGGTTCCCGCCACCTGCAGCGGCGCGGTGTTCGTGGCGTTGCGCGGGATCCCGTCGCCGTAGCCCAGGGGAACCAGGGCGAGGGTCGTCTCGGTCGGCGTGGTGTAGCGGTGGCCGTAGCTCACCCCGGCTCCGGCCGGCACCCGCTTGGTGAGGGCCACCTGCGACACCAGCGACATCACCGGCCGCAGCCCGTCGTCCTCCGGCCGCCGACCCGGGACGGGGGCGAGCCCGTAGACGGCGGCGCCCGCGCGTACGAGGTCGTGGTGGGTCTCAGGGTCGGTGAGCAGCGCACCGGAGTTGGCCAGGTGCCGCACATGCGGGGTGAGCCCGTGCGTGGCGGCGACCTCGAGAGCCTCGGCGAAGAGCCGCTTCTGCGCGGCGTTGGAGGGGTGCGTGGACCCGAGCTCGGAGGACGCGAAGTGGCTCCACACGCCGACGACGCTGACGGTGCCGTCGGCCTGCGCCTTCGCCGCCGCCTCGCACAGGTCCGGCCAGTCGGACGGGGTGGCCCCGCCTCGCGACAGCCCGGTGTCAGCCTTGAGGTGCAGGCGTGCGGTGCGCCCGGTCGCCTGTGCCGCGACCGCTGCCCTGCGGATCTCCGCGGGCGTGTAGGCACCCAGGTCCACGTCGGCGGCGACCGCCGGGGCGAGGTCCTCCGACGGCGCGAACAGCCAGGCGAGCACGGGTACGGCGAGACCTGCCGTGCGCAGCGCCAGCGCCTCCTCGAGGAACGCGACGCCCAGCCACCCGGCGCCGGCCGCGACGGCGGCCTCGGAGCAGGGCACGAGCCCGTGCCCGTACGCGTCCGCCTTCACGACCGTCATCACCTGCGCCTGGGGAGCGCGCTCAGCGACGACGCGCACGTTGTGCGCGAGCGCGCCGAGGTCGATGCGGGCAGCGGATCTCACGCCGTCATCCTCCCAGGCTGCGTACGACAGACGGCCACACCTCGACGAGGGCACCCGCACCGGCCCGCGCGCGGTCCCCCGCGAGCCCGTGCAGGTAGGCCCCGACCGACATGGCGTCGAGCGGCTCGAGCCCCTGCGCCAGCAGTGCACCGAGGGCGCCCGCGAGCACGTCCCCGCTGCCGGCGCTGGCGAGGTACGGCGAACCGGTCGTGTTGACGCGCACCCTCCCGTCGGGCGTGGCGAGGACCGTCGCGTCGCCCTTGAGCAGCACGTGCACGCCCAACCGCTCGGCCAAGCCGCGCGCAGCAGCGATGCGGTCCTCACCGACGGGGGGCCCGAAGCGGGCGTACTCGCGGTCGTGCGGCGTCAGGACGGTGGAGCCCTCGCGCCGCTGCAGCAGGTACGGGTGCTCCGCGCAGACCGTGAGGGCGTCGGCGTCCACCACCACCGGCTCGGGGCGGTCGAGAACGTCGACCAGCACCTCGAGCCGGTCCAGCCCGAGCCCAGGGCCCAGCACCCAGGACTGCACGCGCCCCGTCTCCGCCACCGTCGCGCTGACGACCGCTTCGGGCCAGCGGACCCGCACGGCCTCGACCCCGCCGACGTAGCGGACCATCCCGGCCCCCGCGACGAGCGCGCCACCGACCGACAGCACCGCTGCCCCCGAGTACGTCGCGGAGCCGGCCACGACGCCGACCACCCCGCGGCGGTACTTGTCGTCGGAGGCACGGGGGTGACGCAGCAGGGCCGGCACGTCGGCGTCCTCGAGCACCTCGATGTCAGCCGGTGGCAGCTCGAGCCCGATGTCGACGAGCACCAGGTCCCCCACGTGCTCACGGGCGATCAGCAGTCCTGGCTTCAGGCTCCCGAACGTCACCGTGACGTCCGCCCGGAGGGCGCCCGGGGACACGGCACCGCTGTCGGCATCGACGCCGCTGGGGACGTCCACCGCGACGACCAGGCCCTCGCGGACGAGCGCGACGAGCTCGGCGGCCCCCTGCCGCAGCGGTCCGGACGCCCCGGTGCCCACCAGTCCGTCGAGCACCACCTCGGCGCCGGTCAGCGCCTCCGGGGTGCCGATCCGGCCGCCCTCGCGCAGCAGCGCCTCGAGGGCGTGCGGCACCGGGTCGCCGGCGAGCACGGCCACGACGGCGGCCCCCCGCCGCGCGAGCTGCGCGCCGGCGTAGAGGGCATCGGCGCCGTTGTTGCCGGTGCCGACGAGCAGCACCACGCGTGCGCCGTACACCGGGCTCAGGCGGCGGGTCACCTCCACGGCCAGCGCGGTGGAAGCCCGTGCCATGAGCGGCACTCCGGCCGCGATCAGCGGCTCCTCGGTGGCACGCACCTGCGCCACCGTGTGGGCCTGCCTCACGCGCCGGACTCTGCGACGACGAAGGCGGTCGCGAACCCGCCGTCGTGCGACAGGGAGACGTGCCAGCGCGCGATGCCCATCGCCTCGGCGTGCGCGAGGGCGTCGCCGTGCAGCACCAGGGTGGGGGCGCCGCTGTCCAGCCGCACGACCTCGGCATCGACCCAGGCCAGCCCCGGCGCGCCGAGGACCTTGGCGACGGCCTCCTTGGCCGCGAACCGGGCGGCCAGCGACTCGAGCCTGTCCACGCCCTGCTCGGCCGCGGTGAAGATCCGGTCCATGAGCGCGGGGGTCCGCTCGAGGGACCGGCCGAGCCGGGCCACCTCGACGACGTCCACCCCGACGCCGATGATCACCGGCTACTCGACCGTCACGGACTTGGCGAGGTTGCGCGGCTGGTCCACGTCGAGACCGCGCGCACGGGCGATCTCGGCCGACAGCACCTGCATCGGCACGATCGTGAGCAGCGGGGTCAGCAGCGACTTCGTGTCGGGGATGCGGATGACCGTGTCGGCGTACGGCGTCACGCTCTCGTCCCCGTCGGTCGCGATGACGATGGTGCGCGCGCCCCGCGCACGCACCTCCTGGACGTTGTTCACCATCTTGGCCTGGAGCGCGTGGCGCGGCGCGATGACGATGACCGGCGTGCCCTCGTCGATGAGGGCGATCGGGCCGTGCTTGATCTCGCCGGCGGGGAAGCCCTCCGCGCTGATGTAGGCGAGCTCCTTGAGCTTCAGGGCTCCTTCCAACGCCATCGGGTAGCCCACGTGACGGCCGAGGAAGAGCACGCGCTCCTCCTTCGCCAGCTCGCGGGCCAGTGCGCGGACCGGCTCCATGCGGCGCAGGACCTCCGACACGAGGTCGGGGATCTGCTGCAGGTCACGCAGGTGCGCGCGCACCTCGTCCGGGTCGCGGGTGCCGCGCACCTGCGCGAGGTAGAGGCCGACGACGTACATCGCCGCGAGCTGCGCGATGACTGCCTTGGTGGAGGCCACCGCGACCTCGGGCCCGCCGCGTGTGTAGAACGCCGCGTCGCTCTCGCGGCTCACGGTCGAGCCCACGGTGTTCGTGACCGCCAGCACCCGGGCCTTCTGCGCACGCGCGTGCCGCAGCGCCTCGAGGGTGTCCGCCGTCTCGCCGCTCTGGCTGATCGCGATCACGAGCGTCGTGCGGCCGATGACGGGGTCGCGGTAGCGGAACTCCGAGGCCACCTCGACGTAGACGGGCAGCCGGCACCAGCGCTCGATGGCGTACTTGCCGACCAGTCCCGAGTGGTACGACGAGCCGCAGGCGATGATCACCACCTGCTCGATGTCGCGGATGTCCTCGTCGCTCATCGACAGCTCGTCCAGGTGCAGCAGGCCGTTCGCGGTGAGACGGCCGCCAAGGGTGTCCCGCACCGCCTCGGGCTGCTCGAGGATCTCCTTGAGCATGAAGAACTCGTGCCCGCCCTTCTCGGCGGCCGCGGTGTCCCAGTCGACGTGGTAGGTCTCGCCCTGGACCTCGACCCCGTCGAGGTCGGTGATCCGCACACCCGTGCGCCGGAGCTCGACGACCTGGTCCTGGTCGACGGCCCGCGCCTCACGGGTGTGGGCGATGAAGGCGGTGACGTCGGAGCCCAGGAAGTTCTCGCCCTCGCCCAGGCCGACGACGAGCGGCAGGTTGCGACGGGCTGCCACCACCAGGTCCGGCTCGTCCTGGTGCGTCACGACGAGCACGAACGACCCCTCGAGGTCCTTGCAGATGCCGCGCACCGTCGCGGCCAGGTCTCCGTCGTACCGCTCCTCGACGAGGTGGGCGACGACCTCGGTGTCGGTGTCGGAACGGCGCTCGTGCCCGCGGGCGTCGAGGCTGACCACCAGCTGCTCGAAGTTCTCGATGGTGCCGTTGTGCACGACGGCCACCTTGTTCGAGCAGTCCAGGTGAGGGTGCGCGTTCTTGTCCGTGGGCGCGCCGTGGGTGGCCCAGCGGGTGTGCCCGATGCCGAGCGTGCCAGGCAGCACCTGCTCGGCGAGCTCCTTCTCGAGGTTGGCGAGCTTGCCGGCCTTGCGCTCGGTCCTCAGCAGCCCGTCGGGGCCGAGGACGGCAACGCCTGCGCTGTCGTAGCCGCGGTACTCGAGTCGCCGGAGCCCGGCGAGGACCACCTCCAGGGCGTCCTGCTCACCGACGTAGCCCACGATGCCGCACATGCCCTCAGGCTAACGGGTGGCCTGTGCCCTCAGCGCGCGCTCGAGGTCGTCGAGCTGTTCGAGGAGCACCCGGCGGCAGCCGGGGTGAAGGTCGCCCGCGAGCAGCGCCCGTGCGCGCTCGGCGACGTCGGAGCGCACCAGCGTGGTCGGGAACAGGAACTGCGTGAGGTACTGCGCCAGCACCGGCGACAGGTCGTGCCAGAACCCTGGTACGGCGGACAGGTACCGCGCCACGAAGGGCTCGCCCAGCGCGTCCTGGCCGCGCTGCCAGAAGGCGCCGCCCATCGTCCGGGCCTGCGCCGTCGTCACCTGGCCCGACACGAGCGCGCTCCAGCTGCGCTCCTTGACGTCGGCGTCAGGCAGCGAGGCGAGCGCAGCTTCGGCCTGCAGCTGCCCGCTCGCGGTCCGGTCACGCGCGAGCTCCTCGGCGACCTCGGTCTCACCGAGCAGGCCCCGCGCCGCCATCCGGCGCACCACGTGCCAGCGCAGCTCCGGGTCGACGACCACCCCGGCCGGGACGGTGCTGCCGTCACGCAGCCCCGCGAGCAGGTCCGCCTCGAGTAGACCACTCACGGCGCCCCGCAGGCGCACCAGCTGCAGGTCACTGCCGGGCTCCACCGCGGCGCCCCAGCAGGCGGTGGAGACCCGCGCCAGCAGCTCCTCCTGCTCCGACGGGGGCGCGAAGCCGCCGGCAGCCCGGAGTGCCTGACCGAGCAGGGTCTCCACGAGCGAGGGGTCGTCCTCCGCCCCGACCCCCGCGAGCACCGCGTCGACGAGCTCGTGCGCGGTGAGCTCGGCGTCGCGCGTGGCGTCCCACAGAGCCCCCCAGCACAGCGCCCGGGCAAGGGGGTCCTGCAGGGCGCCGAGCCCGCTGAGGACAGTGCGCAGCGAGCGCTCGTCGAAGCGGACCTTGGCAAAGGTCAGGTCGCCGTCGTTGACGAGGACCAGGTCGGCCGGCGGGAGTGCCCCGACGACGGTGCGGGCACCGCTCACGCGCACGTCGTGCCGCTCCCGCAGGCGCCCGTCTCCGTCGTACAGGCCGACGCCGACGACGTGGTCGCGCAGCGGGCCCTCCTGCAGCACGACGAGCGTGCCGTCCTCCCACGCGGGGCGCAGCGTCGACGGGCCGGTGGTCTCCAGCCAGGACCGGGCCCACTCGCGCAGCTCCTGGCCGCTTGCCCGCTCCACTGCGTCGAGCAGGTCGCCGAGGTCGGTGCTGCCAAAGGCGTGCTCCGCCAGGTAAGCGCGCAGGCCGCGGAAGAACGTCTCCTCCCCCACGAACGCGACGAGCTGCCGCAGCACGGACGCGCCCTTGGCGTAGGAGATCCCGTCGAAGTTGAGCATCGCGGTGCGGCTGTCCTGCACCGTCGCCGCGACCGGGTGCGTGGTCGGCAGCTGGTCGGCGCGGTAGCCCCAGGCCTTGCGCCCCAGGCAGAAGTCCGCCCAGGCACCGTGGAAGCGCGTCGTCGCCTCGATCGTGTTCAGGCCCATGAACTCCGCGAACGACTCGTTGAGCCACACGCCGTCCCACCAGCGCATCGTGACCAGGTCGCCGAACCACATGTGCGCCATCTCGTGCGCGATGACCTGCGCGCGCAGCCGGCGGTGCCCCTCGGTGGTGCGTGAGCGGTACAGGAAGCTCTCGTCGCTGATCGTCACCATCCCCGGGTTCTCCATCGCCCCGGCGTTGAACTCGGGCACGAAGACCTGGTCGTAGGTGTCCCCGAAGGGATAGCGGGAGCCGTAGTCGGCCTGCTGCTGGTCCAGGCACTGAGCGGTGATCTCCAGCAGCTCGTCGGCCTCGAGGTGCGGCGCCATCGACGCCCGGCACCACACCCCCAGCTCGATCCCGTCGTGCCAACGGGTCACGCCGGACCAGGGGCCGCACGCGAGGGTGAGCAGGTACGTCGACAGAGGCAGCGTCTCGGTGAACACGTGCACCCCGTCGACCACCTCGCCGCGGGTGTTCGAGCGGACGACGTGTCCCTCCGGCGCCCGCACCGAGAGCCGGAACCGGGCCTTGAGGTCGGGCTGGTCGAAGCACGCGTAGAACCGCTGCGCGTCGTCGAGGAACGCCTGGGCGTACACGTAGACCTGCTCGTCGGCGGGGTCGACGAACCTGTGCAGCCCCTCACCGCTGCGGGTGAAGGCGCAGACCGCGTCCACCACGACCTCGTGCTCGCCACCGAGCCCGGTGAGGGCGAACCGGTTGCCCTCGAGCTCGATCGGCCGGCCGTCGAGGGTCGCGCTGACGACCCGGACGCAGTCGAGCTCCAGGAACGTGTCCGCCGTGGCCGTGAACCGCACGGTGGTCCGCGAGCCCAGCTCCGTCGGCCCCTGCGTCAGGTCCAGGGCGATGTCGTACGACGAGACCTGGACCGCTTCGGCGCGGGTCCGTGCCTCGGAGGCCGTGAGGTTCCTCATGGCGCAGACCCTAGGTGGGGAGGTCAGCCCGCGACGACCGCGGCGAGGCGGTCGGCGAGGGCCTGCGCCTCGTGCTGCGTCGGGGCCTCGACCATGACACGCACGAGCGGCTCGGTGCCGCTCGGGCGCAGCAGCACCCGCCCGGAGCCCGCGAGCGCGGCTTCCTCCCTCGCCACGGCCTCGAGGACGTCCGGGGCGGCAGCGCGCTGGCGGTCCGCCGTGACGTTGACCAGCACCTGCGGCAGCAGCGTCACGGCGCTCGCCAGGTCGGTCACGGGGCGGCCGGTGCGCACCACGCGGTCCATGACCTGCAGCGCCGTCAGCAGTCCGTCCCCGGTGGTGGCGTAGTCGGCGAGGACGACGTGCCCGCTCTGCTCGCCACCGAGCCGGTATCCGTGCGCCCGCATCTCCTCCAGCACGTAGCGGTCGCCGACGGCGGTGGTCACCACCCGGATGCCGGCCGCCGCCATCGCCTGGTGCAGCCCGAGGTTGCTCATCACCGTGGCAACCAGGACGTCACCGGCCGCGAGCCCGGCCTCCTTGCGGGCCAGCGCGAGCAGGCCGAGCACCTGGTCGCCGTTGAGCACGGTGCCTGAGGCGTCGACGACGATGCAGCGGTCGGCGTCGCCGTCGTGGGCGATGCCCACGTCCCCACCGTGCTCGACCACCGCGGCGGCGAGCGACTCGGGGTGCGTGGCGCCGCAGTCTCGGTTGATGCCCTGATCGTCGGTGTGGATCGCCACGACGGTGGCTCCCGCGCGGCGGTAGAGCTCGGGGGCCAGCTCGCGCGCAGCGCCGTTGGCGCAGTCGACGACGACCCGCAGCCCGGCCAGCGAGCCCACGGAGGCCAGCAGCGAGGAGAGGTAGGGCTCCACCAGGCGCGGCGCGGCGTCGGGGTGCGCCCGCCCGATGCCGGGAGGAGCGGGCGCGGGAGCCCAGGCGCCCGCGAGCGCGGCCTCGAGCTCGTCCTCGACCTCGTCGGCGAGCTTCAGCCCGCCGTCCGCGAACAGCTTCAGGCCGTTGTCCTGCTCAGGGTTGTGCGACGCGGTGATCATCAGCCCCAGGGACGGTTCCCCGTGGGCGGTCGCGTGGGCCACCACGGGGGTCGGCACCACGCCGAGCAGCTCGACGTCGCAGCCCGCACTGGTGAACCCGGCCACCGCCGCGGCCTCGAGCATCTGCCCCGAGGGGCGGGTGTCGCGCCCGATGACGACCACCGGTCGCTCGTAGGGCTGGGTCCCTGCGGCCCGCCGCTGCGCGACCAGGCGGGCTCCCGCCGTACCGGCCAGGCGCAGCGCGAGGTCCGGGGTGAGGACGTCACCGTTGGCAAGCCCACGGATCCCGTCCGTGCCGAACAGCCGTGCCACGAGGACCTCCAACCCTGTTGCCGGTCCGTCTGCGACGAACATGCCGCGAGGCGGCCCCCGGTGCGGGGACCGCCTCGACGGGAGAAGACTGGTTAGCGCTTGGAGTACTGCGGCGCCTTGCGGGCCTTCTTCAGACCGTACTTCTTGCGCTCCTTCGCCCGCGGGTCGCGGGTGAGGAACCCCTCCTTCTTCAGGGCGGGGCGGTCGTCTTCGTCGACCACGATGAGGGCGCGGGCGATCGCCAGGCGCAGCGCGCCGGCCTGACCGCTGATGCCGCCGCCGCCGAGGCGAGCGATGACGTCGTACTGCTCGGACTTCTCGAGGGTCACGAACGGCTCGTTGATCGCCTGCTGGTGGACCTTGTTCGGGAAGTACTCCTCGAGCGTGCGGCCGTTCAGCTTGTACTGCCCGGTGCCCGGAACGAGCCGGACGCGGACGATGGCCTGCTTGCGACGGCCGACGGTCTGGATGAGCTCTGTGGTCACTGCGCAACCTGCGTGATCTCGAAGGGCACCGGGCTCTGGGCCTGGTGCGGGTGGGTCGGGCCGGCGTAGACCTTCAGCTTCGACAGCATCTGACGCCCCAGCGTGTTGTGCGGGAGCATGCCCTTCACGGCCTTCTCGATGATCCGCTCGGGGCGGGTCGCGAGGACCTCGGCGTAGGGGGTGCTGGTGAGGCCGCCCGGGTAGCCGGAGTGCCGGTGCACGCGCGACTGCGCGGCCTTGTTCCCGGTCATCACGATCTTGCTGGCGTTGATCACGACGACGAAGTCACCAGTGTCGAGGTGGGGCGCGTAGTAGGGCTT
>DATLCV010000122.1:0-14266 GCA_035526225.1 Mycobacteriales bacterium
GCAACCGCTTCTTCAGCTCCCCCGGCATCGGCCAGCCGTGTCCGGCGTCCACCCGGCTCTGACAACGCACCAACGTCTCGCGGATCAGGCCGGCCTGCTGCCCGGTGTCCCCGGCGGCGAACCGGCCGGCCTCGGTCAGCAACGCCGTGGCGTGCCGGGTGCTGAGCTCACCGCGCTCCACCAGCGCGAGCAGCTCCGGCACCTGGCACACGCCCACCGCCGTCACCAGCAACGTCGCCCCCGAGCGCGGGTGGGTGTTCGTCAGCAACGCCAAATCGTCCCCGACGAACTCCGCCGACACAGCACCGGTCGCGGCGTGCATCGCCGCGGCCGCCCGCCACATCCGCGCGGTCTGCCGCTGCAAAGCGAGCCACTCCATCGCGAACCGGTCCGCGAGCAGCTCCGGGGAGCGCGTCAGCGTGAACACCGGCTCGTCCACCACCGGTCCGGGGAAGCACACCGCACCGCACTCGCACCGCGGCGGCTCAGACGCGCTGACCGGCCACTGGCGCACCCAGTCCGGCATCACCGGGACCACATCCCACTCAGCCAGCCACTCCTCGGCCGGGGGCTCGTCGAGCAGCACCTCCACCGTCCCCACCCCCGAGTCGTCTCGATCGCGCGTTCGAGACAAAACCTACCGGCTGGGACCGACAGCCGCAACCCGTGGTGTGCACGAAAGCGCCTGCAAACAAAGGACTCTTGTCCACAGGCAGGCACACAGGCAGGCAGTTGGCGGGGTCGCGCGGCCTGCTCAGTCCAGCCACTCCTGGCGGTGCGTCGAGAGCACCGTCAGCCGTTGCGTGGCTCGGGTCAGCGCGACGTACAGCGTCCGCAGCCCGGCCACCTCGGTGAGCGCCTCCGCCACGACCAGCTCGGGCGCGACGACCAGACATCCGTCGTACTCGAGGCCCTTGACCTGCCACGGGTCGACCACCGAGACGCGCTCGGAAGCGTGCCGCACCAGCGTGCGCAACGACCGGGGTACGACGACACCCACCGTGCCGGACACCGAAGCGAGCAGCGCGTCGACCAGCGGTCCCGCCGAGGCGACCACGTCGGAGGCCACCTCCCACACGGGTTCCACGCCGGTGCTGCGGACAGCCACCGGCGGGACCGCGGAGGGGTCGATCCGGCGCAGCACCCGCGCCGCGAGCCGCGCGACCTCGGTCGACGTCCGGTAGTTCGTCGACAGCTCCACGGTGCGCACGCGCGCGGTGCCGATGACGGTGTCCAGCGAGGACCGGATCTCCTCGACCGCGGGCCACGCCGACTGGGCCCAGTCGCCCACGACCGTCCAGGTAGCACCCCGCGCGCGACGGCCGAGCATCCGCCACTGCATCGGCGTCACGTCCTGCGCCTCGTCGACGACGACGTGGGCGTAGCTGCGGTGGTCGTGGTCCAGCACCTGTCGTGTCGCGCGGTTGCGGTCGGCGAAGGTCGTCACGCCGTGCTCCGCGGCGAGCGCGTCGAGCTCGGCCAGCTCGTCCCACGCGCCGTCCGGGTCCGGTTCCGGCTCCGGCGCCGGGCCGAGCAGGGAGTCGAGCTCGTCCAGCACCGCGACGTCGGCTGCCGACAGCACGCGGTCGGGCCAGCTGCGGGTCAGCGCCGCCTGCTCGGACTCGTCGTACAGGCCCTGCGCGACGGAGCTCAGCGCGACGGCCCCGGTCCGCAGCGCGGCGAGCACGTCGGCCGGCTGCAGCACGGGCCACGCCGCGCCGACCGCCCGGACGAACCGCGGCTCGTGGCGCAGCCAGCGGCCGAAGTCCTCGCGGTCCCCGGGCTCGGGTGCGGCCGCGTTCGGACGGCGTTCCCACTCCCGCCAGGCGGACTCCACGAGCGCCGCGACGTACGCCGTGTGCCCCGCGTTGTGCGACCGCGGCGCCCGCGCGACGTGGGAGCGGCGCCGGAGCTGCTCCTGCACCGACAGCACAAGGGGAACGCCCCAGCGCTCCAGGTGCACCTCCTGCAGGCGCTCCCTGCCGGACAGCCGGCGGACCGCCCGCTTGAGCAGCGTCGCCATCCGCAACGAGCCCTTGGCCGCGAGAGCCGCTGCGTCGTCGTCCCCGCCGAGGGACAGCTCCCGTGGCAGCACCGGGACCCCACCGAGCGAGGCAAGGCGCACCGAGGTCTCACCCAGCGAGGGCAGCACCGCGGAGATGTAGTCGACGAACACGTCGGAGGGGCCGACGACCAGCACCCCGCGGCGGCCGTACCAGTCGCGGCGGGCGTACATGAGGTAGGCCACCCGGTGCAGCGCCACCGCCGTCTTGCCCGTGCCCGGCCCGCCGGTCACGACCAGCGCCCCGTCGTCGGGCGCGCGCACGGCGAGGTCCTGCTCGCGCTGGATCGTGGCGACGATGTCGCGCATCTGCGGGCCGCGCTCCCGCGACACGGCCGCGAGGAACGCCCCGTCGCCGACGACCGTCCCCTCGAGATCGACCGAGGGGTCGAGCAGCTCGTCGTCCACGCCGACGACCCGGTCACCGCGCGAGGTGATCGTCCGTCGCCGTACGACGCCCATCGGCTCGGCCGCCGTCGCCTGGTAGAACGCTGCCGCAGCGGGTGCCCGCCAGTCGACGACGATCGGCTCCTGGTCCTCGGTCCGCAGGCCGATGCGTCCCACGTGCAGCGGCGCGGACTCGGTGAGGTCGAGCCGCCCGAACACCAGCCCCTCACCCGCAGCGTCGAGGTCTGCTCGGCGCACCGCGGTGTGCAGCGCCGTGACGTCACGCTCGTACAGGCCCTGGGGCGTGCCGGCCTGCGCCAGCTCCAACGAGTCCCGCTCGCGGATCAGGGCGCGCTCACGGAGCTCTTCCAGCCGCACCCGGGCGCGGTCGAGGACCTCCTGCTCACGCGCGACCTCGCGCGCCACGTCGTCCACGCGGGCGGACCTCTCGTTTCTGCTCGGGGAGCGGCAACCGGCCCAACAGTGTGCCCTGCCGCGCGACCGAGACCGGATCGTGAGCGCACGGCCCACGCCGGCGCCCGTCAGCAGGCACACTTGGCGCACCACCCCGACACGACACACGAAGGACCGTCCCACCGTGATCCGTAGCCCTCGGCTGCTCGCCGGCATCCTCGTCCTGGCCCTTCCGCTCGCCGCCGTCGCGGGCTGCGGCGCCCAGAAGAAGAAGACCGTCAAGCAGGAGTTCTCCGCCGCGCAGTCCTTCCTCGCCGACAGCAAGGCGGCGTCGTTCACCCTGCGCTTCGCCGATGCGCAGGGGAACTTCGCCAAGGTCCTGACGAAGGACGGTGACGCCCCGCCGGCGCTGGTCAACGCGCTTCTCAAGGGCAGCGTGACCTACATCGCCGACCCGGCCGGCGACGCAACGCTCAAGAGCGTCCAGTCGCAAGCGGCGAACCCGACCGACCTCAAGGCCGCCCTCGACAAGGTCAACATCGCCTTCGTCGTCCGTGACGACAAGGCCGACCTCCTCGAGCTGCGCCTGGTCGGGGGCAACCTCTACGCCCACCTGAACCTCAAGGAGATCGGGGTCCTGGCGAAGGCAGGGGGCGTCGAGGACTTCGACGCCACGGTCGACGAGACCCTGGGTGCGATGGACCCGCGCTTCGCGCAGGGCGTCGCTGACGTGCGCGCCGGAAAGTGGCTCAAGCTCCCGCTCGCGACCTACCTCGACCAGCTGCAGGAGCTCGCCGGCGGCTTCACCGGCATCACGCCGCCCACCTCCGCCCCGGGCAAGACCTACGACCTCGGCGGCCTGGGCGACAGGGCCTACGCCGCGGTCAAGCCGTACGTCAAGGTCACCGACGCCAACGACAGCAGCGAGGACCGCGTCCTCGACATCAAGGTGCAGGCCGCCCCGGCGCTCAAGGCGCTCCTCGGCGTGCTCAAGGCCGAGAAGGACCTGCCCTTCGCGCCGCTGCTCGCTGACGTCAACCCGGCCGACATCGACAAGGGCGTCAAGTCCGGTGAGGCCCGCGGCACCATCAGGCTCCACGAGAGCCACCTCACCCAGGTGGCCGTCGACCTCGAGTCGCTGCGCCTGCTGGCCACCGACCCCGGTGACGACAGCTTCGCCGGCGTGAAGGTGATCGTCGACGTCGACGACGACGTCGACGCGCTGAAGGCTCCGAAGGAGCTCTCCAGCCTCGACCTCGGCTCGATCATCGAGGAGCTGCTGGAGTCCTTCTCCGGCGCGATGACGAGCAGTGGCACGGTCGGCATCGCCGGCTGAGCCCGCTCGATCCCGGGTCGGGGCAGGACTCACCGCCCCGGCGTCGAAGGGTGACAGGACCTACCCAAAGCCTGGAGCCCCGCCGTGCGTCGACCGCTGCTCGCCCTGCTCGTCGTCCCGGTCGCGGGGCTCGCCGTTGCCGCCCCGATGGTCCACGCCACCACGAAGGCACCGCTCGGCTTCGGGAAGAACACGTTCGCCTACACCGCCCACTACGGTGAGCCCGCCATCGCGGTCTCCCCGACGGGGACGATCTACGTCACCACCCCTGGTGACGGCGGCGCGGTCCTCGCTCGCAGCGACAACCAGGGCCGCAGCTGGGTGAAGCTGCCCACCGCCAAGAGCTCCACGCAGTACGCCGCCCTCAACGGCGGCGACTCCGACGTCGTCGTCGCCAAGGACGGGACGGTCTACGCCGCCGACCTCAACGGGGACGGCATCACGGTGTTCCGGTCCACCGACAAGGGCCGCACCTTCCCGCAGCAGACCTTCATCAACGGCAGCGCCGACCGTGAGTGGCTGGCGGTCACCGGCCCGCACGGCGAGAACGTGTACGTCGTGTGGCACGAGCTCGCGACCGGCACGATGCTCGGCGTCACCAGCCACGACAAGGGCAAGACGTTCGGCCCCCCGGAGCTCATCTACAGCAACCCGCAGACGCTGCTCGAGAGCGTCCACGACGGCACCTCCATCGGCGGTGTCAGCACGGACGAGGCCGGCCGCGTCTACGTCAGCTACGCGACGAGCCGGCTCACGACCACCGACACGACGTACGGCTTCCCGCCGGTCAACACCGTCAAGCTCGCGGTGCGCGACCCCGAGAGCGGCTTGTGGACCGACCACCTGGTCAACGCAGGCTTCGACGACTCCAACTTCGGCAACTTCTGGATGTCGAGCGCCGTCGACCGGGGTGGCTACGTCTACGCCGTGTACAGCGGCTACATGCACAAGGGCGAGCCGATGCACGTGTGGCTGCAGCAGTCCAAGAACCGCGGCCTGACGTGGAGCGCGCCGTACGCCGTGGACAACGCCCTCCCGGGTGCGTCCGGCAACGACCTGTTCGGCTGGGTCGCCGGTGGCGGCAAGGGCGTCGCGGTCGTCAGCTGGTACCACACCACCTCGTCCAACAAGGACCTCGACGGGATCGACTGGCGGGTGGCCGTGGCCCAGGTGCGCGACCTCGGCACGTCCAAGCCGAAGGTGCACTGGGGCTACGCCAGCGACCACTCCGTGCACCACGGCCCCATCTGCACCCTGGGCCTGTTCTGCGGGATCCTCCCCGGCTCGAGCGACGACCGCTCGCTGCTGGACTTCTTCAAGGTGACGGTCCTGCCCGACGGCAACCCCGCCGTGGTCTGGAGCGACAACAACCGCAAGGACGGCGACGCGCGCACCGGGGTCGGCTTCGCGAAGCAGTCCGCGGGTCCCAGTGCTTGGAAGTCCCGCCCGTAGCCTTTCCGCGTGGACCGCACGCGTGAGGGGCTGACGTTCGGCGTCGGTGCCTATGCGCTGTGGGGGCTGTTTCCGCTGTTCTGGCCGCTGCTGGAACCGGCGTCCGCCCCCGAGGTCCTCGCGCACCGCGTGCTGTGGTCGCTGGCGCTCATGTGCGTGCTGCTTCGGGTCGCGCGCGGCTGGCCCGCCCTGCGTGCCGTCGAACCCAGCCAGGTACGGCGGCTCGCCGTCGCCTCCGTCCTGCTGGCCTCCAACTGGGGGCTCTACATCTACGGGGTGAACAGCGGCCAGGTCGTCGAGACCTCGCTGGGCTACTTCATCACCCCGCTCGTCAGCGTTGCCCTCGGCGTCGTCGTCCTCGGCGAGCGGCTGCGTCCGGCGCAGCAGCTCGCCATCGGCTTCGCCGTCGCTGCGGTGGCGGTCCTCACCGTCGAGAACGGCCGTCCGCCGTACATCGCCCTGGGTCTGGCCCTGTCCTTCGGCACGTACGGGCTGCTGAAGAAGCAGGCGAACGTCGGCGCTCTCGCCTCGCTGAGCATCGAGACCGCCGTCACCGCGCCCCTCGCCGCGGCGTACCTGCTCTGGCTGGCCCTGGTGGGCAGCGGCACCTTCACGGGCCACGGCCCGGATCACGTCCTGCTGCTGCTGTCCTCCGGTGTGGTCACCGCCGTGCCGCTGCTGCTGTTCGGCGCAGCGGCGACGCGGGTGCCGCTCGTCACGCTCGGGGTGCTGCAGTACCTCGCCCCGACGCTGCAGCTCCTGGTCGGGCTGTCCGTGCGGCACGAGCCGTTCGGTCCGGTGCGGCTCGTGGGCTTCGGCCTGGTGTGGGTCGCGCTCGCTGTCTTCTCGGCCGACCTCCTGCGCCACCACCGCCGGGTGCGGGTGGTCGCGTGCTGACCCGCCACGACGCACCGCTCGCGGATCTCACGACGCTGCGGCTCGGTGGGCCCGCCCGCCTGCTGGTCGAGGCCACGTCGGAGCAGGAGCTGGTCGAGGCCGTCGGGCTGCATCCGAGCGCACTCGTGCTCGGCGGGGGCAGCAACGTCGTGCTCCCCGATGCCGGCCTCGACGAGGTCGTGCTGGTGCGCAGCCGTGGTGTCGCGCTCGAGGGCGACGAGCTCGTCGTGCAGGCGGGTGAGGACTGGGACGCGCTCGTCGCCCGCACCGTCGCGGAGGGCCGTGTCGGCCTCGAGGCGCTGGCGGGGATCCCCGGCACCGTCGGTGCCGCCCCCATCCAGAACATCGGGGCCTACGGCTCGGAGGTCGCAACGACGGTGGTCTCCGTGCGGGTCCTGGACCGCCGCACCGGGGAGGTCTGCGAGCTCCCTGCCGCCGAGTGCGGCTTCACGTACAGGCACAGCCTGTTCAAGGCCGAACCGGGTCGCCGCGTCGTTCTCGCCGTCCGCTTCCGCCTCGCTACGGGCACGACTTCCGCGCCCGTCCGGTACGCCGAGCTGGCGCGGGCGCTCGGGGTGGAGCTGGGCTCGACGGTGCCTGCGGACCAGCTGCGCGAGGCCGTGCTGGCGCTGCGGCGAGGCAAGGGCATGGTGCTCGACGGAGGAGACCCGGACAGCGTCAGCGCCGGGTCGTTCTTCACCAACCCGGTGGTCGCCGAAGCGCCGGAGGGCGCACCGAGCTGGCCCGCTGAGGGTGGCGTGAAGGTGAGTGCCGCCTGGCTGATCGAGCAGGCCGGGTTCGGCAAAGGCTGGGGCTCGGGACCAGTCGGCCTGTCGACCAAGCACACGCTCGCGCTGGTCAACCGCGGCGGGGCGACGACCGCCGATCTGCTCGGCGTGGCGCGCACCGTGCGGGAGGGGGTCCGGGCCAGGTTCGGCATTACCCTCGTGCCCGAACCCGTGGTGGTCGGCAGCCACCGAGACGACCCACTCACCCAGTGATCGTGAGCCCGGCATGAACCTGCTCGACAGCACGGAGAAGTCGCGCCGCGACCGGGGTGTCATCGAAGCGCTCATCGAGGACCCGTCACGACTGGGCCCTGACTACCAGCCGATCAGGGACCTGGCCGACGGCACCGTGCTCGGGTTCAAGGCGACGGGGCGCGGGCAGTCGGGCACCGACCTGGACAACACGCTGGCCCTGCTGCAGAGCGCGCAGTCGAGTGGGCTCGTCGAACGGCTCGACTGGGCGTTCCGGTGCCTGGCGTTCGACCAGTGCGTCGACACGGGCGTCCGCGTCGAGGTGCACCTCACTCCCGAGCCGGAGACCTTCGGCAGTCCCTGCCCCCCGCGGCTCGCCACCTCGTTCGGCCGCGGCCGACGTGAGCTGCACGTCGCCGCTGAGGTGCACGACTACGGCCTGACCCACCCCCGCCTCGACAGCGCCGTGGCCGAGTGGCGTGCCTGGGGCTGGCGCGTGGTGCTCGCCGACGTCAGCCACGTCCTGGACGCCTCGTTGCTCCACCGGCTCGACGCGCTGCGGCCCGACGTGGTGCAGGTCGACGTGTCGAAGCCGAGCGCCGGCGGCTCGCAGGTCCGCCAGCTGCTCGACTGGGCGGCGACCCACGGCGCCCACGTGCATGCCACCGGCGTCGACCTCGAGGCGCGCAAGGCGCTGGCTGTCGATCTCGGTGCCGTCGCCGGCCGAGGGCGCCTGCTGGGCGCTCCTGGTCCGCTGTAGCCCTTCCCAACGCCGATGCCCTCTGCCAGAGTCCGGCACGTGGCCGACACCTATGACGCATGGGCTGTCGTCGTCTTCCGTGGGGAGGGCGGCTGGCAGGTCGCCCAGCTGCCCCCCGGCATCGCCGAGGACCTCGACGCGGTCGTGTCGGCGGTGCGCGGCCAAGGGGCGGGCGCCTTCGCCCTGGTCGACGTGGCGGACGAGTTCTTCGTCGTCGTGCGCGTGGTGGCCGGTGAGGAGCAGTTCCTGCTGAGCGACGCGGGGGCCGCGCTCGACTGGGACCTGGCACTGCAGGTCATGGACCGCCTCGACCTCGACCTGCCCAGCGACGCCGAGTCGCTCGACCTGCACCCGGCCGGAGAGCTCGCCCTGTTCGCGGACCTGGGGCTGGGTGCCCTTGAGCTCGGCGCCATCCTCGGGGACGAGGACGCGTACGCCGACGAGCTGCTCGCCTCGCTCGCGCGACGCCTCGGCTTCGCCGACGCGTTCGAGCAGGTCGTCGAGGCCCTGGTCTGAGTCGCGTGGGGTACTTCGCCGCAGCGGTCGTCCGCTCCTCGGGCGCCTGGTCCGCCCGTGACCTCGACCTCGCGGAGGTAGAGGACCTCCAGGAGCTCGTGGACGCGATGCGCGACCTCGACGGCGAGGGGCCCGCGCTGCTGCTCCTCGAGCAGGACGACGAGTGGCTGGGCGTCGTGCGGGTGGACGGAGACGACGACCCGCGGGTCTTCCTCTCCGACCGCCGTGCCGTCGCCGTGAGCGAGGTCGCCGCTCTGATCTGGGAGGTCGAGCCCGACGCCCCCACCGACGAGGACGAGGACGAGGGCACACGCCCCGTCGCCGAGCCGGTGGGCGACCCAGGGCTGCTCGCCGACCTCGGCACGCCGGCGGAGGAGCTGCTCGAGCTGTGCGCGCACGGGGGGCTGCTCCCGGGTGACGTGCTGACCGCGGTCGGGGAGCGTGCCGGCTTCCTCGACGTGCTCGACGACCTGCGCGAGGTGTAGCGCCCCTGTACGCCGACGCCATGGGCCTCGCGCTCGAGGAGGCTTCGCGCGCCCCGGAGCACAGCGACGTGCCGATCGGTGCTGTCGTGATCGGCCCCGCCGGGGAGGTCCTCGCCCGCGCCCACAACGAGCGTGAGGTCGCGGGCGACCCGACTGCGCACGCGGAGGTCCTTGCGCTGCGCCGCGCGGCGCAGCAGCGCGGCACGTGGCGGCTCGAGGGCTGCACCCTGGTCGTGACCTTGGAGCCGTGCACGATGTGCGCCGGCGCGATCGTGCTGAGCAGGGTCGACCGGTTGGTCTACGGCGCGGTGGACCTCAAGGCCGGAGCCGTGGGTTCGCTGTGGGACGTGGTCCGCGACCGTCGGCTCAACCACCGTCCCGAGGTGGTCGGGGGAGTGCTGGCCGCCGAGTGCGGCGAGCTGCTCCGGAGCTTCTTCGCCCCCCGCCGCTGACGGCTGGAGGGCGTGGAGGTCCGCTAGAGTCGTCGCCGGTGGCGTGTCCGAGCGGCCGAAGGAGCACGCCTCGAAAGCGTGTGAGGGGGCAACTCCTCCGTGGGTTCAAATCCCACCGCCACCGCCAAGCACGTTCGTGATCGGCGAGCTCTGCGCAGGTTCCCGTTCGGCAACCGGCAGTCACCGCTCGTCAGCGCGCTGTGCCGGCCCCGCGTGGCCCTGTCGGCAGCGTGACAGGGCCGATGTCGGCTGGGAGACAGACCGGTCAAAAGGGACGGAGCAGTCTGTTCTCAGCTGGCCGCTCGGGCCAGGACCTCGGAACCCAGGAGAACCCATGAGCATCAACGAGGAGCCGATGAGCGCCACCGAGCCGGCTGGCGCCAGCGACGACCAGGACATCATCGACCTCGATGACGTCGAGGGTCACGGCATGCGTGAGGTGGCGGCCGGACTCGGCGCGGCCGCCGTACTCGTCGGTGGCGCCTCTGCGGCAGCTGCCGCCGCCGGCGTGCACCCCAGCCTTCCGAACCTGAAGTCCCCCACCCCGTCGATCAGCGACCCCGTGGGCACTGTCGACCGCACCACCGACTGGGGCCTCAACACCACCCGCGACCTCCGCGACGGTGGGATCGACCTCGTGGCCTCCGAGGCCGCGAGCGCCACGTCGCTGGCCAACCAGCAGGTCAGCGCCACCTCGACCACGGCCGGCACCGTGGCCCAGGGCGCCGAGCGGACGGCGGACGCCTTCGTCGACGCCGCGGGCAACATCACCCACGACCAGGTGCAGGCCGCGACCAAGGTCGCCGGCTCGGCCAAGGCCACAACCCTCCGCGTGGCGGGCACGGCCACCGGTGGTGCGGTCACGAGCGCCAGCACGCTCGGGTCCAACGCCACCACGCTGGCGGGAAGCACCACCACCGACGCGGTGCGCAAGACCGCCACCGTGCTGCAGCTGACCACCAGCACGATCAACGCCCTGGAGACGTCGATCACCGCGACCATCGAGAGCCTCAACCCCGAGGCCGGTGCGGGCACCTCCGGGATGGGCTCGTCCGGCTGGGTGACCTTCTCCCTCGGCGGCGAGAACATCGCGAGCGTGCAGCTGTCCAACGGGCAGGCCACCATCACGGTCAAGACGCTCGACCTCGGCGGCAAGGTGCTGCAGGCCGTCTACAGCGGCACGGCGTCCACGGCGTCGAGCATGCACACGATGACGCTCTAGCACCGAAGCACTCGAGGCACCGAAGCACCGAAGCACAGACGCGCGCGGCCCCGCTCCCTGCACAAGGGAGCGGGGCCGACGCGTTGGCGGAGGATGCGAGATTCGAACTCGCGAGGGGTTGCCCCCAACACGCTTTCCAAGCGTGCGCCATAGGCCAACTAGGCGAATCCTCCGTCGACGAGGTTAGCGCAGGGACCGGGGCGAGACCTGTCGTCCGTACCCCTAGGATGGGCGCAGACCCCTCGTGCGGCGCTCCTCTCGCTGAACCCCCCCAGGGCCGGAAGGCAGCAAGGGCAGGCGGGCTCTGAGCGGGTGCGCGAGGGGTCCTTCATGAAGGAGGAGCCGCGGGTGTCGCTGGCGCTGTACCGCAAGTACCGACCCGGGACGTTCGCCGAGGTCAAGGGCCAGGAGCACGTCACCGGGCCCCTCCGCCAAGCGCTCCTCAACGGCAAGGTCCACCACGCCTACCTGTTCAGCGGTCCGCGCGGCTGCGGCAAGACCTCCAGCGCGCGCATCCTCGCCCGGTCCCTCAACTGCGAGCAGGGGCCGACCCCTGACCCGTGCGGCGAGTGCGACAGCTGCGTCGGCCTGGCACCGAACGGCGCCGGCACGCTGGACGTCATCGAGATCGACGCGGCGTCCAACAACGGCGTCGACGACGCCCGCGACCTGCGGGAGCGGGCCTTCTACGCGCCGGTCTCCAGCCGTTTCAAGGTGTACATCATCGACGAGGCGCACATGGTCACGCCGGCGGCGTTCAACGCGCTGCTGAAGCTCGTGGAGGAGCCGCCGGAGTTCTTGCGCTTCGTCTTCGCGACCACCGAGCCGGAGAAGGTCCTGGCGACCATCCGCTCGCGCACGCACCACTACCCGTTCCGCCTCATGCCGCGCGGCGACCTCACCGCGCTGCTCGAGGAGATCGTGGAGCAGGAGGGCGTCCCGGTCGACCCGGCCGTCATGCCGCTGGTGGTGCGCGCGGCCGCCGGTAGCGCCCGCGACGGCCTGTCGATCCTCGACCAGGTGCTGGCCGCGGCCGGCGCGGAGGGCGTCACCCGCGAGGGAGCCGCGCAGCTGCTCGGCGTCACCCCCGACACCCTGCTCGACGACGTCGTGGACGCGTTCGCGGCCAAGGACGGCGCCGCTGTCTTCGCGACGGTCGACCAGGTGATGGAGAGCGGGCTGTCGCCGCGCCGGTTCGTGGAGGACGTGCTGCAGCGGTTGCGCGACCTCGTCGTGCTGGCCGCGGTGCCGGACGCGGTCGACAAGAAGCTGCTCGACGTGCCTGAGGACCAGCTGCCGGCCATGGTCCGGCAGGCCCAAGCCGTCGGACCAGCAGGCCTCTCCCGTGCCGCCGATCTGTTCCACGAGGGGCTCACCGAGCTCAAGGGCACGACCGCCCCGCGGCTGCTCCTGGAGCTGCTGTGCGCCCGTGTGCTGCTCCCCGGGGCGTCGACCGACGAGGCCGCGGTGCTGGCCCGCCTCGAGCGGCTCGAGCGCCGCTTCGACATCGCCGGACCTGCCACCCCCGGGCCGCCCGCACCGGTTCAGCCCGTACCGGTTCCGGCCGTCCCCGTGCCGCCCCCGGCGCCCGCGGCACCAGCCGTGTCGCGGAGCCCGGACAGCAGGCCTGCGCCGACCCCTGCGCCGCAGGCCTGGCCCGAGGCGGCCACCCCAGGAGGTACGGCGGAGAGCACCGTCGACGCGCCACCGACCGCTGAGCCGGCCGCCCCCGGGGGACTCGACGCCGCCGCGCTGCGCCGGTCGTGGGACGCGGTCCTCGACGCCGTCAACGGGCGCAAGCGCACCACGAAGGCGCTGCTGCTCAACGCGACGGTCCTCGGGCTGTCCGGCCGGACGCTGACCCTGGGCTTCACCACCCCCGGGATCATCCGGTCCTTCCAGAACGGCACCAACGAGGCGGTCCTCAAGGAGGCCTTGCAGGAGGTGCTCGGCCTGCAGGTGGACCTCGCCCTGGTCGTCGGCGCCGAGACGCTGAGTCCCGCCACGGACCCGCCGGCGGCTGCGCCCGCCGTACCCGCTTATGAGGGGCTGGCTCCGGGGGACGAGATCGAGCCGGTCGACCCCGAGGCGCCGGAGCCGGAGCGGCCGGTGCACGGGGAGGACGCGGCGCTCGCGCTGCTGCAGGACCAGCTCGGCGGCCGCGTCATCAACGAGTCCTAGTCTCAGACGGACGACAGGAGAGCACGTGGCCAAGCCCGGCGGACCGCCGAACATGCAGCAGCTGATGAAGCAGGCCCAGAGGATGCAGGCCCAGGTCCTCGCGGCGCAGGAGCAGCTGGCGAGCACCGAGCTGACGGGCACCGCCGGCGGCGGGCTCGTCGAGGTGACCGTCAGCGGCGCCGGTGAGGTGCTGCGCGTGAAGATCGACCCCAAGGCGGTCGACCCCGACGACGTCGAGAGCCTTGAGGACCTGGTCCTCGCCGCCGTGCGCAACGGCCAGGAGCAGGCGCACGAGCTCGGTGCCCAGACGATGGGCCCGATGTCCGGCGGCCTCGGCATCCCGGGCCTGTAGGTGTACGAGGGCGCCGTACAGGACCTGATCGACGAGCTGGGGCGACTGCCCGGCGTCGGACCCAAGAGCGCCCAGCGGATCGCCTTCTTCCTGCTGGCGGCCGACCCGGCCGACGTGAAGCGGCTGGTCACGGCCCTCACCGAGGTCAAGGACAAGGTGCGGTTCTGCCGCATCTGCGGCAACGTCAGCGAGCAGGACGAGTGCCGTGTCTGCCGCGACCCGCGGCGCGACCTGTCGGTCATCTGCGTGGTCGAGGAGAGCAAGGACGTCGTCGCGATCGAGAAGACGCGCGAGTTCCGCGGCCGCTACCACGTGCTCGGCGGCGCCATCTCGCCCATCGAGGGGATCGGTCCCGACGACCTGCGGGTGCGCGAGCTGATGACGCGCCTCGCCGACGGCACGATCACCGAGCTCATCCTCGCGACCGACCCCAACCTGGAGGGGGAGGCGACCGCGGCCTACCTCGCGCGCCTGGTGAAGCCGATGGGGCTCCGGGTCACCCGGCTCGCGAGCGGCCTGCCCGTGGGCGGCGACCTCGAATACGCGGACGAGGTGACGCTCGGCCGGGCGCTGGCCGGACGGCGGGAGATGTAAAAAGCCGCAATTTGCAGCTTTTGCCTCCTCCGGCCCCTTGTAACCGGCGGCCGGGCGTGAGAGATTGCCCCTGTCGAACCGATGGGTCTTCGGACTCGTCGGTTCGGCATTTAAGCAGCCGTTTTCCAGTCTCTAGACTGACGGGATGGCCACGACCGAGTACGAAGCGGTACCCG
>DATLCV010000026.1:0-23200 GCA_035526225.1 Mycobacteriales bacterium
CTTGCAGTACATGACGATCTGCCGGTCCTGTGGCAGCTGCGACAGCGCGTCGCCGCGCAGGATCTCGTCCTTCGGGATCAGCGTCGCGCCGGGAATGTGCACGATCTCCCACTCGGCCGGCTCGCGCACGTCGACGAGGTAGATCGGCTTCTCCGAGTCGATGAGGTCCTTCAGCTCGTGCGGAGTGATCGTCGAACCCATCGCGGCCTGCTGCGCCTCCTCGGACACCACGCCGCAGAAGGCCTCGTAGTCGATGAGTTCGGTGACGGTCGGGTTGTCACCGCACACCGCGCAGTTCGGGTCCTTGCGGACCTTGATCTTGCGGTAGCTCATCTCCAGCGCGTCGTAGACCATGAGCGAGCCGACGAGGGGCTCCCCGATCCCGGTGAGGACCTTGATCGCCTCGGTGACCTGGATCGCCCCGATGCTGGCGCACAGCACGCCGAGCACGCCGCCCTCGGCGCAGGACGGCACCATCCCCGGCGGCGGGGGCTCGGGGTAGAGGCAGCGGTAGCAGGGACCGTGCTCGGCCCAGAACACCGAGGCCTGCCCGTCGAAGCGGTAGATCGAGCCCCACACGTACGGCTTGCCGAGCAGCACCGCCGCGTCGTTCACCATGTACCGCGTCGCGAAGTTGTCGGTGCCGTCGACGATGAGGTCGTACTGCCCGAAGATCTCGAGCACGTTGTCGTTGTCGAGGCGATCGGTGTGCACGTTCACCGTGATCAGCGGGTTGATCTCCTTGACGGAGTCGCTCGCGCTCTGCGCCTTGCTCCTGCCGATGTCGCTCTGCCCGTGGATGATCTGCCGCTGCAGGTTCGACTCGTCGACGGTGTCGAAGTCGATGACCCCGAGCGTCCCGACCCCCGCAGCGGCGAGGTACATCAGCGCCGGCGAGCCCAGGCCGCCCGCGCCCACGCAGAGCACCTTGGCGTTCTTCAGGCGCTTCTGCCCCGCGGTGGCGACGTCCGGGATGATCAGGTGGCGGCTGTACCGCATGACCTCCTGGCGAGACAGCTCGGCAGCCGGGTCGACCAGCGGCGGCAGTGACACAAGTGCTCCTTCGTACGGAGGTTCTTCTCCCTCAAGCCTCTCAGCCCACAAGGGATTCCCGTACGACGGGGTGGCTCAGCCGCCGGGCCTCCACCACGCCTTCCGCTTCGGCGGCTCGGGCTCGGGCCGCCGCACGGGAGCCGGCGGGGGCGGCGGGGGCACGGCTGCCGGCGGGGGTGGCGGAGGCGTCGGACGGGCAGCGGCCGGGCGCACCGGGGCGAGGTCGCTGTCGCGGCTGTCGAGATCGGGGGTGCGCTCCAGCAGCGGCTGCGGACGGGGGCGCGGGGCTGCCTTCTTCGGAGCGGGCTTCGCTGCCGGGCGACGGGCGGCCTTCGCAGGTGCCTTCGCCGCAGCCTTGGCGGGCGCGGCCCCGGGCTTGTCGGCCGACGGCGCCGGGGTCTTGGCGGCCTTCTTCGCGGTGCGTCTGGCGCTCGCGCGCGCCGGAGTCACCCCGGACGGCGCATCAGCCCCGGCCGGCGCGGCAGCGGGGGGGGCAGCGGGTGGCGGGACGGCCTGGGCGGGCGCGGGGGCCATCGCCGTCGTGACCGCCGGACGGTCGGCGCGGTCCGCCGGGGCGGCCGGCTCGGCAACAGGCCCCGGGGCGGCTCCCGGTGCGCCTCCCGGGGCGCTCAGCGCGTCCATCACCTCGGCCACCGAAGTGGTCTCCAGCACCTCCGGCTCCGGCCGCGGGGCGGCCTTCGCCACCGCGCGCGCCGGCGCCTTGCGGCGCAGCAGGGTCTCCGCGAGCGTCACGAGGCCCTCGTCGACGTGGGCAAGCACGCGCGCCTCGCTCGCGGCGGTGGCGGCGCGCACGGTCTCGTCCGCCTGCGCCGCGAGCTGCGGGGCGATGGCCTCGGCGAGCTGTCCGACGAGGGCGGCTCCCACACGGGTCAGGACCACGTCGGCGATCCGCGGTGCCAGCGTCTCGACGAGCCGGTCGGCGACGCGGGCGCTGACCTGCGCCGCGAGGTCGTCGACAGGCAAGGCCGGCATCGCGGTCACCTGCGCCGAGAGAGCAGCCAGGTCCTGTGACAGCGCCGTCAGGGCCCCGCTGTCCGCCGTACCGGAGTCGTCGGTGCGCAGAGCGCGCACGTCCAGGGACAGCCGCTCGAGCTGGGGCCCCAGGCCCTGAAGCGCCTCGACCCGCTCGCTCAACGTGGCGAGGTCCGCAGCCAGGCCGGGTACGGCGCCGGCGTCACCGCCGACGGCACCTACCCGCTCGGTGAGGCGCTCGAGCCGCCCGCCCATCTCGGCGAGCGAGGTGCGCAGGGGGTCGAGCTGGTCCCCGACGGCAGCGCTGAGCGAGGCGCGCAGGTCGCCCAGATCGCTCTTGAGCGCCTCCGGCCCGACGACCGAGCGGTCGGCAGCCAGCTGGAGGCGCTCGAGGCGCACCGCCAGCGCGTCGACGACGCTGTCGCGCAGCCGCTCCGCGTCGGGGATGGCGCCGAGCGCGGCGATCCGGGCCTCGACCGCCGCGAGCTGGGGGCGCAGCGCCTCGGTCCCGCCACCCGCGCGCACGGACAGGTCGGTGAGCGAGGCCTGCACGTCAGCCAGGGGGGCGAGCTGGTCGTGCAGGCCCGAGACCTCTCGCTGCAGCGCCGACAGCGCGTCCGGGAACGAGCCGAAGGCGAGCAGCGCGCCCTGCACGCGGTCCAGCGCGGCCGACTGCGCCGCGACGTCCTGACCGAGGGCGCTGAGCTCCTCGACCCGGCGGGTGAGCCCCTCCAGTCGCTGACTGAGGAGCGTCGTGGCGGTGCGCTGGTCGGCCACGACGGTCGAGACAGCACCGTCGAGACGCGCCACGGTCTCGTCCGAGGCGGCGCCGCGGACGGTGGCCTCCAGCGCGGCGAGCTGGTCCTTGATCTCGGCGAGGACGGTGGAGGCGGCGCGCTGCTCGCTGACCTGCTCCTCGACGGCGCGCGACAGCAGAGCCTGCATGCGCTCGGAGGCCGGGCCTCCCGAGGGGGTGTCGGTCACGGTTACCGTGGTCCTTCCTGCTCAGGGTCTCTCCCCGAGCATTCCACTCAGGGCGCCTGCAGGGTGTGACCGACGCTCAGGTCTGCTCTCTCCCGGACCAATCGGACATCCCGGACCCCGACTGCAGTCATGCGCCCATCCTCGACGATGACGCCCGACTCCTCGGGCAGACCGAGCACGAGCCCCTCGCCGATCACCGCGAGCCACTCCTCACGCGCACCGCGCCAGTGCGGCACGACCACGAGCCCCGCGGCGATGCCCAGGCCGGGCGCGAGGGACGGCCCCTCCTCCGGCAGCACGGTCCAGGTGCCGAGCACCATCGCGCCGGCGCTCGCCCCCATGACGGCCCCTCCGGCGGCCACGTGCGTGCGTAGGGCGTCATCGAGACCTGTGGTGATAAGGGCGCTGAGCAGCCGGGAGGGCGAGCCTCCGGGCAGGACGACCAGGCCCACCCCCTCGAGGGCACGCGCCGCGTCGCCGTCGCGGGCGCCCTGCGCGCGCGGGTCGGGCACCACGAAGGCGTCGGCACCGAGCCGGCGGAAGTGGCTGACGCCGTGCGCCGCAGCGCGGTCGTGCTCGGCTCCCGGCCGGGCCGCAAGGGCCACGACGGCGACCGGTCCCGGGGCGCGCTCCAGGATCGCGGCGTCCATGTCGTGGCAGGCCGCCGAGAACTCCCCACCGCCCTGCAGGCAGACCAGGCCAGCCATCAGGCCTCTGCGAGCAGGAGCTCCAGGCGACGGTTCAGCGCGTCGAGCGTGGCGCGGATGACCGCCTGCCGCACGTCGTCGCGGACCGCTGCAGCACCCGTCAGTGACTCGCTGCCCTGCGGGGTCAGCAGCGTGAGCAGCACCACGACGGTGCGCTCGGTGCCCATCGGGGTGATCTCGAGGTGCTCCAGCTCGACCCGCGCGATCCCACCGATGAGCTCCTCCACGGCGCGCAGCGTGGCCACGGCGACGGCTCGGTGCACGCCCGACTGGGAGGCGAGCCCACGCCCCTCCCCAGTGGCGGTGCGCCCCTCCGACGCGAGGGTCACCGAGGCCGTCACGTCCAGGCCCGCCGAGACCAGGTGCATCTTCGCGATCGACGGCCGGCTCGCGAGCCGGGGCTCCGGCAGCGCCACAGCGGGAGTCTCGCTGACGTGCTCCTCGACCGACACCCGGCTGGGACCTGCGGCCGCAGGCGGGACAGCAGCGGGGGGCGGAGCATCGGGCTCACGCTCCGGCTCCGGCTCCGGCTCCGGCTCCGGCTCCGGCTCCGGCTCCGGCTCCGGCTCCGGCTCCGGCTCACGGACGATGTGCAGGTCGGGCGTGCCCACGAGCTCCACCCGGTCGGCGTCGACTCCCAGGCCGAACTGCTCGCGCAGGACCCGGCTCACCGCATCGGCGACAGCACCCTCGTCGACCCCCTCGGCGAGGTCCAGGCGCAACGTCCCCAGCCCGCCGGCTTCGTCGGGGGCGACGTCGGCGTCCACCACTCCCTGGACAGCCCTCAGCGCAGCGACGAGCGCCCGGCGATCCAGTTTTCCCCCCACATCACACAGCATGACAACACACCAGGGCGCTCACCTGCTCCAACTGGCCGTTTCACCCTTTCGGGCGCTAGCCCGTTCGGAGCAGCCGACGGCTCGTCAGGCCGACTTCCGGCGCTGCTTGGCCGGGGCCTTCTCGCTCGCCTTGCTGGACGACCGGGCAGACGTCTTGGGCGTGCTCTTCACGGCGGCCTTGGCGGCACTCTTGCCGGCAGCCTTCTTCGGCGCCGGCTTCTTCGCCGCTGCCTTGCGGGCCGCCGGTGCCTCGCCGTCCTCCCCCGCCCTGCCTTCGCCCTGCTTGGCCTTGGCCGCGTCGACGCTGGCGCGCAAGGCGGCCATCAGGTCGACGACGGTGCCGGTCGTCGGCTGGGCACCCTCGGGCTGGACGACCTCGCGGCCCTCGACCTTCGCGTCGATCACCGCCTGCAGGGCCTCGCGGTAGGAGTCGGTGTACTGCGCGGGGTCGAACTCCCCCGACAGGGTCTCGATGAGGCTGCCGGCCATCGCCAGCTCCTGCTCGCGCACCTCGACGTCGTCGTCGAGGAAGCCGAAGTCGGGCGTGCGGACCTCGTCGGGCCACAGCATCGTCTCGAGGACGAACACCCCCTCGCGGACCCGAAGGGTCGCCAGGGACTCGCGGTTGCGCAGTGCGACCTTGACCACGGCGACCCGGCCGGAGCGCTCGAGCGCCTCACGCAGCAGGACGTAGGGCTTGGCCCCCGCCTTCTCCGGCTCGAGGTAGTAGCTCTTCGCGAAGTAGATCGGGTCGACCTCCTCCAGCGGCACGAACTGGAGCACGTCGATGGCCCGGCTCGTGGTCAGGGGGAGGTCCTTGAAGTCCTCGTCGGTGAGCACGACGGTCTCGCCGGTGGGAAGCTCGAACCCCTTGGCGATGTCGCCGTACTGGACCTCCTCGCCGTCGGCCGCCGCGACCCGCTTGTACTTGATCCGGCTCCCGTCCGAGCGCCGCACCTGGTGGAAGGTGACGTCCTTCTCCTCGGTGGCGGAGTAGAGCTTCACGGGGATGGTCACCAGCCCGAAGCTGATGGCGCCCTTCCAGATGGCCCTCACAGTGGGAACCTACCTCTCATGATCCCGTCCGGGCTGCTGCCGATGCTGGCCACCGCCGGACCCCTGCCGATCGGCGCGGCGTGGGCCTACGAAGTGAAGTGGGACGGCTACCGGGTGCTCGCCGCGGTGGAGGGCCGTCGGACCACGCTGCGCAGCAGACGCGGCCGGGACGTGACCCTCGAGCTGCCCGACGTCCGGCTGGACCTGCCCGACTGCCTCGTCGACGGCGAGGTCGTCGCCCTCGTCAACGGCAAGCCGGAGTTCCAGGCGCTGCAGACCCGCAGCGTCCCGCTGTCGTTCGTGCCGTTCGACGTGCTCCACGTCGGAGAGCGTTCCCTCCTCGGCGCCACCTACGACGAGCGGCGGGCGGTGCTCGCCGAGCTCGTCCCGGACGCGCCCCCCTCGTTCGAGGACGGGTCGGCGCTGCTCGAGTCCACCCGGCTGCAGGGCCTGGAGGGCGTGCTCGCCAAGCGCCGTGACAGCACCTACCTCCCCGGTCGCCGGTCCGAGTGCTGGGTCAAGACCAAGCACGTACGACGGCAGTCGGCGGTTGTCGTCGGGTGGCGGCGCGGCGAGGGCGGGCGCGCGGGCAGGATCGGCTCGCTGCTGCTCGGCCTGCCGAGCGAGGACGGCTTCCGCTACGTCGGCCGGGTGGGCACGGGGTTCACCGCCAGCACGCTCGAGGCGCTGCAGGAGCAGCTGACGGGCACGGAGCGCGCCACCGCCGCCGTCGCCAACCCGCCGCGGGAGGCAGCCGTGTGGGTGGAGCCGACGATGGTGGTGGACGTCGACTTCACGGAGTGGACCTCGGACGGGCGGCTGCGGCACCCGTCGTACAAGGGGGTGCGGGACGACCTGGACCCCCGCGCGCTGGTGCGCGAGTGAGCGCCAAGGTGCAGGTAGAGGTGGAGGGTCGGCAGCTCACCCTCAGCAACCTGGACAAGCCGCTGTACCCGGGCGGGTTCACCAAGGGGCAGCTCATCGACTACTACACGCGCATCGCGCCCGTGCTGCTGCCGCACCTGAAGGACCGGGCACTCACGCGGGTGCGCTGCCCCGACGGCGTCGACGGCGAGCGGTTCTTCGAGAAGAACACCCCGCGCGGGACCCCTGAGTGGGTGCGGACCCACGCGGTGAACGGAGTGGACTACGTCGTCGCGGAGGACCTGCCGACACTGGTGTGGCTCGCGAACCTCGCGGCCGTCGAGCTGCACACGCACCAGTGGCGCATCGGCGGTGAGGGGCCCGACCAGCTGGTGGTCGACCTCGACCCGGGAGAGCCCGCGACCGTGGTCGAGTGCTGCCGCGTGGCGATCCTGGTGCGCGGCCACCTGCGCACGCTCGGGCTCGAGCCCGTGGTCAAGACGAGCGGGAGCAAGGGGCTGCAGGTGTACGCCGCGGCACCGGTGGCGGACACCTCGGCCTTCGCGAAGGTCCTCGCCGAGGGGCTGGAGGGCTCGCACCCCGACCTCGTCGTGAGCCGGATGACCAAGGCAGTGCGACCCGGCAAGGTGCTCGTGGACTGGTCGCAGAACAACGCGAGCAAGACGACGGTCTCGCCGTACTCGCTGCGCGCCCGACCGCGGCCGACGGCCTCCACGCCGGTGACCTGGGACGAGGTCGAGGCGTGCCGGGACCCGCAGGACCTCGCGTTCACGTCCGACGAGGCCCTGTCCCGGGTGGCCGAGCACGGCGACCTGTTCTCCAGCCTGCTCTCCCCCTCCGGGGGCTAGCCACGGGCGGGTCCGGGGTGTTCCCTCGGGTCATGACCGGAGTCCCGCCGACCGCGCTGACCGACGAGGCGCTGGAGCGCGAGCTCCTGCACCTCCACGAGACCCGGAACGACACCTTCCTCCACGGCAGCGACGACGCCCTGGCGTTCCACACCGAGCGCATGCAGGCGCTCGAGCAGGAGTACCTGCGCCGCAACCCGGACCGCGTACCGGATGTCCGGCGCACCCGGCACGGCTCGCGTGAGCTGGCGGGCCAGGACGTATGACGCTCGCCGACGCGGCGACGAGGACCACGCGCCGATAGGCTGATCCGATGACGGACTCCCCTCTGCGCGGCCAGCGGCTGCCCCGGCAGGCCCGCCGCAAGCAGCTGCTCGGCGCCGCCCAGGAGGTGTTCGTCGCGCAGGGCTACCACGCCGCCGCGATGGATGACATCGCCGAGCGCGCCGGCGTCAGCAAGCCCGTGCTGTACCAGCACTTCCCCGGCAAGCTCGACCTCTACCTCGCGCTGCTCGAGGAGCACGCCACGGAGCTGGTCAAGCGCGTCCGCACGGCCCTGGACTCCACCACGAACAACAAGCTGCGCGTCACGGCTTGCCTGGCGGCGTACTTCGACTTCGTCGACGGCGAGGACGAGGGGTTCCGGCTCGTCTTCGAGAGCGACCTGCGCAACGACCCGCTGGTGCGAGACCGGGTCGAGCGGATGACGCAGGAGTGCGTCGCCGCCATCACCGACACCATCGCGCACGACACCGGGTTCACGGCCGAGGAGGCCGCACTGCTGTCCGTGGGGCTCGCCGGGATGGCGGAGATCGGCTCACGCTGGTGGCTCGCCTCGGCCGGCTCGCTCCCGAAGGAGCGCGCGGTCGAGCTGATGGCAGCGCTCGCGTGGAAGGGCATCTCCAGCACCCCGCTGCAGCCCGACGCCACCTCCTGAGGTTCTCCCAGGGCGTAAGCCCAGCGCGTGCCCGTGCCTGATCAGGTCCGTTAGCCTGCGGGCAGACCCTGCAGAAGGAGGCACCCGTGGAGGTCAAGATCGGCGTCCAGTTCGCCACCCGCGAGCTCGTCCTGGAGAGCGCGCAGAGCGCCGACGAGATCGTCGCGCTGGTGGCCGAGGCGCTGCGGGCCGACCTCGGCGTCCTCTCCCTCGTCGACGAGCACGGCAAGCGCGTGCTCGTCCCCGCGGACAAGCTCGCCTACCTGGAGATCGGCGAGCCCGAGCAGCGCCGCGTCGGCTTCGGAGCGATGTAGCGAGCGAGCGCCGGCGAGCGGAGCGTCACCAGCGACCGTGAGCAGGGAGCGTGCAGCTCAGGAGCTCAGCCCCAGG
The DNA here is from genome assembly GCA_035526225.1 of Mycobacteriales bacterium. Classification (GTDB taxonomy): domain Bacteria; phylum Actinomycetota; class Actinomycetes; order Mycobacteriales; family SCTD01; genus RYN-111. The sequence goes on from DATLCV010000026.1 coordinate 8,693, forward strand.
GCCGCCATCCGCTCGGTGTGCCGCTCGGTGATCGTGTTGAACAGCCGGGTGATGCCGGCGAGGTCGCCCGAGCCGACCAGCAGCTGGAGCAAGGCGTCTCGCTCCACCGCGACCTGCTGCGCCTGGATGATCGCCTCTCCGACGAGTCGCCGCGCCCAGAGCGCCAGGCGCCCCCCGATGGACGGGTCCTCGGCGATCGCCTCCTTGACGTGCGTGACGGCGAAGGCCGCGCCGCCGGTGTCAGCCAGGGAGGACACCACCAGGGCGCGGGCGCTCTCATCGGTGACGTACTTGCTGACCTCGCGGTAGAAGTCCGCGGCCATGCCGTCACCGACGTAGGCCTTGATGAGCCCCTCGTACCAGTCCGAGGGCTGCGTGGAGTCGTGGAACGCGTCGACCGCGTCGGTGAAGGGCGCCATCGCGGCGACCGGGTCGACACCGGCGGCCAGCAGGTGCTCCCGGATCTGCCGGAAGTGACCGAACTCGGCGTTCGCGATCGTCTGGAGGGAGATCTTGTCCTCGACGGTGGGGGCCAGCTGCGCGTCCGCCGCCATGCGCTCGAAGGCCATCAGCTCGCCGTACGCGAGGACGCCGAGCAGGTCGACGGTAGCGGCGTCCAGGGAGTCCATGGCGGGGAGTCTAAGGAGACGGGCCGGTACGCTGGCACGTGACCTCAGAAGAGCAGAACGGGTTCGCAGCGCTCGGCGCGCGACCCGAGACCGTTGAGGCCCTGGCGGCCTTCGGCATCACCCAACCGTTCCCCATCCAGTCCATGACGCTGCAGATCGCGATGGGCGGCCACGACCTGATCGGGCAGGCCAAGACCGGCACGGGCAAAACGCTCGGCTTCGGCATCCCGCTGCTGGAGCGGGTGAAGAGCAAGGCCGAGGGCGCCAACGGCACCCCGCAGGCGCTGATCGTGGTGCCGACGCGTGAGCTGTGCGTGCAGGTCACCGGCGACCTCGCCATGGCCGGCAAGACCCGCGACATCCGCGTGCAGGCCATCTACGGCGGGCGGGCGTTCGAGCCGCAGCTCGAGGCGCTCAAGAAGGGTGTCGACGTCGTCGTCGGCACCCCGGGCCGGCTGCTCGACCTCGCCCGGCAGGGGCACCTGAACCTCGGCCAGGTCGACGTGCTCGTGCTCGACGAGGCCGACGAGATGCTCGACCTGGGCTTCCTGCCCGACGTCGAGCGCATCCTCGACCTCACGCCCGACGAGCGGCAGACGATGCTGTTCAGCGCGACGATGCCCTCGCCCGTGGTGGCACTCGCGCGGCGCTTCATGCGCCAGCCCACGCACATCCGCGCGCAGGACCCTGACGAGGGCCAGACGGTCGAGAACACCGAGATCTTCGTCTACCGCGCACACGCGATGGACAAGGTCGAGGTGCTCGCCCGGATCCTGCAGGCCCGCGGGCGCGGCCTGACGATGGTGTTCTGCCGCACCAAGCGCACCTGCGACAACGTCGCGGAGCAGCTCATCGAGCGCGGCTTCGCCGCCGCGGCCGTGCACGGCGACCTGGGCCAGGGCGCCCGCGAGCAGGCACTGCGGGCGTTCCGAAGCGGCAAGGTCGACGTGCTCATCGCGACCGACGTCGCCGCCCGCGGCATCGACGTGCAGGACGTCACGCACGTGATCAACTACCAGTGCCCCGACGACGAGCGGACCTTCCTGCACCGCATCGGACGCACCGGCCGGGCCGGCGCCAAGGGCGTCGCGGTCACCTTCGTGGACTGGGACGAGGTCCCCAAGTGGGGCTTGATCAACAAGGCGCTCGAGCTGCAGCACCCGGACCCCCCGGAGACCTACTCCTCCTCCAAGAACCTGTTCGCCGACCTCGACATCCCCGAGGGCACACGGGGGCACCTGCCGCGATCCGCGCAGACGCGCGCCGGCCTCGACGCGGAGGCTCTCGAGGACGTCGGCGAGACCGGGCGCAAGCCCAAGGCCCGCAAGCCCGGGGACCGCGACGGCGGGGGGCGCTCCGGGGGCGCACGCTCCGGGGGCGATCGCTCCGGCGGAGGTCGCTCGGGTGTGGCTCCCGAGCACGACGGCCCCGAGCTCCCGAAGCGCAGCGGCGAGGCGCGCAAGCGCACCCGCGGTGCCGGACCGGCCAAGGCCACTGCCGGCACGGCCGTCGCCTTCGAGGACGGCTCCGCCGAGACGGCCGCCGGCACCGAAGGCGCACCGCGTCGACGCAGCCGGGGCGGTCGCGGTCGCGGCGGCGGCGGCGGACAGTCCACCAGCAACGCCGGCTGATCGTCGTACTGCGGGCTCAAGGCCTCGGCCCCCGAGGGCCGATGATGGGGGCATGGTTCTCCGGACGGTCCAAGGCGTGCTGACGGGCGAGGACGTGGAGGACCTGCGGGCCTTCCTGACGGAGCTGACCGGCGGGCCCGAGGTGCACGAGACCGTCGTGCTCGCCTGCGGTCACCACGAGGACGACCGTCCCACCTGGATGTACGTCGAGGCCGACGCCCGCGCGGGCGTGGCGCGACGACGGTGCCTGCAGTGCGCCCGGTCGTCCGGGTTGCTCGACTCCGACGCGCGCTGGACCCATCCGCCGATGTGGAGCTGCGGCGGCTGCCACCAGTCGATCGGCGAGGTGGCCGCAGGGCTGTCCGTCGAAGACGGCGAGCACGTGACGTGGGTGGTCCTCGCGGTGCGCTGCACCGAGTGCGGGCGCATCGACGGGCTCACCGACCTGGTGCTGCCGGGCACCCCGCTCACCGAGGTCCTCGACCGCCTCTAGGGTCGGGGGGTGAGCGCCGTCCCCGACCTTCCCCTGCCCGAGGGCGTGACGGCCCGCGCGCTCGATGTCCGCGGCGGACCGCTCGCGGTCCTGGAGGCCTCCCACGAGCGGCCGACGGGGACCGTGGTGATGGTCCCGGGGTTCACGGGCAGCAAGGAGGACTTCTTCTTCCTGCTGCTGCCGCTGGCGGAGCACGGGCTGCGCGCCGTCGCCGTCGATCAGCGCGGGCAGCACGACTCCCCGGGCCCCGACGACTCCTCGGCGTACTCCGTGCCCGCCCTCGCGGCCGACCTGCTCGCGCTCGTCGCCGCCCTGGACGACGGGCCCGTCCACCTTGTCGGTCACAGCTTCGGAGGGCTCGTCGCACGAGCGGCTGTCCTCGAGGACCCCACTGCCTTCCGCTCGCTCGTCCTCATGGACTCCGGCCCGTCCGCTCTCGGCGGCCCGCGCGCGGAGGTGCTCCCTCTCATGAAGCAGCTGCTCGACGAGCAGGGCCTCGCGGCGGTGTGGGCGGCCGCGCAGGCGATGCCGACCGCCAAGCCGCAGGCCCCCGAGGTGCTGGCCTTCCTGCAGAAGCGGTTCATGGCCGGGCCGGCTGCGGCACTGGCCGGGATGGGCGACGCCCTGATCTCCGAGCCGGACCGGGTCGACGAGCTGCGCGCGTCGGGGATCCCGACGCTGGTGGTGTTCGGTGAGGCCGACGACGCCTGGAGCCCGGAGGTGCAGCGCGAGATGGCGGTCCGCCTCGGGTGCCCGGTGGTCGTCGTACCGGGGTCGGTGCACTCGCCGGCGGTGGAGAACCCCGAGGCCACCCTCGACGCGCTACGGAGGTTCTGGGATGCCTGACGTGACGCTGCCCACGGGCGCCACCGTCGGGTACGACGACACCGGCGGCGCCGGGCCCGTCCTCGTGCTCAGCCACGGGCTGCTGATGAACCGGGCGATGTTCGAGCCGCAGGTGGCGGCGCTGCGTGATGCGTACCGCGTGGTGACGTGGGACGAGCGAGGCCATGGGGAGGCTGAGCACGAAGGCAGCTGGACCTACTGGGACAGCGCCCGCGACGTGCTCGCCCTGCTGGACCACCTCGGCGTCGAGCAGGCCGTGCTTGGCGGGATGTCCCAGGGCGGGTTCCTGTCCCTGCGGGCGGCGCTGCTCGCGCCGGAACGGGTGCGGGCACTGGTGCTGCTGGACTCCCAGGCCGGACCCGAGGACGCCGAGGCGGTGCCGCTCTACTCGTCGATGGCGCAGGCCTGGGCCGAGGGCGGGGCAGACCCCGCGACGCTCGAGTTCGCGGCGTCGATGATCCTCGGGCCGGCCGACCACCGGCCGTGGATCGCGCTCTGGGAGCAGCTGCCGCGGCACCGCGCGAAGCAGGTGGTGGGCACGCTGATCGGGCGCGAGGACCTCACCGACCGGCTCCCCGAGATCATCTGCCCCGCCCTCGTCGTCCACGGCAGCATCGACGCCGCGATCCCCGTGGAGAAGGCCGAGGCGCTCGCGACCGGGCTGCCGAGCGCCATGCCGCTCGTGCTCGTCGAGGGCGGCGGGCACGCGGCGAACCTCTCCCACCCCGAGGTCGTCAACGCCGCGATCCGCGGCTTTCTCGAGGGGATCGCCTGACGATGGCGTGGCCGCTGCACGACCTGGAGCTGACGACGCCAGACCTCGTGCTGCGGGTCATGACGGAAGCGGACGCGCTCGCGCTCGGAGAGCTCGTGCCGGAAGACGTGACGCACGACCCGACGCTGCCCGGCCTCGGGCACCGGGTCGAGCAGACCTACTGGCGGCACATGGGTCAGTGGCGGCCCGACGACTGGGTGCTGCCGTTCGCGGTGGTGCGCGACGGGTCGTTGGTCGGCGTGCAAGCCCTGGAAGGAAAGGACTTCTCCGTACGCCGGGTCGTCGACTCCTACTCCTGGCTGGTCACGGCCGCGCGGGGGCAGGGCGTGGGCAAGCAGATGCGCGTGGCGGTGCTCGAGCTGGGTTTCCGCGGACTGGGAGCCGAGTACGCGATCAGCGAGGCCTACGCGGACAACGCCGCGTCGCTCGGGGTGTCGCGGGCGCTGGGGTACGTCGAGAACGGGTTCGCGATCGAGAGGCGGGACGACGGCAGCGGGCCGGTGCGGATGGAGCACCTCCTGCTGGCGGCGGCGGACTGGCGTCCGCCGTGGCCGGTGCAGATCAGCGGCCTGGAGCCCTGCCTCGCGCTCTTCGGCGTCGGGTAGGCGCTTTCGCGAGACGCCCGGCGCGGCCGAGCGCGCTGCCGAGGGCAGGGTTGCGAGGAGCGACGCGCTCCCCGGCCTCCTCCAGCACCGTGCCGACGACGGGGGCGACCACCGAGACCAGCAGCCAGGTGCGGAGGCGGTGCGACAGCAGGGCGAGGATCACCTCCTCGGTGTTCCCTCTCCACCGCCCGTCATGCGCCGCACGCTGTACCCAACCTGTGCACAAGCCGGTGGACAGAGCGGTGGAAAACCCGGGTTGGGCGGGGACAACCGCCCACAACCTGTGGACATCCAGTGGATGACGAAAACCCCTGAAAATACTTGGGTTTGAGGTCTTGTGCCCGTCGGTGTGAGGCACTACACATACCGAGTCGCAAGGAACGAAGGCCCGAGCGGGAGGCGACTCTCGCGCCGGGAGCACCGGGAGACCGGAGCTCGAGGAGGACCGACGGGAAGGGCGACCGGGTCCACCAGGCGAGACCTGTCGAGCGATCGACGGGACGAGCAGGAGGGCACGCGGACAGGCGACGCGGGGCAGCTGGGCAACCAGCAGCTGGTGCAGCAGGTCCGACCGGGTCCACGTGCGCGGCACCTTCGGGGGCCGCGCCGGGGATCTACCGGAGGCAAGGCAGGCGGTGGGCGACTACCGCACGCGGAGCACGACCGGGACCCGTTCCGCGGGAGGCAAGGACGTCGAGCGATCGACGGCCGGTGCACCGGGGAGCGTCGAGGCCCCTCCATCTCATACATGGAGGGGCCTCGTCCATTGTCGGGGTGCTTCTCGCCGCCGGCCGGGCGCGACACGCCCTCAGGCGGACTCGTCCTCCAGGGGCGCGCGCTCCTCGGCGAGCCCGGCCCACGGCTTCTTCGGCCCGCCGGACGCCTCGCGGCCCTCAGGGCAGTGCTGGGCGAAGTCGCACCAGGCGCACAGCGACGAGGGACGCGCGGGGAACTCGACAGCAGCGACCGCCTCCGCCGCGATCGCCTCGGCCCGCCCCACGTGCCGCGCCAGCGACTCCTCGGTGTGCTCCCAGGCGTGGACCTGCTGCGAGGGCAGGTGGTGCAGCTCGACCCGCAGCGACGGCCGGCGGAACGTGCGGCGGCAGCCCAGCACGTACAGCGCCAGCGCCAGTGACCCCCGGGCGTCGTCCGTCGACAGCGGCGAGCGCCCGGTCTTGTAGTCGACGACCACCACTGCCCCGTCGCGCTCGTCGACCCGGTCGACGCGACCGCTCACCGCCAGCGCCGAGGAGGTGAACGCGACCGTGCGCTCGACCCCGCGGGGCTCTGCCTCGACGTCCAGCGCGCCGACGTACGCAGCGACCATGTCCCCGGCGTACCCCTTCCAGCGGGTAGCTTGCCTGTCGTCGGCGAAGCCCTCCGTCCGCCACGCCCCCTCGAGGAGGCGGCGGGCGGCGTCCGGGGTGCGGGACGTCACCGGCAGGTCCCACAGGCGGGCCAGGGCGAGGTGCACCGAGGTGCCGATGGTGTTGTGCGCCCAGGCTGGACCGCGCGGCGGCGTGGGGCGGTCGACGTACTGGAAGCGGTAGCGACGCGGGCAGTCGAGCCAGGCCAGCAGCTTTGACGGGGTGCACGCGAACAGCCGGGTCGGCATGCCCTCGAGGCCGAGCTGGTCCATCGGGCCATCCTGCCCGAGGACGCTGACAGCAGCGGGGTCAGTGCCGGCGACGGGCCCGGACCGCCAGCGCCGCACCGCCACCGCCGACGGCGACGGCCAGCCCGGCGAGCAGCCACCCGGTGCCCCCACCACCGCCGGTGTCGACCGGGCTGCCGTCGTTGCTCACCCCGGGCTGCGGCGTCGCGGCCTGGTTCGCGACCCGCTGGGCGAACGAGGTCACCAGCAGCGTGAGGTCGCCCTTGGTGAACGAGGCCAGGTCGGCGACCTCCTTGCGCAGCGCGTCCCCCGAGTCGACCCCCCGCGCCGCGGCTCCGTCGCCCTGACCGCTGCCGAAGTGGTGGTTCGCGGTGATGACGAGCACCACGGAGTCGCTCATGTCGAGCACCGTGCCGATGTCGATCGCCCGTTGCCGGGCCTGCGCGGCATTGGCCGCGGCTGAGGCCGGGAGGACCGCGAGGTACACGCGCGGGTCGCTGTCGGCCAGCTCGGACGACAGGGTCCCCACCTCCACGAGGTCGAGGCCCGGCGCCTGGTAGACGGGCGCGCCGCGCAGCGCTGCCGCGACCTGCTCGGCGTTCTCGGCACGTGCGGGTGCCGCCGCGAGGAGCACGAGCAGGACGGGGAGCAGCAGGCGCCTCATGCCTGCATTCTCACCCGGCCTCGACGAAGCCCTTCACCGAGTTCGCGATGAGCTGCACGGCGATGGCGGAGAGCAGGAGCCCGGAGATGCGGGTGAGCAGCACGATGCCGGCTTCGCGGATGACCCGGGTGATGGTGACGCTGAAGAACAGCGACAGGAAGACGAGCAGGTGCACGGCGACGATGCCCAGTGCGATCGAGATGCTGCCCGCGAGGTCGTGGTGCTGCTTGACGAACACGATCGTGGCGACGATGGCGCCCGGGCCGGCGAGCAGGGGCGTGCCGAGCGGCACGAGCGCGACGTTGACGTTGTCCACCTCAGCCGGGTCGTCGGCCTTCCCGGTGAGCAGCTCGAGCGCCACGATCGTCAGCAGCAGGCCACCGGCCCCCTGCATCGCCGGGATGCCGATCCCGAGGTAGGCCAGGATCTGCTGGCCCAGCACGGCGAACAGCGAGATCACCAGCAACGAGACCAGGACCGCTTGACCGGCGAGCCGCCGGCGCTTGTTGTTGGTGCGGCCGCCGGTGAGCCCCAGGAACAGAGGCACGTTGCCGACCGGGTCCATGATCACGGCGAGGGTCACGAGCACCTCCCCGAACACCCTGGCGTCGAAGACCTCGTTCACAGCACACCGACTCCCGTGGCGCGCCCGACCAGCTCGTCGAAGGCGTCGGGCGCTGTCACGTGCGCGCCCAGCGGTGTCACCTTGTTGGTGCCGTGGAAGTCGCTCGCCCCCGTGACCAGCAGGTCCAGGTCCGCGGCCAGGTCGCGCAGGCGCGCTCTGGCCTGCTCCGCGTGGTCCGGGTGGTCGACCTCGAGCCCGTCGAGCCCCGCTGCCGCCAGCTCCTCCACGACGTGGTCGCCGACGACCCGCCCGCGCGCCGCTGCCGCCGGATGGGCGAAGACCGTGACCCCGCCGGCGCTCCGCACCAGGGCGATGGCCTCGAGAGCGTCCACCTCGTCCTTGGCCGCCCAGTAGCGACCACTCGGCCCGATCCAGTCCGGCGTGAACGCCTCTTCCACCGAGGTGACCAGTCCGGCGTCGATGAGTGCCCGGGCGACGTGCGGCCGGCCCACCGTGCCGCCGGCTGCCCGCCGTACCTGGTCCCAGGTGACGGGGTGGCCGTCCGCGGCGAGCAGCTCCACCATCCGCTTCGCGCGCATCTCCCGGCTCGTCGCGACCTGAGCCAACCGGTCGGCGAGGGGTCGGTGCGTCGGGTCGAACAGGTAGGCCAGCAGGTGCAGGCTGGTGCCGTCGCGGGTGCAGCTGAGCTCCGCCCCCCGCACCAGCGACAGCCCCCGGGGCAGTGCCTGCGCGGCCTCGTCCCACCCGGACGTCGTGTCGTGGTCGGTGAGCGCGACGACCGACAGCCCGGCTTCCCTCGCCTGCGTGACGAGCGAGGCAGGCGACAGCGTCCCGTCGGACGCCGTCGAGTGGGTGTGCAGGTCGATCACCACGCCAGGCTACGGAAGGCGCGGCGAGGGGGCCCCCAACGGCAGCTCGAACGGGTCGTGACGCAGGTCGTGCAGGTTCACGTGCTCCATGAGGACCAGCTCGGCGGCCGGTGGCCACAGCACCGCCCACAGCCACACCCCGGAGGCTTCTCCCACGAAGGCGACCCGGTCTGCGGCAGACCCCGCCCGCCACAGCGGCGTGGGATGGCCCTGCGCCAGCACCTTCGCCTCCGGAGCGCCGGACGTGAGATCACCCGGGTCCAGGCCCTCGACACCGGCGATGCGGGCGCCCAGACCCACGCCGGGCTCCTCGGCGACCAGCACGAGGTCGGCGGGCCCGCCGAGCGGCGACGGTCCGGCGAGCGCCAGCAGCGTCGCCCGCGCGCCGCTGCGCTCGTCGCCGCACCAGCCCAGCCCGCCGAGGGTCCAGCCGTGCAGCAGCGGTCGCGGCGACCAGACCGGGACCTGCGACGTGCTCGTCACCTGCGCGAGCGCCTCGGGGCGGGCCGCGAAGTACGGCTGCACCACGCCGTGCTCCGGGCACTCCCAGGCGCTCGACATCAGGCCGGGAGCGCGCGTTTCGGACCCGCAGCGTGGGCACCGCGCGGCAACGCTCATGGCCACACGGTGCGGGTGCGCGACGCGGCCCGTCAAGGCCAGGAGGGGCTACTCGACCAGGGTGGGGCGTCCCGGCTGCTCGCCGCCACGCGCGTCGAGGTAGCTCTGCTTGGGGACCATCACCTTGCGGCGGAAGACGCACACCAGCACGCCGTCCTGGTTGTAGCCCTTGGTCTCGACGTACACGATCCCGCGGTCGTCCTTGGACTTCGACTCGGTCTTGTCGAGCACGGTGGTCTCGCCGTAGACGGTGTCGCCGTGGAACGTCGGGAAGACGTGCTTGAGCGACTCGACCTCGAGGTTCGCGATGGCCTTGCCGCTGATGTCAGGCACCGACATGCCGAGAAGGAGTGAGTAGACGTAGTTGCCCACGACGACGTTCTTGCCCTGCGGCGTGGTGGTCGCGTAGTTCGCGTCCAGGTGCAACGGGTGGTGGTTCATGGTCAGCAGGCAGAACAGGTGGTCGTCGTACTCCGTCACCGTCTTGCCCGGCCAGTGCTTGTAGGTCGCGCCGACCTCGAACTCCTCGTAGCTGCGGCCGAACTGCACGTCAGACTCCCTGGTACGGCGGAAAGGTTGCCGCCCAGTCTCGCAGCGTGATCGGCGTCACCCGGGCACGGGGTCCGGTGCCACACTGGCCCGCATGAACCTGCGGGTGGGCACGCTGATCCTGCCGTCCGAGCCGTGGGCGGACGCACGCGAGGCATGGCGGCAGGCCGAGGAGGTCGGGTTCGACATCGCCTACACCGCGGACCACCTGACTCACCCGACGATGTCAGGGCAGTGGTGGGCTGACGGGTGGACCACGCTGGCGGCCGCGGCCGGTGTGACCCAGGGGCTGCAGCTGGGGACGCTGGTCGCCTCAGCGGCGGTGCGACCGCCGGCCGTGCTCGCGCGACAGTCCGCCACCCTCGCAGACCTCAGCGGCGGGCGCTTCGTGCTCGGACTCGGTGCCGGCGCCGCACTGGACGCAGTCGCCGCCGGTCTGGCCGCTCCCACACCGACTGAGCTGGCGGGGCGCTTCGAGTCCGTGGTGGCCGACCTGCGCGTGCTCTGGGCTGGTGGCGAACCCGCGCGGGACCTTGGCGTGGACGTCGCCGCACACGCCCCCGGCGTCGAACCGCCGCACCTGATGCTGGCAGCCCACGGGCCCCGTGCGATGGCGACCGTGGCACGGCACGCTGACGGGTGGAGCACCTACGGCGGGCCGAAGGCCAGCGGCCTGTCGGGCTCGCAGTTCTGGGACCTCGTGTCGAGCCAGGTGAGCGGGCTCGAGCAGGCGTGCCGACGCGAGGGCCGCGAGCCGGCTTCGCTCCGTCGTTCGCTGTTGCTGGGGTGGTCCGACGACCGGCCCCTGAGCAGCCTGGCGTCCTTCACGGCGGCCGCCGAGCGGGCCCTGGCCCTGGGTTTCGACGAGCTCGTCGTCTACTGGCCCCAGGGGCAGCCGGGGGCGCGGTTCTGGGCCGACCCGGAGGTCGTGCGGGAGTGCGTGCGCTCGGTGCGGGTGGCCTGACCGGGTCAGCCGGCTGATCGCCGCTGAGGAGGCCTCGTGGCCGGGCGCTGGTCTTGCGGGAGGGCGCAGGCCGCCGTGCCTCCAGGCATCTTGTCGCGGTTGTCCGCCACCCAGCGGTAGACAGCACGGGCCACCCAGGAGAAGGGCGGCGTGAGCAGCAGCAGGCCGAGCGGCTTCCAGTACCACCGGCTGCGCAGGAGCAGCTGGCCGGCCGCGGCGTGGCCGGCCCAGGTGCGAGCGGGAAGCACCAGCTGCATCTTGTCCTCGCACTGCTGCTGGGTCAGGCCCAAAGCGGCCAGGTCGGAGAACTGCCAGGGCACGACCTCGTCCACGTTCAGCCCCAGGCGCGTCACCCACCGCACGCTGGAGGTGCAGAAGGCGCAGTCGCCGTCGTACACGAGGGTGGCCGTCACCCCTCCAGTGTCGCACCCGTCCAGCGCACCGGGGGACCGTGGCCGTGGCAGTCCGCGACGTGCACGGGGGCGTGTCCCGCCCGTCGCAGGTGCACCTGGAAGACGTGGTCCTGTCCGACTCGGTTGGGCTCCATGCTGGCCCGCACGACCGGCCCCTCGCAGTGGTCGAGGAGCTGGTCGACCGCCGCCCGCTCGTCGGGGTGGACGTACTGCCACACGACGCTGTGCCACACCACCGTCGTCACGTCCCCTCGGCCGTCGAGCTGCCGCTCGAGGAACTCCAGCGCACCTGCCTGCTCGACCTCGACGGGCACCTCGCGCGCCACGTCGAGCGCGGCGCGCAGCCGCGCGAGCCGTGCCAGGTGGTCAGGCCACACGTACGACGTCAGTGTCAGCCGGCCCTCTTCGTTCGTGGGGTCCAGCGGGTTGGGGTCGCAGCCGCGCCGCTCCACCACGACAGTCCCCCGGTACGCCGGGTGCTCGCCCTCCCAGGGCTGCACGATGCGCACCGGGCTGCGCGGGTCACCGAGGACCTGGTCACCGACCTCGAGCGCGAAACGGTCGCAGCGCAGGTTGAGACCGGCACTGGCACCGATCTCCAGCAGCCGCACCGGTCCGGGGACCAGCTGCAGCACGCCGAGCAGCACGGCGGCTCGCCCCACCTCGTTGGTCTGCACGGTTCGCCGTACCAGGTCGCGCAGCTCCTCGACGTGCTCCTCGACCGTGTCCCGCGCCGCCGGCCAGACCTGCTCCACCGGTGCCGCACCACCGACGCTGGGGTAGTGCTGCGCCAGTGCTGGAGCCCGCCCCTGCAGGACCAGCCGGTGCAGCGAGCCCGCCAGCCGCAGCGCCGGCACTGTGCCGCCCGGGTCGGCGGCGTGCGGACCCATCAAGTCGGCGACGACGCCGCCCTGCGCCAGGTCGTCCGCGGCGCCCTCGAGGAGCGCGCCGGTGAGCGCGCTGCCGTAGCTGCGGCACCCTGCCGCCTGCTCCCGGAACCGTTCGACGAGGGTCCTCATCCCAGGTCTGCCGCTGGGCGGGCGGGGTCGCGGAGGTCGAGGCCCTGGGCGAGCCAGCGGTCCTCGAGGGCAGCGGCGCCGTGCACGCGCTTCCAGGCAGCCTCGTTCGGCGTCATGGGCAGCAGCGGCAGGAAGCGGACCGGCTCGTCACCCTCGACCGGCAGGTCGGGCACCAGCCCACCTGGCTCCCCCACGAGGACCGCCGTGAACCGGGCGCCGTCCCACAGCGGCTCACCCAGCTCGAGCCCGGCACCGCCGCTGATGACGACACCCTCGACGGCCGGGCTGGCCGCCATGACGGCCATCCGACGCAGCACGCTGTCCTGCGCCCCGCGCACGGACAGCACCAGCTCTGCCCGCGGTCCGTGCTGCGCGACCAGCTCGGTGCCTGGGTCCGCCATCGGGTAGCGGGACATCCCCAGCGTCACGTAGCGCGCGACCCCGTCGGAGAAGCGCAGCACCTCGACCTGCTCGGTGCCGAGGAAGCTGACGGCGGCGCGGCCGCTGGGCGGACCGAGGACGGAGACGAGGTGCGCCTCGACCAGCTGCAGCACCTCGTCCCCGGTCACCCGGGCAACCTAGCCGTCACATGCAGATCTGCCCCGTCCGCTGAGGCGGGCAGCCGTGCAGGGAGGCGCTGCTGCTGCGGGGAGCAGAGCCCAGCGGCGTCCCGCCGTACACGACACGCCCCTGTCGTCCTGGAACGTGAGCCAGCCGATCCGACTCCCCGCGATGTCCCACGGGACGGGATGTGGATCAGCCCTTCAGCCCGTAGTCCTTCAGCAGGCCACGGCTGATGATCGTCTTCTGGATCTCCGAGGTGCCCTCGCCGATGAGCAGGAACGGTGCCTCGCGCATGAGGCGCTCGATCTCGTACTCCTTGGAGTAGCCGTAGCCACCGTGGATGCGGAACGACTCCTGCGTGACCTCGGCGCAGTACTCGCTGGCCAGCAGCTTGGCCATGCCGGCCTCGACGTCGTTGCGCTTGCCGGCGTCCTTGAGCCGCGCCGCGTTGACCATCAGCGCATGGGAGGCCTCCACCTTGGTGGCCATCTCGGCGAGCTTGAACTGGATCGCCTGGTGCCCGGTGAGCGGCTTGCCGAACGTGACCCGCTGCTGGGCGTACGCGATGGCGAGCTCGAAGGCGCGGATCGAGATGCCGCAGGCCCGCGCCGCGACGTTGACGCGGCCCACCTCGACGCCGTCCATCATCTGGTAGAAGCCCTTGCCCCGGCCGTCCTCGCCACCGAGCACGGAGGAGGCAGGGACGCGGGCGCCCTCCATCACCATCTCGGTGGTCTCGACGCCCTTGTAACCCATCTTGTCGATCTTCCCGGGGATCGTGATCCCCGGGGCCGTGGTGCCGAAGCCCGGCTCCTTCTCGATGAGGAACGTCGTCATGTTCTTGTAGACCGAGTCGCCGCCCTCGTCCGTGCGCACCAGCGTCGCGATGAGCCCGGCACGGGCGCCGTTGGTGAGCCACATCTTCTGCCCGTCGAGCACGTACTCATCACCGTCGCGCACGCCCTTGCTCTTGATGCCTGCCACATCGGACCCGCACCCCGGCTCGCTCATCGAGAAGCCGCCACGCAGCTCGCCCGTCGCCATCAGGGGCAGCAGCCGGCTCTTCTGCTCGTCGGCGCCGTGCTGCTTGAGCATGTAGGCGACGATGAAGTGCGTGTTGATGACACCGGAGACGCTCATCCAGCCGCGGGCGATCTCCTCGACGACCAGCGCGTAGGTCAGCAGGGACTCGCCGAGGCCGCCGTACTCCTCCGGGATCATGAGCCCGAACAGGCCCATCTCCTTCATGCCCTCGACGATCGCCTCGGGGAACTCATCCTTGTGCTCAAGGTCGGTCGCGAACGGGATGATCTCCTTGTCCACGAAGCCCCGGACCGTCGACAGGATCTCCTGCTGGATCTCGGTCAGGCCTTCGGTCGCAGCCAGGCGTCCCATGCGAGCTCTCCTCGGTGGTGCGGGGGTCTCCGCAGAGTCTCCCACCCGTGATCACCCGTTCGCCTTGAGTGCCCAGTGACTCCCCTCACTCCCCTTGTACGACGGACGACTGCCGTCACTCGACCGGCACGGCCGGCTCGGTGGCCCGGCCGGCCGAGCGGATGACCAGGCCGAGCCCGATCAGCAGGAGAACGGCTGCGGGGATCGCGAGCAGCGGCACGTGCTGGTCCCTGACGAACAGCGCCGCGATCACGGCGGCGCCGGGGATCTCGA
>DATLCV010000099.1:0-13142 GCA_035526225.1 Mycobacteriales bacterium
CACGACGGCCGCAAGCACGTCCCGGTCTTCGTGACCGAGGCGATGGTCGGCCACAAGCTCGGCGAGTTCGCGCCCACCCGCACCTTCCGCGGGCACGTGAAGGACGATCGGCGGGCGCGTCGTGGCTGAGAACAAGACGCGACACCTGCCGCCGAACGCCGCGCTGGCGCAGGCCAAGTACGTGCGCATGACGCCGATGAAGTGCCGTCGCGTCATCGACCTCGTGCGCGGCCTGCCCGTGCAGGACGCGCTGGACATCCTGCGCTTCGACGTGCACGCGGCCTCGGACCCGATCTACAAGGTCGTGGCCTCCGCGATCGCCAACGCCGAGAACAACAAGGACCTGGACCGGCGCGATCTCGTGATCACGCAGGCCTATGTGGACGAGGGCCCGACCCTCAAGCGCTTCCGTCCCCGCGCGCAGGGGCGGGCGTACCGCATCCGCAAGCGCACCAGCCACATCACGGTCGTCGTCCAGGCGCAGCTCGCAGTCGCTGCTCCTGGCAAGACGGCCGGCAACACGAAGGGCGGGTCCCGCTAGTGGGGCAGAAGGTCAACCCGCACGGCTTCCGACTCGGGATCACCTCCGACTGGACGTCGCGCTGGTACGCGGACAAGAACTACGCGGAGTACGTCAAGGAAGACGTGGCGATCCGCAAGATGATGAGCAAGGGCATGGAACGCGCCGGCATCTCCAAGGTCGAGATCGAGCGCACCCGTGACCGCGTGCGGGTGGACATCCACACCGCACGCCCCGGCATCGTCATCGGCCGTCGTGGCGCCGAGGCCGATCGCATCCGCGGCGACCTCGAGAAGCTCACGGGCAAGCAGGTGCAGCTGAACATCCTCGAGGTCAAGAACCCCGAGAGCGACGCGCAGCTTGTCGCCCAGGGTGTGGCCGAGCAGCTCTCGAGCCGCGTCAGCTTCCGCCGCGCCATGCGCAAGGCGATGCAGAGCGCGCTCAAGAGCCCCGGCGTCAAGGGCATCCGGGTGCAGTGCGCCGGCCGCCTCGGCGGTGCCGAGATGAGCCGCTCCGAGTTCTACCGCGAGGGTCGCGTCCCGCTGCACACGCTGCGTGCGGACATCGACTACGGCGTCTACGAGGCCCGCACGACCTTCGGCCGCATCGGCGTGAAGGTCTGGATCTACAAGGGTGACAAGGTCATGTCCCGCGCCGAGCGCGAGGCGCAGGAGGCCGCGCTGCGGCAGCAGCGCCGCGAGCGCCCCGCGCGTCGCGGTCCCCGCTCCGGCTCGACCGGCACCACGGCAGGTGGCACCGAGGCCGGCCGGCTGGCGGAGGGGATCGAGGCTCCGGGCGACGTGCCTGACGCCGTCGAGGCCGTTGAGGCTCCCGTCGCGGACACCGCGGTCGAGACCCCGGCGGCTGCGGTCGAGGCCCCTGCGGTCGAGGCCCCTGCGGTCGAGGCCCCGGCCGAGGCGACGACCACCGAGACCGCCCCTGCTACTGGCGAGACGGAGGCCTGACCATGCTGATCCCGCGCAGGGTCAAGCACCGCAAGCAGCACCACCCCGACCGCAGCGGTGCGGCCAAGGGCGGCACCGAGCTCGCGTTCGGCACGTACGGCATCCAGGCCCTGGAGCCGGCGTACGTGACCAACCGCCAGATCGAGTCCGCGCGTATCGCCATGACGCGCCACATCCGTCGTGGCGGCAAGGTCTGGATCAACATCTACCCGGACCGCCCGCTCACGAAGAAGCCGGCCGAGACCCGCATGGGCTCCGGCAAGGGCTCGCCGGAGTGGTGGGTCGCGAACGTCAAGCCCGGTCGCATCCTGTTCGAGCTCGCCGGTCCGCCGGAGCCGCTCGCCCGGGAGGCCATGCGCCGTGCCATGCACAAGCTGCCGATGAAGTGCCGCTTCGTCGTCCGGGAGGAGGGTCACTGATGGCCGACAGCCGGACCAACGCACTGCGTGAGCTCGGTGACGAGGAGCTCGTCACCAACCTCCGTGAGGCCAAGGAGGAGCTCTTCAACCTCCGCTTCCAGGTGGCCACCGGCCAGCTGGACAACAACCGTCGCCTGCAGACCGTGCGGCGCGACATCGCTCGCATCTACACCGTGATGCGTGAGCGCGAGCTCGGCATCGTCCGCACGGGTGGTGCCGCATGACAGAAGGCAAGGGCGTGACCACTCAGTCAGAGGCCGTCGAGCGGGCTTTCCGCAAGACCCGTGAGGGCCTGGTCGTCAGCGACAAGATGGACAAGACCGTCGTCGTGGCGGTCGAGGACCGCGTGCAGCACCCGCTGTACAAGAAGACCCTGCGCCGCACGAACAAGCTCAAGGCGCACGACGAGCAGAACAGCTGCGGCGTCGGCGACCGCGTCCTCCTCATGGAGACGCGTCCGCTGTCGGCGAGCAAGCGCTGGCGCGTCGTGCAGATCCTCGAGAAGGCCAAGTAGCGCGCCCGCGCGCTGCCACGCAGTTCCGCAGCCTTACTAGCGAGCTCGCGTCCCCGGTGACGGGGATACGGGGTTCACACCAGGAGACACAGTGATTCAGCAGGAGTCGCGACTGCGCGTCGCCGACAACACGGGTGCGAAGGAAGTCCTCTGCATCCGCGTTCTCGGCGGCTCGAGCCGTCGCTACGCCGGCATCGGCGACGTCATCGTCTGCACCGTCAAGGACGCGATCCCCGGTGCAGGCGTGAAGAAGGGCGACGTCGTCAAGGCGGTCGTCGTCCGCACCGTCAAGGAGCGCCGTCGTCCCGACGGCAGCTACATCCGCTTCGACGAGAACGCGGCGGTGCTCATCAAGGACGGTGGGGACCCGCGCGGCACGCGCATCTTCGGCCCCGTCGGCCGGGAGCTCCGCGACAAGCGCTTCATGAAGATCATCTCGCTCGCACCGGAGGTGCTCTAGCTATGGCGGGCCTTTTCGTGAAGAAGGGCGACACCGTCCAGGTGATCGCCGGCAAGGACAAGGGCCTGACGGGCAAGGTCATCGTGGCCGACCCCGGCACCAGCCGGATCCTCGTCGAGGGCGCCAACCGCATCAAGAAGCACACGAAGGTCACGCAGTCTGCGCGCGGCTCCCAGCAGGGGGGCATCGTCACGCAGGAGGCGCCGGTCCACGTGAGCAACGTGCAGGTGGTGTGCCCGAGCTGTGGCAAGCCCAGCCGCATCGGTCACCGCCGCAGCGAGCCCGACGCCAACGGCAAGACGCACAGCGTGCGGATCTGCCGCCGCTGCAACGGAGACATCTGATGACCACCGCACCCTCGGGCGTCACGCCCCGCACCCTGCCCCGCCTCAAGGCGCGCTACCGCGAGGAGATCAAGCCGGCCCTGTTCGAGCAGTTCTCCTACGGCAACGCCATGCAGATCCCGGCCGTCGTCAAGGTCGTGGTCAACATGGGTGTCGGCGAGGCTGCCAAGGACTCCAAGCTCATCGACGGCGCGATGCGTGACCTGACGGCCATCACCGGCCAGAAGCCGCAGCTGCGGCGGGCCACGAAGTCGATCGCGCAGTTCAAGCTGCGCGAGGGCATGCCGATCGGTGCGAAGGTCACGCTCCGGGGCGACCGCATGTGGGAGTTCCTGGACCGGCTGGTCACGCTCTCCCTCCCTCGCATCCGCGACTTCCGCGGCCTGTCGCCGAAGCAGTTCGACGGCAACGGCAACTACACGTTCGGCCTCAACGAGCAGTCCATGTTCCACGAGATCGACGTGGACAAGGTCGACCGCACCCGCGGCATGGACATCACGGTCGTCACCACGGCCACCAACGACGAGGAGGGTCGTGCGCTCCTGCGGGCGCTCGGCTTCCCCTTCAAGGAGCAGTAGAGATGGCGAAGAAGGCCCTCGTCGAGAAGGCGAACCGCAAGCCGAAGTTCAAGGTGCGCGGATACACGCGCTGCAACCGCTGCGGGCGTCCGCGCGCTGTGTTCCGCACGTTCGGGCTCTGCCGCATCTGCCTGCGCGAGATGGCGCACGCGGGTGAGCTGCCCGGCATCACCAAGTCCTCCTGGTAAGACCATCCCTTCCGAGTTGCCTCCGGCAACGCACTCTTCGTCGCAGGCCCCGGTACGCCGGGGGACCACGACGGGAAAGGCCACCGGCCTGACATGACCATGACCGACCCCATCGCGGACATGCTGACCCGCGTGCGCAACGCCAACTCGGCGTACCACGAGACCGTCACCATGCCGCACAGCAAGATCAAGACGGGCATCGCCGAGATCCTCCAGCAGGAGGGCTACATCGCCGGCTGGCGCGTCGAGGACGGCGAGAAGGGCAAGCTGCTCGTCATCGACCTCAAGTACGGGCCGAACCGCGAGCGGAGCCTCGCCGGCGTCCGTCGCGTGTCCAAGCCCGGCCTGCGCGTCTACGCGAAGGCCGGCAACCTGCCCAAGGTCCTCGGTGGCCTCGGCGTCGCGATCATCTCGACGTCGAACGGCCTGCTGACCGACCGCCAGGCGAACAAGAAGGGCGTGGGTGGGGAAGTCCTCGCCTACGTCTACTAAGGAGGCCCGGACATGTCTCGGATCGGCCGCCTGCCCATTCCCGTCCCCTCCGGCGTCGAGGTCACCCTCGACGGACAGTCGGTCCAGGTGAAGGGTCCCAAGGGCTCGCTCTCCCTCGAGGTGACCGAGCCCATCCGCATCGAGCGCACCGAGGACGGCACGCTCGTCGTCACCCGCCCGAACGACGAGCGCGAGAGCCGCAGCCTGCACGGGTTGACCCGCACGCTGGTCAACAACATGGTCGTCGGCGTGACCGAGGGCTACGCCAAGGCGATGGAGATCCGCGGGGTCGGCTACCGCGTCGCCGCGAAGGGCTCCGACCTGGAGTTCGCGCTCGGCTTCAGCCACCCCGTGCCGGTCCTGGCACCGGACGGCATCAGCTTCGAGGTCGAGTCCCCTACCAGGTTCACGGTCAAGGGCATCGACAAGCAGAAGGTCGGCGAGGTCGCCGCCAACATCCGGAAGCTGCGCAAGCCCGACCCCTACAAGGGCAAGGGCGTCCGCTACGCGGGCGAGCAGATCAAGCTCAAGGTCGGGAAGACGGGTAAGTAATGGCATCCTCCGCATCGAGTATCAGCGCGCAGCGGCGTCTGGGCCGGGCACGCCGGCACTTCCGCATCCGCAAGCGCGTCACCGGTACGCCGGCTCGCCCCCGTCTCGTGGTCACGCGCTCCGCGCGGCACATCACGGCGCAGGTCGTGGACGACCTGGCCGGTCACACGCTGGCCAGCGCGTCGACCCTGGACGTGAGCATCCGCAGCACGACCGACAAGGGCGACAAGACCGAGCAGGCCCGCAAGGTCGGCGCGCTCGTCGCCAGCCGCGCGAAGGACAAGGGCATCGCGAAGGTCGTGTTCGACCGCGGCGGCAACGCGTACAGCGGTCGCATCGCGGCCCTTGCCGACGCCGCCCGTGAGAACGGGCTGGACTTCTGATGACCCGCAACCGCACCGAGAAGAGGAACGCCTGATGCCCGGACAGCAGCGCCGAGGCGGCAACGCCCAGGGTGGCGGCCCCGCGGCCGGAGGCGACCGTCGTGACGGCGGTCGTGGCGGTCGCGGCGGGGCGGCCCCCGAGAAGAGCCCGCACATCGAGCGCGTCGTCGCGATCAACCGCGTCGCCAAGGTCGTGAAGGGCGGTCGTCGCTTCAGCTTCACCGCCCTCGTGGTCGTGGGCGACGGCGACGGTCAGGTCGGCGTCGGCTACGGCAAGGCCAAGGAGGTGCCCGCGGCGATCGCCAAGGGCGTCGAGGAGGCCAAGAAGCACTTCTTCCGCGTGCCGCGCATCGGCGCGACCATCCCTCACCCGATCCAGGGCGAGGCGGCCGCCGGGGTCGTGCTGCTGAAGCCGGCAAGCCCGGGAACCGGCGTCATCGCCGGCGGCCCGGTCCGCGCCGTGCTGGAGTGTGCCGGCATCCACGACGTGCTGAGCAAGTCGCTCGGCTCGTCGAACCCCATCAACATCGTCCACGCGACCGTGGCAGCGCTGCAGGGCCTCGTCCGTCCGGAGGAGATCGCGGCACGCCGCGGCCTGCCCCTGGAGGACGTGGCTCCGGCCGCGATGCTGCGCGCCCGTGCGGCCGCGGCCGCCGCTTCGGCTGCGCCGGTCGGTGCATCAGGGACAGCAGGGAGCTGATCATGGCGCGTCTGAAGGTCACCCAGACCAAGTCCGGCATCGGCGGAAAGCAGAACCAGCGCGACACGCTGCGCTCGCTCGGCCTGAAGCGGATCAACGACACGGTCGTCAAGGAGGACCGTCCCGAGATCCGCGGGATGGTCAACACCGTCACGCACCTCGTGTCGGTCGAGGAGGTCGAGTAACGATGAGCAGCCCCCTCAAGGTCCACCACCTCCGTCCGGCTCCTGGCGCGAAGACCGCCAAGACCCGCGTCGGCCGTGGTGAGGCCAGCAAGGGCAAGACCGCGGGCCGCGGCACCAAGGGCACCAAGGCCCGCTACCAGGTGCCGGCCGCCTTCGAGGGCGGGCAGATGCCGCTGCACATGCGGCTGCCCAAGCTCAAGGGCTTCAAGAACCGCTTCCGCACGGAGTACCAGGTCGTCAACCTCGACCGCCTCGGCGAGCTGTTCCCGCAGGGCGGCACCGTGGGCGTCGACGAGCTCGTCGCCAAGGGCGCCGTGCGCGACAACTGCCTGGTGAAGGTGCTCGGCGACGGCGACGTCGCCGTGAAGCTCGACGTCACGGCGCACGCCTTCTCCGCCTCGGCGAAGGACAAGCTCGCCGCGGCCGGTGGCAGCGCCACCACGCTCTAGGACAGCGCGCAGCGACACGCTCTCAGGGCCGCCGTACCAGGCTTGGTACGGCGGCCCTGCGGCGTCAGGGACGGCATATCTGCTCGACCCCCCGACTGTTAGAGTCCTGCGAACGGCCGACACCGGCCTGACGCCCTCACCCCGACCGTCCCATCGCGGGGACGCGCCACAGGAGGATTTGTGCTCAGCGCCTTCGGCAGGGCTTTCCGGACGCCTGACCTGCGCCGGAAGCTGCTGTTCACCCTGGCGATGATCGGCGTCTACCGGCTCGGCTCCGTGGTCCCCGGGCCTGGCGTGTCCTACGTCGCCATCCAGACCTGCCTGGACCAGGTGAAGGACAACAGCCTCTACGGGCTGGTCAACCTCTTCAGCGGCGGGGCGCTGCTGCAGCTGAGCGTCTTCGCGCTCGGGATCATGCCGTACATCACGAGCTCGATCATCATCCAGCTCCTCATCGTCGTGATCCCGCGCCTGGAGACCCTCAAGCAGGAGGGGCAGTCCGGGCAGGCGAAGCTCACGCAGTACACGCGCTACCTCACCGTGGCGCTCGCCGTCCTGCAGTCGACCGGCATCGTCGCCCTCGCGCGCTCCGGCAACCTCATCCAGGGCTGCAACGAGAAGATCATCCCCGACGACAGCCTGTTCCGGATCCTGGTGCTCGTCGTGACCCTGACGGCCGGCACCGCCGTGATCATGTGGCTCGGTGAGCTCGTCACCGACCGCGGCATCGGCAACGGCATGTCCGTGCTGATCTTCACCTCGATCATCTCCTCGATGCCCTCGCAGGGCGCGAACATCCTCCGCGGCAGCAACGGCGGCTTCGTGCTCACCGCCGTGCTCATGCTCGCGCTCGTCGTCATCACCTGCGTGGTCTTCGTCGAGCAGGCGCAGCGCCGCATCCCGGTGCAGTACGCCAAGCGCATGGTCGGCAGGCGCATGTACGGCGGCACCAGCACCTACATCCCGCTGAAGGTGAACCAGGCAGGCGTCATCCCCGTCATCTTCGCCAGCTCGTTGCTGTACCTGCCGAGCCTGCTGCGCAACGTCTGGACCAACGAGGCGCTGCAGAAGTTCGTGGACCGCTACCTGATCAAGGGCGACCACCCGCTCTACCTGGGCATCTACTTCGCCCTCATCATCTTCTTCACGTACTTCTACGTCGCGATCACGTTCAACCCGGTCGAGGTCGCCGACAACATGAAGAAGTACGGCGGCTTCGTGCCGGGCATCCGCCCCGGGCGAGCCACCGCGGAGTACCTCGACTACATCCTGTCGCGCGTCACCAGCTTCGGTGCGCTCTATCTCGGGCTCGTCGCGGTGCTGCCGCTCATCCTGTTCAACCTCACCGCCGGGGCCAACCGCCTCCCCTTCGGCGGGACAGCTGTGCTCATCGTCGTCGGCGTCGGCCTGGAGACCGTCAAGCAGATCGAGAGCCAGCTGATGCTGCGCAACTACGAAGGCTTCTTGAAGTAGTGCGCCTCGTCCTGGTCGGGCCCCCCGGAGCGGGGAAGGGGACGCAGGCCCAGTACATCGCGGAGCACCTCGGCGTCCCCCAGATCTCCACCGGGGACATCTTCCGGAGCCACGTCAGCCAGGGCACCCCGCTCGGCCTCGAGGCCAAGGCCTACATGGACCGTGGCGACCTGGTGCCCGACGACGTCACGGTGAACATGGTCCGCGAGCGCATCCTCGAGGAGGACGCGCGCGAGGGGTTCCTGCTCGACGGGTTCCCGCGCACCGTGCCGCAGGCCCAGGTGCTCGACGACATCCTGGCGGAGTCCGGCCACAAGCTCGACGTCGTGCTCGAGCTCGTCGTCGACGACGACGAGGTGATCCGCAGGCTGTCGGGCCGCCGTACGTGCCGGACGTGCAACCACATCTGGCACGTCGACTTCGACCCGCCCGCTGCGGAAGGCGTGTGCGACATCGACAGCGGCGAGCTCTACCAGCGCGACGACGATCAGGCGGAGACCATCGCGAACCGGCTGCAGGTGTACGCCGAGTCCACGGCCCCCCTCGTGAACTACTACGCCGGCCGCGGGCTGCTGGTGGGCATCGACGCCACGGGCCCGGTCGACGACATCACGCACCGCGCCATCGACGCGCTCCGCCCGCTGCAGCACCGGCGGTGAGGCGCCGACCGCGCGGCGTGACGCTGAAGAGCCCGGAGCAGGTGCAGCTCATGCGCCGGGCCGGGCTGGTCGTCGCGGAGGGGCTCGAGCGGATGACCGAGGCCGTGCGGCCGGGCATCACCACCGAGGCGCTGGACCGGGTCGCCCGTGAGGTGCTGGAGCGACGCGGGGCAACGTCGAGCTTCCTGGGGTACGGGTTCCCGCCCTTCCCCGCGGTGATCTGCGCCTCCGTGGGTGCCGAGGTCGTCCACGGGGTGCCGGGTCCGCGGGTGCTGGAGGAGGGCGAGCTGTGCTCGATCGACTTCGGAGCCGTCGTCGACGGCTGGCACGGTGACGCTGCGGTGACGGTGCCCGTCGGCGCGTGCGGTCCCGAGCTGCTCGCCCTGAACCGCGTCGCGGAGGAGAGCCTGTGGGCGGCGCTGGCCGTCGTCCGGCCCGGGGGCCGGCTCTCCGACGTCGGCGCCGCCGTAGAGGGCGTCGTGCTCCCGCACGGCTACGGCCTGCTCGAGGACTACACCGGGCACGGCATCGGCCGGGAGATGCACGAGCCCCCTTCCGTGCCGAACGTCGCGCCGCAGGGGCCGGGCAAGGGCATGGCCCTCGACGTGGGCGTGGTCATCGCCGTGGAGCCCATGGTGACCATGGGTGCAGCAGACACCGCCCTGCTGGACGACGACTGGACCGTGGTGACGGCGGACGGCGCTCAGGCGGCGCACTGGGAGCACACGGTCGCGGTGACTCCCGACGGTCCCTGGGTGCTCACCGCGCCGGACGGCGGCCGCAGCAGGCTCTAGGGGTGTCGGCCAGGTGACACGAGCGTTGTCCAACCGCCGTCGTCGTTGCCAGTCTGACCGGTGGTGCGCAGCCCGCGCCCCGGTGGGAGGTGCGCGTGCTCGACCCTGGCGACCGTGTGGTGGGGGGCCGCCTCGAGAGCGCGGCCCCGACCCTGGTGCGGCTGCACCTGCCCAGCGCGCACGTGAGTGACGGCCAGGCGGTTGCGCTCGAGGCCCGCGTCGTCACCGTGCACGACGTGGGGCCGACACCGACAGGCACCGTCGCGTTCCGGGCCGGGCACCGGTTGCTCGGCACCGCACCGCTCGACGCGGACGGCAGGGCGGTCCTCGACGGGGTGCGGCTGCCCGTCGGGGTGCACCCGGTCGTGGCCTCCTACGGCGGGGACGCCGACCACGCGGCCGCCACCAGCGCGCCCGTGCCCCAGGCGATCGTCGCGCCCGCCGTGCCGGTGGTGGTCGCGCTCGCCGTACCCGAGCGCACCGCCGACGGCGTGGTGCTGCGCGCCCAGATCCTCGACGCGGCAGTCGGCCGCAGCGTGGAGGACGTCCAGGGTGCGGTGACCTTCGCGCTCGACGGCGACGTGCTCGGCAGCGCCGAGCTGGACGACGGTCAGGCCACCCTCGTCCTGCCGGACCTGCCGGTGGGGCGGATCACCGCGCGGTTCCGGGGCGACCTGGAGCACGCCGCGGCCGAGGGAGCTGCGGAGGGCCTGTCGCCGTGAGCGCGCCCTCGGCCGACCTCCCGGGGCTGCTGGCCCGGATGGCCCGGATGGCAGGGGACGTGGGGCCGGTGCTCGCCCCGGCCGGTCCCGACGACCTGGTCACGTCCGTGGCGGCCACGGCCATGCGGATGTTCGGTGCGCAGGCGTGCTCGGTCGCGCTGCTCACCGAGGACGACTCCGAGCTGGTCTTCACCACGATCGTCGGCGCGGGCGCGGAGAGCACCAAGGGGCTGCGGCTGCCGTCCGGGCAGGGCATCGCGGGCTGGGTGGCCATGTCGGGGCAGCCGCTGGTCGTGAGCGACCTGTCGCAGGACCCGCGCTGGGCAGGAGCAGCGCCCACCTCGGGCTACACGCCGCGCAGCATCCTGGCCGCCCCGGTGGGGACCTCGGAGAGGCTGCTGGGCGTCCTGGAAGTGCTCGACAGGTCCGAGGACCGCCCCGAGGCTGCCGCCGACCTGGAGCTGCTCGCGGTCGTGGCGGACCAGGCGGCCCTCGCGCTGGAGGGCGCCCGCGCCTTCGACGACTTCGGCCGCCGGCTGCTCGGCGCTGTGGCCGCGGCCGCGGACCAGGACGGGCAGCCGGAGCTGGCCGACGTGCTGCGCAGCACGGCGGCGGAGCTCGCGCCGCCCGATGCCGACCTGCTCGAGCTCGCGGCGCTGTTCGGCGAGCTCGGGCGGCTGGACCTCGACCAGCGGCGGCTGGCGGTGCGTGTGGTGCGTGAGTTCGCCGATGCCGCCCAACAGCGCCACGACCGGCGCCCCGGGCACAACCAGAGGCGGTGAGCGCGCCCCACGCGCCCCCGGCCATGGACGCCGTCCCGCACACCCAGAGCGCCCGGACGTCACTGCGCCCCGCAGGCGCGGAGAAGTTCGACCCTGCCGTCCTGCGCCCCGTGCGGCCGCTGCCGCTGGGCATCACCCGCGAGTGGGCCTGGGGTGGCTCCACGGGCGCCGGTGTCGACGTCGCCGTCGTCGACAGCGGCGTCGAGGACGGTCACCCCTGGGTCGGCAGGGTGGACTCGGCCGTCGCGCTGAGCGTCGACGCGTCCCAGCCCGACGGGGTGCGCGTCGACGTAGGACAGCACGAGGACCTCTTCGGGCACGGCACCGCCTGCGCCGGGATCATCCGGCGGCTCGCGCCCGACTGCCGGCTGCACAGCGTCCGCGTGCTGGGGGACCGGCTCACCGGCCGGGGGCCGGTCTTCGCCGCTGGGGTCCGCTGGGCGCTGGAGCAGGGCTTCCCGGTCGTGAACCTGTCGCTGTCCACGGGCAACGACGACTACCACGGGCTGTTCCACGACCTGGCCGATGAGGCGTACTTCCGGGGCACGGCCCTCGTCTGCGCGGTCAACAACGCCGCGGTGCCGTCGTACCCCTCGCAGTACGCCGCGGTGTTCTCGGTGGCGGCCCACGAGCGCAACGACCCGGAGCGGTTCGACTTCAACCCCGACCCGCCGGTCGAGTTCGGCGCCCCGGGGGTCGACGTCGAGGTCGCGTGGCGTGGCGGTGCCACGCTGACCGCGACGGGGAACAGCTTCGCCGCGCCGCACATCACCGGGCTCGTGGCCCGCGTGCTGGGCGCGCACCCGGGGCTCACGCCGTTCCAGCTCAAGACGGTGCTGCACGCCCTGGCGGACAACGCGCTGGGTGAAGAGGGCGAGCAGGCGGACACGCCCGACCGCGGGTGACGGGGGTCACAGCGGGCTCCGGTTGGACTGCCGGGCGCGGCGTGACGTACGATGATGCGTCGGTCTGTGACCGGCGGCTGACTCGTGCCCGGCGCGTACCTCGCGACGGAGACGGGCGCGGGAACCAGTACTACCTCATCAGGACGACCGTTAGCGGAGGACATGCCCAAGAAGGACGGGGCCATCGAGATCGAGGGCCGAGTCGTGGAGCCGCTCCCCAACGCGATGTTTCGCGTGGAGCTGCAGAACGGCCACAAGGTCTTGGCCCACATCAGCGGCAAGATGCGGCAGCACTACATCCGCATCCTTCCCGAGGACCGCGTGGTCGTGGAGCTCTCGCCCTACGACCTCACCCGCGGGCGCATCGTCTACCGCTACAAGTAACCCGAGCCAAGCGACGTAACCCGAGCAACAGGAACGAGAGCCGTGAAGGTCAAGCCGAGCGTGAAGCCGATCTGCGACAAGTGCCGCGTCATCCGTCGCCACGGCCGCGTCATGGTGATCTGCTCCTCGACCGCCCGCCACAAGCAGCGGCAGGGCTAGCAGCACCACACAACTGAACGAGCTCGTTCCAACCGGCCCTCGGGTCGGCCACCCCCGGTCGGAGGCCGGGGCCCCTCCCGGGCGGGAGGGGACGGAACGGGCCAGGACCTCCGACAGCAGGAAGGCAGTACCGCCCCATGGCACGCCTCGCCGGCGTCGACCTCCCCCGCGAGAAGCGGTTGGAGATCGCGCTCACGTACATCTACGGCATCGGCCGTACCCGTGCTCAGCAGACCCTCGCGGAGACCGGCGTCTCGCCGGACGTCCGGGTCAAGGACCTCGTCGAGGACGACCTCGTCAAGCTCCGCGACTGGATCGACGCGAACTACAAGATCGAGGGCGACCTCCGTCGCGAGGTCGCTGCTGACATCCGCCGCAAGATCGAGATCGGCTGCTACCAGGGAATCCGGCACCGCCGCGGTCTCCCGGTCCACGGCCAGCGCACGCACACCAACGCGCGCACCCGCAAGGGACCGAAGAAGACCGTCGCAGGCAAGAAGAAGCCGAAGAAGTAG
>DATLCV010000108.1:0-20613 GCA_035526225.1 Mycobacteriales bacterium
GCGGCCCAGCTGCTCGCCGCCCACTGGCGCGCTGCCCACTGACGAGCCGCTGCCGACAGCTGGCCCCAGGCGGCGGCGGCCGCATCCTCGTCGCCGCTCACGATCGCCGCGACGAGGGCCTGCATCACGGCCGGGTCACCGGGGAACGGCTCGGCGTTCTCAGCGCTGTGCGGGGTGCGCCCGGTCAGCGCCGCAGCGAGGTCGAGCCCACCGCGGCCGGCCTGCCACTGCGGAGCGCCGATGCCGTAGGCGGTCTTCCCGAGCAGCGACTTCACCTGGTCGGGGGTCAGGGCCGGCCGGGCCGAGACGAGGGCGGCGACGGCACCGGAGGCGACCGCGGTGGCGAACGACGTGCCCGAGCCCTTGAGGTAGGCCGCGCCGACGTGCGAGCCGGGGTTGGCCTGCCACACCTGGCTGCCGACGGCGCCGACGGACACGACGTGCGCGCCGGGCGCGGCCAGGTCGGGCTTCTGCACGCCCTGCGGCGCCGGGCCCTGACCTGACCAGTCCGCCACGACGTCGTCGCCGTGGTCGGCCGTGCCGGCCTCGTCGAGGCCGCCGATCGTGAGGAGAACCGGGTCGCTGCCGGGGCTCGAGACCGAGCCGCGGCCCTCCGCGCCGTCGTTGCCGGCGGGCACGACGACGGTGGTACCGCGCGCCCACAGGGACTCGAGGGCGATCGTCAACGGGTCGAGCTGGTACGGCAGCGGGCTCCCGGAGGACAGCGAGAGGTTGAGGACGGAGACCTCGGGGTGCTGCGCGACGACCTGCAGGCCCTTGAGCACCGTCACGAGGTCGGACGTCCCGTCGTCGTGGGCGACGCGGACGTCGAGGACCGACGCGGCAGGGGCGATGCCGGCGTAGGCACCACCGGAGCTGCTGCCGTCACCCGCCACGAGCCCCGCGACGAAGGTGCCGTGCCCGTAGCCGTCACCCGTGCCGTCACCGGTCACGTCCACGTGCTGCACACGCCCCGCGAGGTCGGCGACGTCGGCGACACCGGTGTCGACGACCGCCACGGTGACGCCGGCGCCTTCGCCGGCGGGGGCGCCGAGACCGAGCGTGGCGCGGACCGTGCTGGCCACGCCGGTCGCGTCGGAGCCGCCGGAGACGCCCATGGGACGGTTCGGCACGATCTGTGCCGAGGGCAGAACGGCGCCGTGCGGGAGCCGGGCGACGAGGCCGCCCACCAGGGGAAGCCGGTCGAGGACCTGACCACCGGCCGCGCGAACGGCCGCGGCGAGGTCACCCACGCCAGTGACGACGACGGTCTCGGCGGGTGCAGGGGCGGCAGTGGCAGGCGCTCCGGTCAGCGCGGTGGCCCCGGCGACGGCGAGGCACAGCAGCACAGGGACGCTCGGCCGTCGTGCCGCCGTGCTGGGCGTGTCCATGAGTGGTTCCTGTCGTCGGGGGGAGAACTCCCACACCGTTCTTCGGCGGTGCAGCGGCACTGCGTCGCCACACGATCGGGTGACACGGCGTCATGATCGACTTGTGACCCCTGCCACGTCCCCGCTCCAGCACCCCCTCTGACCTGCGGTTTTGCCCAAGCGTGATCTCTGCCACGCACCGAGCGCTAGCAATTGCAAGCACCCTCTGCCTACGGTTTCTGCACCGTCGCACGCGTTCCGACCGGCCCAGCCCGGTCCTGCTCCGAAAGGTGGTGAGGTCCAGCCCGCCCGCACGGCCCCACCCAGGGGTCGCTCACCGGCCGGGCAGCGACCAGCGCCCATGCCTGTTCCCCTGACCCGTCGTCACCTGGTCCCCGGCGGCCTGCTCGCCGGCCTCGCACTCACCGGTGCCGCCCTGTCCCTCGGCGCGCCCCAGCGTCACAGTGCCGCACCCGAGCCGCACACCGCCTCGCAGGCCGTGGTCAACCCCACGCCTGTCGCCGCCGCTCCGGCACGCCGCGCCAGCCGCGGGACCGCTCGGACGTCGCTGGTCCGCTACGTCCGCCGCGAGGTCCCCGTCGGGAACAGCTTCTCCGGCGTCGCGTCCTGGTACGGCGGGTCCTTCCAGGGCCGGCGTACGGCGAGCGGTGAGCGGTTCGACACCGAAGAGCTCACCGCCGCGAGCCGGACGCTGCCCTTCGGCACCCGCCTCCGGGTGTGCCGGCACAGCCGCTGCGTCATCGTGCGCGTGAACGACCGCGGCCCGTACGTCGACGGCCGCGTGCTCGACCTGTCCCGCGCCGCTCGTGACCGCCTGGGCAGCTTCGGCGTCGCCCGGGTGACGGCGACCCCTGTGGCGTCGCGCCGCGTCTCCGTTCGCCGTGCCGTGCCTGCCCGGCCGCGTCCGACCCGCCCTGTCCAGGTGCTCGCGGTGACCCCGGTCGCCGAGCTGCGCCCCGAGCTCGCCGCGCAGGTCGCCTCGCCGGTCCGCCGCGCAGGTGCCGGCGGCCTGCTGACGACCGGCGTGCTGCTCCTGGTGGCGTCAGGCCTGCTGTGGTTGCGGGGACGGCGGGCCTAGGCTCGGGCGCCCGTCCGTCGAACGCTCCGGAGCCTGCCGTGGTGCTGCTCGTCGACCGCCCCTCCGAGGGCGTGGTCCTGCTCACGCTCGACCTGCCGGACCGCCGCAACGCGATGACCGACGAGCTGACCGCCGCATGGGTCGCCGCCATGGGCGCCCTGCGCGGCGACCGGACCGTCCGGTGCGTCGTCGTCACCGGCGCGGGCCGGGCGTTCTGCGCTGGCGGCGACCTCGGCTGGCTCGCAGCCGGCGGCGCGTCGGTCGACGAGCTGCGCGACAAGATGCTGCCCTTCTACCGGGCGTGGCTCTCGCTCCGGGACCTGGACGTCCCCTCCGTGGCCGCCGTGAACGGCCCGGCAGTCGGAGCCGGCGCGGCCCTCGCGCTCTCCTGCGACATCCGGTACGCCGGACCTGCCGCCTCGCTGTCCGTGCCCTTCGCGCAGCTGGGCATGCACGCGGGCATGGCGACGACCTACACGCTCACCGAGGTGGCGGGCGTCGCGGCGGCGCGCGAGCTGCTGCTCACCGGCCGGTCCGTGGGCGCCGACGAGATGCTCCGGCTCGGGCTGTGCTCGGCGGTCTTCGAGGACCTCCTTCCGGCCGCGCTCGAGCGCGCGGCGCAGGTGGCCGCCGGTGCACCGGTGGCGAGCCGGCTGCACAAGGAGGCGCTGCGCGACGGAGGGCCGGCGAGCCTCGAGCGCGCGCTGGCGTGGGAGGCGGTTGCCCAGCCGGTCACGATGACCACCGCGGACCTGCAGGAGGGGCTGCAGGCCAAGGCCGAGAAGCGACCGGCGCGCTTCACCGGTCACTGACCGGTCAGCGCTGCGCTCAGCGGCCTGGGACGCGGGGGGAGCCGGACGTTACGGAGCCCCCGGGTCCCGGAGCCGCTCGCCTTCCCCTTGCGAGCGGTTCCGGAGCACCGAGGGCTCCGTGGCTCAGCAACCTAGGAGGCCTCGCCGGAGCCCGTCAACGGGCACCCCGTCACGGCTGTGGACGACCCTGGGGAAGGGGTGTTGACAGGTCGGTGTGTCCCTGTGGACGACCTTGTCCACCGGCTGTGGACAGCTGTGTGGACGGGGGTCGCGGGGCGTCTGACCTGCGACGACGTGGTCCACGGCCTGTGGGCGAAAGAAAGCTGGACGGAATCGGACATGACACGAGGCGATAACGCTGCGTGACGCCGCTCTCAGGGGGCGGGCGGCCCGGGCTCGTCCGGGCGCCCATCGAGGTCGGTGTCGAGGGCTCGCAACGCGGCGTCCCAGTCATCACCCGCTCCGGCACCCTCCTCGGGTTCTCCCCAGCTCAGCGGGTCGTCGAGGTGCGCCGTCCCCGGGAGGAGGTCGGGGTGGGCCCACAGGGCGTCCCTGCCCTCGAGCCCGTGCTCCTGGGTGATGCGGGCCCACAGAACCGACGCCTCCCGCAGGCGGCGGGGTCGCAGCCGCAGGCCGACGAGGGTCGCGAAGGTCTGCTCGGCCGGTCCCCCGGAGGCCCGTCGGCGGCGCACGGTCTCGCGCAACGGGCCCGCGTGCGGGAGCCTGCCGTCGGCCGCGGCGTCGACGACGTGGTCGACCCAGCCCTCGACGAGGGCCAGGGCGGTCTCCAGGCGGTCCAGGGCGGCCTGCTGGGCGGGCGTCGGAGCGATCTCGAACAGGCCGGACGACAGCGCCTCCTGCGCTGCCGAGGGGTCGCTGAGATCGAGGGAGCCGACCGCCTCCTCGAGCGCGGTCATGTCGATCTCGATGCCCCGCCCGTAGGCGTCGACGGCGTCGTACAGGTGAGCCTTCAGCCACGGCACGTGCGAGAACAAGCGCTGGTGCGCGGCCTCGCGCAGTGCGAGGTAGAGCCGCACCTCGTCCAGCGGCACCTCCAGGCCGTCGGCGAAGGCGATCACGTTCGCGGGCACCAGTGCGCTGGGCCCGAGCGGGATGCCGACCTCCGACGAGGCGAGGACGTCGGCGGCGAGGCCGCCGAGGGCTTGCCCGACCTGGGCGCCGAACACGACCCCGCCCACCTGCTGCATGACCCCCGCGAACGGGTTGGGCCCGCTGAGCAGCCCGCGGAGCTCCGGTGGCAGCGCGTCCCCACTCAGACCCTGCTCCACCGCGCTGCCGAGGGCGGCCGTGACGCGCCCGGCGACCGGGTCGACAAGGGTCTTCCAGGCCGGCAGCGTCGTCGTCAACCACGCCCGCCGCGTCCACGCCTGCGCCTCGCCCCCCGCTGCCGGCAGCGTGGTGAGTGCGTCGAGCCACACGTCGGCCAGTCGACCTGCCTCGGCGACCTCGCGGCTCTGCGCTGTCGTGATCTCCGGGTCGTCCCGGTCCAGCGCCGCCCGGGCGACGTCGAGGGCGAGGTCCCAGTTGACCGGACCACCGGACCAGGACAGCAGCCGCTGGAGCTGGTTCATGACGTCCGCACCGAGGAAGCGGCTCAGGCCGAGAGGGTCGTTCGGGTCCGGTTCGGGGGACATGGCTCCAACGTAACCCGCGCGCCCCGGTACGCCGGGTGGTGCCGGGGCGGGGCCTCGTACGCTCAGAGCGTGATCGCGCTCCTCGACGTCCGTGACACCCCGCTGTCGGTGGACGAGGTCCTCGCGGCCGTCGCCGACGCGTCGGCGGGCGGTGTCGTGTCCTTCACCGGGCTGGTCCGGGCCACCGATGACGGCCGGGCCGTGGTGGCGCTGGAGTACACCGCGCACCCGAGCGCGCTCGCGGTCCTGCGGGAGGTGGCGGAGGGCGTGGTCGCCGCCGTACCGGTGGTGCGCGTGGCAGCGTTGCACCGGGTGGGGCGGCTGGAGGTCGGGGACGTGGCCGTGGTCGTGGCGGCTTCGGCAGCGCACCGGGACGAGGCCTTCGCCGCGGCCCGGCTCCTCATCGACGACCTCAAGGCGCGGGTGCCGATCTGGAAGGACCAGCGCTTCGCCGACGGCACGCACGAGTGGGTCGGGCTCCCCTGAGCTCAGGTGAGCGGCGCCGAGCGCAAAGCGCTTGGCGCAGAGGGCTTCCGGCGGGACGTCGCGGGTCTAGCATGCCCAGCACGACCCCCCATCGCGACGAAGGCGAACCGATGCCCTCCTGGATCCTGTGGCTCAGCCCGGTGATCGTCGCGCCGTTGCTCGCCGTCGTCTGGATCACGTGGGCCGCGCGCCCCAAGGGGCCCGAGGAGGCGCGCGAGTCGGTCCAGAAGTACGACCGGTTCCGTGCTGCGCTCACCGACCGCCAGGCCGAGGAGCGACGCCACAAGGCGAGCTAGGGCTGGACGGGCCCGAGCGGGTTGTTCCAGGTGATGCAGTAGCCCTCGGGGAGCAGTGACGGGTGCTGCACGCACACCTTGTCGCGCTGCGGGGTGCTGTCGGTGCCTGCAAGAGCAGGCGCTGCGAGGCCGCCGCCGAGAACGGCGACGACGGCTCCGGCGAGGACAAGGCGGGGGCTCATCGGGTTGCTCCTTGCTGGGTGGAGTGCTGGGTGGAAGAGGCGCACGTCAGGACGGGGTTACCTGGCATGGGGGTGCACTGGACCTCGTCCGGAACGGTGACCGTCAGGTCCTCGCCGCCGAGCGCCTCGGGCATGTGGACGATCAGGTCGGTCCCGGCAGTGGACTCGGCGGCGTCGCACCGGCCCGAGCCGGCGGTCGGGTCGAGCCCCGGCACGTGATCGGTCACCTGGGTCAGGTCGATCGTGTTGTTGCCGTCGTCGGAGTCGACGTCGTTCACGCAGGTCTCGACCGTGTCGCGCAGGCTGGCGGGCAAGAGGGCGTGAACCGTGTCAGCGCGCGGGGCCGTGCCGGCGGCGGCGGGGGCGGGCTGGGCCGCTGCGGTCAGGAACGTCGGAGCGTGGAGGCGGGGCTCCTCGTCCTGGCTGGTGGAGAGCGCGGGAGCCGGGCGGAACTCGGGGTTCGCGGGGAGGAAACCGAAGGGGCTCAGGACCAGACCACCGAGGGCGGTGACGCCGACGGCGCCGAGCGCAGCCGGGGCCGTCAGGCGTGCGGCGGCGCGGCGCAGGCGGTCGGCCCAGCCCAGGCCGGCGACCCACGGCGCGAGGATCGCCAGGCCGCCGACGGGCAGCGTGCCGCCGCGGGCGCCGTACTCCTTGCGGAGGGCCTTGCGGGCCCGCGTGAGCACCGAGCGCACGGCCGGCTCGGTCATGGCGAAGCGCGCGCACAGCTCCTCGTACGACTGGCCCTCGACCTCGCGGGCCCACAGCAGGGCGGCCTGGCGGGTCGGCATCGCGTCCAGCGCGTCCAGAGCCATCCGGGCCTCGTCACGGGCGACGACGTGGTCGGCCGTGTCCCGGGAGACGCGGCCGCTCTCGGGGACGTCGGCCATGGTCGTGGAGCGACCGCGGACACGGAGGCGGTCGATGACCAGCCGGCCGGTGACGACCGTGGTCCACGCTGCGATGTCGTCCTCGGTCATCAGCTGCGCGCGGTGGGTGTAGGCACGCAGCAGCGCCTCCTGCACCAGCTCCTCGGCCTCGTGCAGGTCGCCGAGGCGGCGCACGGCGTAGCGGTGCAGGCGGGGACGGATGGCGCGGACGGCCGCGTCGAAGTCCAGCGGCTCGCTGGGGACGAGTCGCAGGGCAGGCCCGTGTGCGGGGTCGCCGTAGGGGACCGGGAGGTCCTGCGCTGTCGACACTGGGTGCCTTTCCCGTCGGGGCTGGGAGACCCGACAACGGTGCAACGGGCAGAGTGCAAGAACCTCGCGGGGCTTCCCGTGAGGACCGTGAGGGAAGTCTCTCACCTCCGGGACAAAGCCGACAAGGCGTCGTTCCGGATGCTCAAGACACCTGGCCCAACGAGCCGAGACTCCGGAGGACACGGCAGACCCTCATCCTGCGGAGATCCCATGGAGCACGTCGTCTTCTTCCCGGCCCACGACGGCAGCCCGGCCTTCCGCCGGCTGGCCAGCCTCGAGGACGCGGTCCGCTTCGTGGAGCACCTGCGCAACACGGAGGGCGTGGACCGCGTCTCGGTGCACGCCCTCACCGAGGTCCCGCTGGCCTTCAAGGCGTACTACAAGGTGGAGATGACGGCCGGCCCTGAGGCGGTTGGGGTCTCCGAGGCCACGCAGGAGGCCCTGCAGGCGGACGCGCCCGAGGTCGTCGTACCGGTGGTCGTGCCTGCGCAGGAGCAGCCGGTCGTCGAAGAGGCCACGCCGGCTCCGAGCTCGCTGGGCTTCTTCGCGCGCTGAGCGCCCGCGCGTCGGCACGCCGTACGCTCACAGCGTGTCCCGCCGCGCCTTCACCACCCTGCTCGCCGCTGTGCTGGCGGCCGTCCTGGCGATCGGCGGCGCGTTCCTGTCGGTGCCGTACGTCACGCTCTCGCCCGGGCCCGCCTTCAACACGCTCGGCACCGTCGGCGCTGCCGAGGTGCTGACGATCACCGGGGGCAAGACCTACCCGACGGACGGGGCGCTCGACGCGACGACCGTCAGCGTGACTGATCACGTCACGCTCTTCGAGGCGATCCGAGGGTGGTTCTCCAGCAGTGACGCGGTCGTGCCGCGCGAGCTGGTCTACCCGCCGGACCAGGACCGTCAGCAGACCGACGAGCGCAACGCGCAGGACATGCGGCAGTCCCAGGACGACGCGACGATCGCCGCCATGAAGGTGCTCGGCATCGTCGGCACGATCGAGGTCTCCGTGGGCGTGATCACCAAGGGCGGGCCGGCGCAGGGCCGCCTTCAGGTGGGTGACGTGCTGACGACCGTGGACGGCAAGGCCGTCGCCGACATCGAGGGGCTGCGCAGGCTCATCAGCGCGCGCCGGCCCGGGCAGCCGGTCGTCATCGGCTACCGCCGGTCCGGCAAGGCCGCCACCGCGCGGCTCACGACCGTCGCGACGCCCGACGCGGAGCGGCGTGCGGTCATCGGCATCCAGGCCTCGACCACCTCGCAGTTCCCGGTGGAGGTGGAGATCCGCCTCAAGGACGTGGGCGGGCCCAGTGCGGGGCTCATGTTCGCGCTCGGCATCATCGACAAGCTCCAGCCAGGCTCGCTCACCGGCGGGCGGGTCATCGCGGGTACCGGCGAGATCACCCAGGACGGCAAGGTGGGCGCGATCGGCGGGATCGCTCAGAAGATGCGCGGTGCCACCCGGGTGGACGCGGACGCGTTCCTCGTGCCGGCAGGCAACTGCCCGGAGGCGAAGCGGTACCGCCCCGACGGTCTCCAGCTCGTCAAGGTCGCGACGCTCGCGGACGCGCTAGCAGCTCTGAAGACCCTCCGAGCGGGAGGAACTCCGCCAACCTGCTGAGGCGGGGAGCTCTGCGCTCCTAGACTCGGCCCATGGAGCCCGGGGTCCCGTTCGCGCTCCTGGGTGCGGTGCAGATCCTGGCGGTCGTCGCCGCGGTGGGTCTCGCGGTCGCAGGCTGGCTCCGCCGTTCCGGTGCGGGCGCGCTCGTGGCCATCGGCGCGATGCTGCTGGTGGTCGTAGAGGTGCGGATCTCGCTGCGGCTCGGGTACGCAGCCTCCGACGACCTGGCGCTGCTGCGCGCGGCCGGCTCCCTCGTGCTCGCCTCCGGTCTGTACGCCGGGGGACTGGGGCCGCGTCGGGTGCCGACCGTCATGGCGGGTGTCGTCGTGCCGCTGGCCGCCGCACCCGGGCCGTCGGCCTTCGCCGCGGTCGCCGGGCTGCTCGCCGCGGTCGCGGTCGTGGTCAACCGGCGCGACACGATCGGCTGGTGGTTCGGCCTGGGCTTCGGGCTCTGGGCGGCCGCCTCCGCGCTCATGCCGCTGGCGGACGAGGGGAGCAGCGCACCGCTGGCGGTGGTGCTGCTGCGCGGTGCCGGTGCGCTGGCGCTGGTCTTCGGGCAGGTGCTGCTGGCGCAGCGCAGCCTGCTGTCGAAGGTGGTCAGCGCCATCCTCGCCGGCGTCGTCACGATGGCGGTCGCCGCGGTCGGGGTCGTCGGGAACGTGGTGGTCGACTCCTATGACCGCCAGTCCCGGGAGACGGTGGAGAACGCCGCGGCCGCTCGGGCGACCGCCCTCAACGACCTGCACAGCCTCGCGGCTCAGCAGGCCCGTCTGGCGAACAGCGAGCTGTGCGTCACCGCGTCGCGGTGCCAGCAGTTCCTCAACGTCATCGTCCTCACGGGTCAGTCCGACTTCATCGTCCGCATCCGGCAAGGCCGACCGCCGGAGTCGCTCGCCGGCCGCCCGCCCGTCACGGCGAGCGAGCTGCTGGGGCTGCGTGCGGTGCCGGTCGTGCGCGCCGTGCTGAGCGGTGCCGGTGCCAAGCGCATCGACTACCTCGCGGACAACATCCGGCTGACCGGCTCGACACCTGGGGTGGCCGTCGTCGGCGTCGCCGCAGGGCACCGGGCCACGCCGCAGTCCCCGCCCGACGAGGTCGTCCTGTACGGCATCCGGATCGACACCGAGTACGCCCGCGACGACCTCGAGGTGGGCGGGTTCAACCTCACGCTGCTCGCGGGTGACCCGCTGCAGGTCGTCGCCTCGAACCTGACGAACAACAAGCAGGGGCAGCTGCTGCAGATCGTGCGCGAGCACGGGACGGCGGTCCCGCGGGACGGCTCGACGATCGGCTCGCAGGGCGCGAACCCGACGGTCGCGCTGCGGCCGGTCGAGGACTACCTCCACGGCCGGGTGGCCCTGCTGGCGATGACGCGTGACCCCGGCCCGGCCCTGAAGACGGAGCGGGACGCGCTGCGGCTGCTGCTGCTGACCTCGCTGCTCGCGCTCGTCGTGGTCGGGATCATCGCGGTCGTGCTCGGTCGCCGGACCGTCGACCCCGTCCGCCGGTTGACGGCTGCTGCGGCGCGCGTCGCCGCCGGCGACCTGAGCGCGAGCGCCGGTGTCCGCACCCGCGACGAGGTCGGCACGCTGTCCAACACCTTCGACACCATGACGAGCTCGCTGACCCAGCTCACGGGGGACCTGCGCGACTCCGCCGCCCGGCTCGAGGCCGTGCTCGCCTCGATGACCGACGGGCTGCTCGCGACCGACGGCTCAGGTGCCGTGACGTCGGTGAACCGCGCCGCCCTCGCGATGCTGGGCGTCGATGAGGCTGACGTCCTGGGGGAGCAGCTCGATGTGGTGGCCGACGTCCGTGACGGCGCGGGCAACCGGCTGCTCGAGCTGAACACCGTGCTCCTGGACGAGACGGCCGAGGTGCACCGCCCGGACCGCTCCACCGTGCCCGTGCGGGTGGTGCTCACCCCGCTCACGGGCACCGACGGTGAGGTGCTGGTCCTGCGCGACACGACCCGTGAGCGGGAGGTCGAGCGGATGAAGACCGAGTTCCTGTCCAACGTCAGCCACGAGCTGCGCACGCCGCTCACCCCGATCCGGGGGTACGCCGAGATCCTCGTCAGCAAGACCGGCCTCGGGCAGGACAAGGTGAAGGCGTTCGCCACGACGATCCGCGACGAGTCCCTGAAGATGAACCGGGTCGTCGACCTCCTGGTCGACGTCGCGTCCATCGAGGCGGGCCGGGTCCACATCAGCCCCCGCGAGGTGGAGGTGCGCAGCCTGCTCGACGCCCGCCTGACCGCGTGGCAGTCGCGCGCGCCGTACCGGGACTTCAAGAAGCGGGTCGCGGGTGGCCTCCCGAAGGCACACGTCGACCCGAGCTGGCTGGCGAAGGCGCTGGACGAGCTCATCGACAACGCCGTGAAGTACGCGCCGACGGGCCCCGTGACGCTCACCGCCTCGCTGTCGCCCGACGGCGACCACGTGCGGGTCACGGTGAAGGACGCCGGGCCGGGGATCTCGGCCGAGGACCAGGCGCGGCTGTTCACCTCCTTCGAGCAGGTCGACGGGTCTGCGACCCGCCGCGTCGGCGGTCTCGGGCTCGGCCTGTCGTTCGTGCGGCGCATCGCCGACGACGCCGGCTTCCCGCTCAGCGTCCTGTCGACGGAGGGCAAGGGCGCGGAGTTCGCGCTCGACCTCCCGGTGGCCTAGTCGAGCGTCGCGAGGAGGGCGTCGGCGAGCCCGGGGACGAGGTCGGTGCCCGTCACCCGTTCGTCCTCGGCCTCCTCCTGGCCGCGCAGCCTCAGCACCGCCTCCCGGCGCCCGTCGCGCAGCACGCCCACCGCGAGGCGGACCTCTCGGCGCTCCGGGTGGGCAGCGGCCGCCGTGGCGGGGTCGGCGTGGTCATCGAGGTCGGGCTCAGCCGAGGGCGGCAGCACTAGCACCTCGTGCGCCAGGACCACCCCCAGCACCTCGGCGCCGAAGACCAGCGCGGCGAGCTGCTCGTCGAGCGGACCGTCGCCAAGCGGCTCCTGCGCGATGGGCGTCAGGGACCCGGGACGGGCCACCACGAGACCCATCGTCTCGGCGAGCTGCGGCTCCGCGCGAAGGAGCTCCTCGGTGTCGACGAGGGCGAACAGCTGCGGGGGCTGGTCCCAGCCGGCCTCGGCGACGTGGCTCTCCACCTCGCCGACGACGGACAGCAGGGCGGAGGGCGTGTCGGTCACGGGTCCATTGTCAGGGAGGGCGTCACGGGGCGCTTGTGGTTGAGTTCGTCTGAGAGAACGAGAGAGGTGAACGCCCACCGTGGCCGTACGCACTCCTGGCCTGGCCCTTCCGGGCCGCCCCCGGCCCTTCGTGTCCGCCGTCGTCGCCGTGCTGGTGCTGGTCGTGATCGGCGGGGTCTTCGTCTCGCTCTACACCGACCTGCTGTGGTTCCGGGAAGCCGGGCACGGCTCGGTCTTCACCACGGTGCTGGGCACCAAGCTCCTGCTGTTCGCGGTCTTCGGGCTGCTCATGAGCCTCGTGGTGGGCGCGAACCTCGCCATCGCGTACCGCGCCCGGCCGCCCTTCCGCCCGCTGTCGCTCGAGCAGCGGAACCTCGAGCCCTACCGCGTCGCGCTCGAGCGGTTCCTGGTGCCCGTCCTGCTGCTCGTCAGCACGCTGTTCGGGCTGTTCGCCGGGCTGTCCGCGTCGGCCCGCTGGCGCACCTGGTTGATGTGGCGCAACGGACAGCAGTTCGGCGTCGAGGACCCGCAGTTCCACAAGGACATCTCCTACTTCGTCTTCACCTACCCCTTCCAGCGCTTCGTGCTGGGCTTCGTCCTGGCGGCACTGGTGCTGGCGCTGCTCGCCTCCGCCGCGACGCACTACCTGTTCGGCGGGCTGCGGCTGCAGGGCACCACCGACCGGATCAGCGTCGGTGCCCGCGTGCACCTGTCGGTGCTCATCGGCCTTGTCGTGCTCGTGAAGGCCGTCGGGTACTGGCTCGACAGGTACGGGCTCGCGTTCTCGCTCCGCGGTGTGGTGCAAGGCGCGTCGTACACCGACGTGCACGCCGTGCTGCCCGCCAAGACCATGCTCGCGGGCATCGCCGTGATCTGCGCCCTGCTGTTCTTCGCCAACGTCGTGGCGCGCAACGTGCTGCTGCCCGCCGGTGCGCTGGCGCTGCTCGTCGTCAGCGCAGTGCTCGTCGGCGGCGTCTACCCGGCGTACGTGCAGCAGTTCCGGGTGAAGCCGAACGAGGTCGTCCGCGAGGCGCCGTACATCAGCCGGAACATCGCGGCGACGCAGGCGGCGTACGACATCGACAAGGTGGACCTGCAGTTCTACCCGGCGGTGTCGACGGCGACGAAGGCCGCGCTGCGCGCGGACAAGGGCACGCTGCCCAACGCCCGCCTGCTCGACCCGGGCAAGCTCGGGCCGACGTTCAAGCAGCTGCAGGGCGTGCGCAACTACTACGGCTTCAAGACCGACCTCGACGTCGACCGATACACCATCGGCGGGGTCACGCAGGACTACGTCGTGGGCGCCCGCGAGCTCGACCAGTCGCAGCTGCGGCCGGACCAGCAGAACTGGATCAACCTGCACCTGACCTACACGCACGGCAACGGCTTCGTGGCCGCGCCCGCCAATCGCGTCGCCAAGGGCGGGGCTCCGGACTTCACCGTGAAGAGCGTGCCGGTGGAGGGACCGGGCGGCGACCTCACCATCGAGCACCCGCAGGTGTACTACGGCGAGACGTCCCCGTCGTACTCGATCGTGAACACCGAGCAGGCCGAGATCGACGGGCCCGGCTCGAACGAGGGCAGCGGCTCCGACGAGGCCACGATCCACTACGAGGGACCCGGCGGGGTGACCCTGGACAGCGGGTTCCGCAAGCTGCTCTACGCCTTGAAGTTCAAGGAGAAGAACATCCTGCTGTCGTCGTCGCTGACGGACGACAGCAAGATCATGTACACGCGGACACCGCTCGAGCGGGTGCAGAAGGTGGCGCCGTTCCTGACCCTGGACAGCGACCCGTACCCAGCCGTCGTCGACCACCAGCTGGTGTGGATCGTCGACGGGTACACGACCTCTGCGGGGTACCCGTACGCGCAGCGCACCCGTCTCGGCGAGGTCGCGCTCGACAGCCGTGGCCAGCCCGTGCAGAACAACGAGGTGAACTACATCCGCAACTCGGTGAAGGCGACGGTCGACGCCTACACCGGCCGGGTGCGCCTCTACACCTGGGACGACGAGGACCCGGTGCTGAAGACCTGGAAGAAGGTCTTCCCGGAGCTGGTGCTCGACCGCTCGATGATGAGCGACGACCTGCTCGAGCACGTGCGCTACCCCGAGGACCTGTTCAAGGTGCAGCGCGGTCTGCTCGGCGCGTACCACGTGGAGGACCCGAAGTCGTTCTACAACAAGGAGGACTTCTGGGAGGTCCCGAGCGACCCGACGCAGGACGTCGCCGACGTGCTCAACGGGCTGCAGCGCGCCGGGGCCACCGCAGAGGACGAGGCCGCTCAGCCGCCCTACTACGTCCTGCTGCAGCTGCCGGGCGAGGCGAAGCCGGCCTTCTCGCTGACCTCGACCTTCGTCGCGCGTGGTCGGTCCAACCTCACCGCGTTCGCCTCCGTCTCCTCCGACCCGGGGGACTACGGCACGATCCGGCTGCTGACGCTCCCGAAGTCGACGGCCATCCCCGGGCCGGGACAGGTCGCGAACACCTTCGAGAGCAACTCCGAGGTGTCCAAGAGCCTGTCGCTGCTGCGCACCGGTGGCTCCGAGGTGGTCCTCGGCAACCTGCTCACCCTCCCGGTCGGCAACGGGCTGCTCTACATCGAGCCGGTCTACACGCAGGCGCGCAAGCAGCCGAAGTTCCCGATCCTCAACAGCGTCATCGTGAGCTTCGGCGACCAGGTGG
Source organism: Mycobacteriales bacterium (assembly GCA_035526225.1). Lineage (GTDB taxonomy): Bacteria > Actinomycetota > Actinomycetes > Mycobacteriales > SCTD01 > RYN-111. The sequence goes on from DATLCV010000108.1 coordinate 14,586, forward strand.
CCTACCAGCCGACCCTGGCGCTGGCGCTCGACGCGCTGTTCGGCTCGGGCACGGTGACGGTGCCGCCGCCGGCGGGCACGCCGCGGCCGCCGGTCACGACGGGCTCTGCGATCACCGATGCCCAGAAGGCGTACGACGAGATGCAGGCGGCCCTGAAGGCGGGCGACTTCGCGAAGTACGGCGAGGCGCTGGCCAGGCTCAAGGCTGCCCTCGACAAGGCCTCGCCGGCGCCGACGCCCTCCCGCTGAGGCAGCCCGTGAGGTCGTGTAGGCTGGTCCTACCGACGCGGGGTGGAGCAGCTCGGTAGCTCGCTGGGCTCATAACCCAGAGGTCGCAGGTTCAAATCCTGCCCCCGCTACAACGCGAACTTCGGTTCGGTGCGTCACGGTTCAGCCCGTCACCCTCAGGTGGCGGGCTGTTTCCATGTCACGGAGGATTCGCGCCCGCGTACTGTCCGGCAGGCGACTGCAGGACCCTCCAGCTCGTGGCACGGTGCGCTGCCATCGCAAGCTTCAGGGGGCACTGCGTGAGCGTCCGGGTTGGTCAACCGCGTCGGGTGGTTCGCATGCTCGGACTGCTCACGGGGGTCCTCGTTCTCGGTGCCACGGCGTGGAACGCCGACGCCACGCCGCCGCGTAGCAAGGACAGCTGCCGGGAACCCCATCCCTGCGGCCCGCACTGGCCCGCCGGGCTCAAGGGACCGTTCGCGCTGAAGGAGGTTCGCAACGTCCAGGTGCGCGCCCACGACGGGGTTCTGCTCGACGGGTGGGTCGCGTCGCCGGCCGTGCCCAACGGCGTGCGCACGCCCACGATCCTCACCGACTCCCCGTACTTCGACTCCGCCGTCCCGGCGACGGTCTACCGCAACCCGTCGTCGGAGCCGCTCCCGATCGTGGGTGAGACGGGGAGCGGCCCCACAGGGACCGGCCGCGGCTACTGGAACGACGGCGAGATGTCCAGCGCCCACCGGATCCACTCGCTCGGCTTCCCGCTGATCCGGCTCATCCGAAGCGGCTACACGGTCGTGTTCTTCTCCGTGCGAGGCACGGGCAGCTCAGGCGGGTGCTTCTCGTTCGGGGGGCGTGACGAGCAGCGCGACCAGGTGACGCTCGTCGACTGGGTCGCCCAGCAGGCCTGGTCCAATGGTCGGGTTGGCATGGGTGGCCTGTCCTACATGTCCTACACGGCATGGCAAGCGGCGGTGCAGGCGCCGTCCGCACTGAAGACGGTGGTGACCGCCGGCGACGTGGTGGACCTCTACCAGTTCGCCTTCACGCCCCAGGGCGCCCAGAACCCGGTCAACGACGAGTTCGCGGTGGAGTACGACGCCGAGATGGCACTCGTGTCGGGTGCCATGTCGGGTCGAACGCAGTTCCTGGCGCGCCAGACCTGCCCCCACGGGGGGATGGCCGCGCAGGAGACCGCTGCGATGGCGACCGGTGACCGCAACGCGCCCTACTGGAAGGAGCGCAACCTCTCGCTCCGGCTTCCCTCGGTGCGGGCCGCGGTGCTCGACACGGGGGGCTACCTCGACTTCGGCGGTCACGTCTTCCAGACCGACACGGTCTGGGGCTCGCTGACGCGCCGCACGCCCAAGCTCCAGGTGCGGGGCTGGTGGGCCCACGAGTTCCCCGGACCCGAGGACTCGGTGAAGACCAAGCTCGACCTGCCGTCAGGGACCGTCTCGTGGGAGAGCGTGGTCCTGGGCTGGTTCGACTACTGGCTCAAGGGGATCGGCCCCGCCCCCTTGCCTGCACGCGTCCTGCACCAGGACCAGCAGCTCGGTTGGCACGAGGCGAGAGACTGGTCCCCTGCGTCCACCAGCAAGGAGCTGCTCCATCTTTCGGGCGGCCAGCTCACCCGCGATGCGAGGTCCGGCTCGACGAGCTTCCTGTCGGCGCCGTCCCCACAGGACGCAGGAGGCATGAACGGCGGCGTTGAGCCTGCACTGTGTCCCGAAGGGCCGAACGCGGTGATGTCGCGCACCTACCTGACCAAGCCCGTGACGTCGCGCACTCTCATCGCGGGCAACCCGATGGCCTACCTCCGGCTGTCCAGCGACAAGCCCGACGCGATGGTCACCACCTCGCTGTTCGACATCGGTCCGGGCTTCAGCTGCACCGGACCGACGTACACGGACGCGCAGTGGATCTCGTCGGGGTCGGCAGACCTGGGCTTCTTCAACAGCCCCTTCGTGGCTCGGCCGTTCCCGGTGAACGCGCCGCGGTGGGTCCGTGTCGACCTCACCGACGTCACCTACACCCTCGCCCCGGGCCACCGGTTGGCGCTGACGCTCAGCCACGGCTCCGTCACGGGGGCTGGGACGAGGGCAGCCCCGACCATCACCGTGCTTGGCGCCAGCCACCTCGTGGTCGCGGTCTCCGGCGGCACGCTGGGTGGGAAGCGACCCACGCTCCGATACCCGCCTCGCCCCTTCACCCCGCGGCACTACAGGGACTGAGGCCGGAGCGCTCCGGGGATCAGGCGTAGTGCCGGCCGGTGACGGGTGGCAGGTCCTTGAGGGTGACGATGCCCGGAGCGGCGGCGACGACGTACGGGACCGCGTTGGTCACGGGCAGCGCGGTGTAGATCATCCCAGCGCCCATGTAGCCGCCCTCGTCCCAGTCGGCGGGCGGCAGGCAGTGCAGGACCGTGCGGTAGTTGGGGCGACCGAAGACCTGCACGACATGCCCGTGCGCAAGCGGCTTGGGCGGCCTGACGTGCTCACCCATCGTCCAGATGAAGCCGACGCTCACGACGTTGCGATCGCCGACCCAGCCGCGGTGGTAGCCGAAGACGCCGCCCACGGTCCTCTCCGGGATCTGCATGAAGCCGAGGTCGGAGTGGCCCGTCGTCTCGGTGAACTCCACGTCGAAGGTGAGGCGGTCCAGCGTCAGCCCCATGGCATCGGCCATCACGGCCGCCGACTCGGCGAACACCTCGCTCTCGCGACGGACGCTCTCGGCGAGCCCCCGGGTGTCGAGCGGCTTGGGCGCCGGGTGCGCACAACGCGCGGGACGGCATCATCGGCGTCTCAGGCATGGCCTTCACGATCCTCACTGAGGCGCTCGTCCGACACCGCCACGTCGCCCGCGGCTGCACCGGCGTGATCCCCAAGGGCGCGCTGTGGAGCACCCGTCCCGAGCGGGTCGGTGGCCGCGGGTGGCGCACCGACATTCTCGGCGCGATCGAGAGCGTCGTGCCCTTCGTGAGGAAGGCGACCGTCGTACGGCCCGATGCGCTGCCCGGGCCGTACGCGTTGTTCCTGTTCATCTGCGCGCTCGCGATCTGTGTCAGCACCATCAGCACGAAGGGGCTCGAGCCGACCGCCAAGTCGCAGCTGATCCCGTTCCTGCAGCAGCCCCCGGTGTACGTCATCTGCGGTGATCGGGCCCTGATCGAGGCGACGCTGAAGGCGTCCGCAGTCGAGCCCGACGCTGTCTGGAGCGGCTGGAAGGTGCTCGGCATGGACCAGGCCAAGTGCGTCACGAAGCCCCTTGTGTTCAAGGAGTTCGCGTTCGTCTGGCTCGGCAACGGCGAGCTCGGCCAGGCAGCCCTCATCGCCCGCAACGGCATCGCGTCCGTCGTCACCGGCGACAACGACGCGATCCTCGACGACCTCGCTGGTCTCGTCGCGGTGAGCCCCAAGATGCGCACCGGCCTCGGCACCATCTACGTGCTCCACCACCCGGGCGGCTCGTGCACCCTCGCCGGCCACCAGGACAACGACCCCGACTCCCTGTACGTGCCACCGGACTCGGTCAGCGAGCTCGCCATGAGCGTGACCGCCGGGCAGGGCATCCCGATGCCCCGCGGTTCGGTGAACAACGGCGACGGCTTTCGCACCTGGTACGTGTGGGTCTGGAAGGCCGACCCCTCGCGGCACAACGGCGTCGACAGCCGCAGCGCGCTCGCGATCCGCTACGACCCACCCAAGGGCGACGAGCCCGGCACTGCGCGCCTCGGGGCTCATACTGTTCGCGACACCGACCCCTCCCCGGACCGACGCGCAGATGCAGGCCGACGCTGCCGCCGTCGAGAACTCCGCGCAGCAAGCCCAGCGCCCGACAGCCCAGCCTCAACCGACGACCCCTGGCTCGAGCACGGCTCCACCCACGGCATAGCTGACCTGCTCGCGAACGACCTCCGCGCTGCCTACCTCCGCGTCGCGGACTCGCCAAGCGCCCCGCTCAGTCGCCCGGTGCCCGTCTCGACGCGGCCGGAACGCGGTCCTTCCTTTCGCTGGCTGTCCTGGCGGCGTAAAGCCATTATGTCGTGATGTCAGGACGTAATGGTCGTGTGTTTAGCGTCGAGGTGCCACGACTGCAACCCGCAGCGTCAAAGCGATCGTGACGAATCGTCAGGAATCACGCGGCAAGTTCCGGACAACCTCCCCCTAACGTCCCCAGGGACCCGCCGACGAGCGGCGGCATCCCAGACCGGGGGAGTACTTGAAGAAGCAACTACTGGTGGGTGCGCTCACCTGTGGCACGGTGTTCTTCGTCATGCCGACGGCGCATGCCGCGGAGGCCGCGTCTGCGACGGAGCTGACCACCAACGTCATCAGTTGGCCGCAGCTGGAAGCCGCAACCCAGAGTGTCGCGTCGACGACCCAGCGTGAGCTCGCGAAGGTCGACTTCCTGCTTGAGCAGGCGCGCGCCGGCCGGCTCCTCGATGCCACCGCGATCGACGCCGCAGTTGTCGACGGCATCGCTACCGTCTGGGAGAAGGGCAACGTGGTCGACAACGTGCGCGTCGACACGCTCCGTAAGCCGGACGGCGAGGAGATCGAGCAGGACGTCGCCATCCAGACGCACCCCGCCGACGCCACCGCCGAAGATAGTGCCGCGTCGTCGACGAACCTGGGCCTGGAGACGCTGGAGAGCTTCTCCGGTGCCACCTGGCTGTCCGGCTACTGCACCACAACCGGTCAGGCCGACCACAAGAACAAGCTGACGAGCTGCTACCAGAAGTACCGGTTGTCGACCTCGACGAGCACCCGCGACTACTTCTACTACAACCGATGGGCCACGGCCGTCGGTGAGGACATCTCCTGGGCGCCGGACTACCAGACCACCCGCGTCGACGTTCGCTCGCGGCCGTGGACCGGCGGCACCGGCGCCGGCAGCGGCGTCGCCTCGCTGACGAACTACTGGCCGAAGGCCGCCCAGAACAACTGCTCGACGCACTCGTTCACCGTCTCCTACGGTGCGTTCTCCGGCACAGTCCCGATCCAGGACTGTGAGGAACTGACGCCGAGCCCCGACGCGACGGTGAAGTCGATGCGGATCCTGTACGACCAGGGGTCAGTCTTCAACGGTCGCGTCCACGGCGCTGACATGTCCCTGATCTACGCCACGTTCAAGGGCTCCAACCCGTCATACGCGGACTACAGCTACGCCAAGTTCTGCCGCAACACGTACGCGGACTGCACGGGCATCGCCCGGGCCGACTCCGGCTGGTAGCGAGCGTGTCCGCCGACGCCAGGCGCCGCACATCAAGCCGCGCCTGGCGTCGGCTTGCTCCGGCGCTCCTGATCGCTGCCGCAGCCGTGACCCTGCTGGGGCAGAACAGCCTCGGAGCCGACGGCGGCTCGTCCCCACCTGCGACAGCTACCACCTCGACCACGACCTCACGTCCGTGCGACAACGTCCGAGTCGGGCTGTGCCGCACCCTGACGCTGCCGTCCGGCAGCGCCATCCGCTATGCAGTGGTCCGACCGGAGACCGCGGCAAAACCGACCGGCACGACCCCCGCGTTGATCGTCGACCAGGGCGGCCCGGGCACGACCGCGTTCGGCGCGAACTGGATCGGTGACAACCTCCACCGGCAGTTGCCCAGCAGGCTGCGCGACCGGGCCTTGCTCGTCCTGGAAGAGCCGTGGGTCACTCGCGCCTACCCCCAGACGTGCCAGCAGGCACTGACCGCATACTTCCGGTGGGCACACGACGGCGTTGACGCACCCGCGCCGGACGTCGCCCGGCCGTGCCAGCTGTGGGAAGGGACCGCTAGCTGGGGTTGGACTCCC
>DATLCV010000014.1:0-49739 GCA_035526225.1 Mycobacteriales bacterium
CGCGTCCAGCAGCCGTTCCCTCGCGCTGGTGGGCACAGCGGTCACGTGATGACGAAGTCGTCGAGCTCGGGAGTGCGGGTCCACGCCCAGAAGTCGACGAGCCGCCACGGGCTGAGGCCGTGCACGTCGCCCTCGGCGTTCTTGTAGAAGGAGTGCTTGATGTGCGGGCTCGCCCACACCAGGCTCTTGAGCTCCCGTTGGCACCGCTCGTACCACTCGTCGTACCGGTCCCGACGGGGCTCGATGGCGGTCCGGCCGTCGAGGGCCTGCAGGCACTGGACGATGTACCGGATCTCGCACTCGGAGTGGAAGATCAGGCTGCCGCCGCTCGCGAGGTTGGTGCCCGGTCCGTACATCATGAAGAAGTTCGGGAAGCCGGGCACCGTCATGCCGAGGTACGCGCGCGGGCGGTGCCCCCACAGCTCGCGCAGGTCGGTGCCGTCGCGCCCGATGACGGTCATCGGGAGCAGCATCTCGTTGGGGCGGAAGCCGGTCGCCCACACGATCACGTCGGCGTCGTGGTGCCGGCCATCGGTGTCGGTCAGGCCCTTCGTGTCGAGCGACGCGACACCGGAGCGGACGAGCTCGACGTGCGGCTTCGTCAGTGTCTGCAGCCACGACCCGTTGTCCTGCAGGGTGCGCTTGCCGGTCGCGGGGTAGTCCGGCACGACCTTGGCGCGGAGCTCCTCGTCGTCCCCGACCTGGCTCACGATCCACTCGGTGAACATCTGCCGGGTGAGCTCGTTGACCTCGCTCACCGCGAGCGGGTTGTCCGCGTACGCCGGGTCCGCCCTCGCGGCGTCGAGGCCGGTGTCGCAGCCGGGCCAGAAGATGAGGAACCGGTACCAGCGGCCGTAGAACGGCAGGTGCCGCAGCGCCCAGCGCACGCCGGGCCCGACCTGCTCGTGGTAGCTGGGGTTGGGGAACATCCACTGCGCCGTGCGCTGGAGCACGGTGAGGCTCTTCACGCGGTCGGCGATCGTGGGCGCGACCTGGAAGCCGGTCGCCCCCGCCCCGACCATGACGACGTCCTTTCCCGTCAGGTCCACGTCGTGGTCCCAGCGGGCGGTGTGGAACTGCGGCCCGGGGAAGGCACCGGGTACGTCGGGGACGAACGGTCGGTTCAGCTGACCCACGGCGCTGATGACGGCCTTGGCGCGAAGCGTCTCGCCGGTGTCGAGCTGGACGTCCCAGTGGTCGCCGGCCCACGTCGCGCCGGTCACCTCCGTGGAGAAGCGCACGTGCTCGGCCACGCCGTGCTTCCCCATCACGCCCTCGAAGTAGGCCTGCAGCTCGGGCTGCTGGGCGAAGTACTCGGTCCAGTGGTCGCTGGGCTCGAAGCTGTAGCAGTAGAAGTGGTTGCCGACGTCGACCCGGGCGCCCGGGTAGGTGTTCTCCCACCAGGTGCCGCCGACGCCGTCGTTCTTCTCGACGACCGTGTAGGGGATGCCCGCCTCCTGCAGGCGGATCGCAGCCAGGAGCCCGGACATGCCAAGGCCGATCACCACGACGTCCGTGGCGGTCCCCTTGGGCGCTGGGGCCCGCTCGTCCCGGCCGGACAGCTCCATCTCCTCGAGCATCATCGGCACGTACTCGGCCGGGACCTCCTGGCAGACGAGGAACGCCATCATCTTCGCGAGCAGCTCAGCGCTCACCGGCTCCGGCTCGGGGCAGCCTCGGTCGCGGTAGTCGCGGATGACGTCGAGGGCGAGGGCCCGGGCAGCGGCCTTGTCCTCCTCGGACATGTAGCCCTGCACCTCGTTGAGGAACAGCCCCTGCGGCCGCAGGGGGCCGTCGAGCAGCGATGTGTCGCCGGACATGTGCACGCAGCTCAGCAGCAGGGTGGGGATGCTCACGTCCTCGAGGGCGCGGGCGATGTCCTCGTCGCTGGTGGCGAAGGGCTCGCCGGCGTGCGGGTTGCGCATGCCGTCGGACGGTACACACTTGTGCAGATCTGTCTACTGCCCGTACGGTCCGCCAGTGCGCACGGTGATGATCGACGGCGTCCGGTCCGTGACCGTCACAGCAGTCCCCGACGCGGTCCTGCCCGGTCCGGATGGTGCCGTCGTGCAGGTGGAGGCGACGGCGATCTGCGGCTCGGACCTGCACTTCTACGACGGCGACCTGCCCTTCTACCCGATGGCCGTCGGGCACGAGGCGATCGGCACCGTCATCGAGGTGGGACCCGACGTACGGCGGTTCGCGCCCGGCGACCGCGTGCTCGTCGCCTCTGTCACCGGGTGCGGGGCGTGCGACGGCTGCGCGACCGGCGACCCGGTCACCTGTGTCCAGGGGCCCAAGGTCTTCGGCGCAGGGGAGCTCGGTGGTGCGCAGGCCGAGCTGCTGGCCGTACACGCCGCGGACTTCCAGCTGCTGCACGTGCCGGAGGGCCTCTCAGACGAGGCAGCCTTGCTGCTCACCGACAACCTCGCGACGGGCTGGGCGGGTGCCGCCGGCGCACGGGGCACGGTCGTGGTGCTCGGGCTGGGGGCAGTGGGGCTGTGCGCCTACCGGTCGGCTGAAGCCCAGGGCGCCGACGTGATCGGGTTCGACCCGGTCGCCGGACGGCGGGCCAGAGTCGCCAGGTCGGTCGAGGGCACGGTCGTGGACGCCGTGCTGGAGGCCACCGGGGGGCGCGGCGCGGACATGGTGATCGACTGCGTCGCGAACGACGTCTCCATGAACGACGCCTTCGCCAGCGTCCGGTCCGGCGGCACCGTCTCGGTCGTCGGCCTCCACTCGATGGAGCCGTACCCGCTGTCGCTGATGATGGGCGTCTACCGCTCGATCACGCTGCGCATGAGGACCGCGCCTGTCCACCAGACCTGGCCGGATCTCGTGCCGCTCGTGCAGAGCGGGGCGCTGGACACCACCGGCATCGTCACCCACTCGTTCCCGCTGGACGACGCGGCTGCCGCTTACGCGACCGTCGCTGCTCGCTCGGCCGACTGCATGAAGGTGGTGCTCGTCCCATGAGCGGAGTCATCGTCACCGGAGCCGCGTCGGGCATCGGTCGGGCCAGCGCCGAGGCGCTCGTCGCCGACGGCCTCTCCGTGTCCCTGTGGGACATCACGCCATCGGTGCTGGAGGTGGCCGCGCAGCTCGGCCAGCACGGGGCTGTCGTCGACTGCTCAGGTACGGACTTCACCGCTCCGGTGGCGGCGGCAGCCGAGGCGCTCGGGGGTCTCGACGGCCTCGTACACGCGGCCGGGCGGGTGGCGGTGGAGCCGGTGGGCGGGTTCACCGCCGAGTCCTGGGATGCCGTCGTCGACGTGAACCTGCGCGCGCACGCCCTGCTGGTGCAGGCGATGCTGCCCTGGCTCCAGCAGTCGCCCAACGCCTCGGTCGTGGGGATCGCCTCGATCGAGGGCATCCGGGCCAACCCGTTCATCCCGGCGTACTGCGCCTCGAAGGCAGGGCTCATCGGCCTCACCAAGTCGATGGCCTCGCAGCTCGGAGCCGACGGCATCCGGGTCAACACGGTCTGCCCGGGCTTCATCGTCACCCCGATGATCCAGCCGGCGCTGGACATCGAGGAGGTCAAGACCGACTTCGAGCAGGCGGCGCCGCTGGGACGGATGGGACAACCCGCCGAGGTCGCAGCGTGCGTGGCGTTCCTCATCTCCGACAGGTCGTCGTTCGTCACCGGCACCGAGCTCGTCGTCGACGGCGGGCTGATCTGCAAGCACTAGCCGGCTCTGGACCGTTCAGGTGTGCACCCCCGTCGTGCGGAAGAACCACAGCGCACTGGTCATCCACATCAGGACCACGAGCGTCACGAGCACTCCGCCGAGCACGGGAAGCGCCCAGCTCGGGGTACGACGGCTTCGCACTGCCGTGACCTTGACGGCGAAGGTCCCGTAGAACAGGCACCCCAGCACCGAGTGGACCAGGGTGCGCGTCGTCATCGGTGCGGGCGCGAACCCGTAGGCGTACAAGCAGCAGAAGGCCACGGGAAGGCTCAGCAGGAACGCCGTCGCCCCGAGCGATCGGTGCGTCCGGGACAGCCAGCTGGGTCTGCGCTGCACCAGCGGGAGTCGCCCGTACATCCACAGGGCGGTGAGCAGCTGGCCGGCGGCGAGGAGCAGCACACCCGTGGCCAGCCAGCTCTTGAAGGTGAGGTTGTCGGAGAAGCCGAAGCCGTTCAGGGCCCGGTACTCGGGCGTCAGGGCGCGCCCCAGGCCGACGAGGGCCACCGCAATCCCCGCTCCGAGGACCAAGGCTGCCGTGACACGCGTCCAGGTGGGAGCTGGGGCCGGTGGTGCTGTGCGGGAGTCGTTGCGGGTCATCGTCAGCCCTTCGGACCAAAGCGAACGGGGAGGACCAGCTCTGCTGAGCGGCCCTCCCCGTTCGACTTCCAGGTCGTGCGTGGTTGCTAGCTGAGCTTGAGGTTCTGCGCGATCCCACCGGCGAGCGTGCCGGCCGCACCGGGCATGTGACCGGCGGCGGTCTGCAGCTTGCTGAACGCGGTCGGCTGACCGGCGACGACTGCGTCGACCGCAGCGAACAGGCTGGCGACGTGCGGCTTCAGCTCGTTCGCGACGGCGTCGGCGGGCAGCTCGGGCACGACCGAGTTGATGAGCTGGCCGAAGCTGGTGCGGTAGCCGTCAAGGTCCTTGATCGCCTTGGCGGTCATGGCCTTGTTCTTGGTGGCCTTGCCGAGGGTGTAGTCCACGAAGAAGCCGATGTGCTGGCGCCAGGAGTCCAGGAACGGCGCCTCCGCGGCCGGGTACGCCGCGCCGACTGCCTTGCTGAGGGCCACGGAGTTGTTGTCCAGCGCCTTGACGGCGGACACGACCATCGGGTCCTTGAGGTTCCCGCCCTTGGCGACTGCGGTGCTGATGGCGATCCCCGCGGTGTAGACGTGCTGCGTGAGCAGGCCCGTGAGCCCGGCGCGCAGGTCAGCCGCAGGGGTGTCGGTCTGGCCGAGCTTGAGGTTCATCGCGATGCCGCCGGCAAGGATCGCTGCCGTACCCGGCATGTGGTCGGCGGCGGCCTGGAGCAGGGTGAACTGCTTGGGGTCACCGGCCACCTGGGCGTCGATGGCGGCGAACAGGCTGGCGACGTGCGGCTTCAGCTCGTTCGCGACGGCGTCGGCGGGCAGCTCGGGGACGACCGAGTTGATGAGCTGGCCGAAGCTGACGCGGTAGCCGTCCAGGTCCTTGATGGCCTTGGCGGTCATGGCCTTGTCCTTGGTGGCCTTGCCGAGGGTGTAGTTCACGAAGAACCCGATGTGCTGGCGCCAGGAGTCCAGGAACGGCGCCTCCGCGTCCGGGTAGGCCGAGCCGACGGCCTTGCTCAGCGCGACGGAGTTGGCGTCGAGCGTTGCGACGGCCGCCTTGACGGCAGGGTCCTTCAGGTCACCCTTCTTCGCCAGCGCGGTGCCGGTGGCGATCCCGGCCAGCTGGACGTGCTCCTCGAGCAGGTACGTCAGACCTGCGCGCAGAGCCGCGGCCTTGGTGGTGGTGGCGGCAGTGCCGACGGTCTCGGCCGTGCTGCCTGTTGCCGAAGCGCTGGGCGCCGCGCTGGACGTCTTGTCGTTGGATCCGCAGCCGGTGGCTGCGAGGGCAATGCCGATCGCGACTGCCGCGATCCGGACCGGGGTGCGCTGCATGAGATGTTCTTCCTTCGTGAGGCGGGCAGGTTCAGGGCACGCTCGGACGAGCGGCCTGGCTGGTGAGGGTCAGGAGACGACGACGGAGCCGTTCATCCCGTGGTGGATCGTGCAGAAGTACGTGAAGGTGCCGGGAGTGCTGTACACGTGACTGACCTGCTGTCCCTTGCGGTTGAGCTTGAGCTCGAACGTGCCGTCGTCGGTCTCCTTGGTGCGGAGCCCGTCGCCTCCCACGTCGTAGGTGCCCTGGACGAGGACGTGGCCGATGTTGTCGCCGCCGACCCAGGTCACGGTCTGCCCCGCCTTGACGTTGGCGACCTTGGGGCTGAAGGCGAGCAGCCCGGTGCTGACGGTGGTCCCGTCAGCCGTCTTCGCTGACGCACCGTCCTTCGGGGTGTCGCTGGAGCCGCACGCGGACAGCGCAAGAAGTCCTGCCACTGCCGTGGCTGCGACAACGGGGCGCGTGCTCATGTGCCGTCGGTTTCGGGTCATGTTCAGGCTTTCGCAGGAGGCGCAGCTCCGGATCGGTGTTCGTCGAGAAGAATCCGCAGCGGCACCTGGAGCGAAGACCTGTCATGGCCTTCAGAACTCGCATGTCACAGCGGACCGCCGCTCGGTGGGTGCTCGCATCAGCCTCGCTCGGCGCGGGCGCCATCCACTTCTCGGCGGCAGGGGAGCACCTGGAGACGTGGCGCCCGCTCGGCGTGGCGTTCCTCGTCGCCGGCGCGTTCCAGGTGCTCTGGGCGCTGTTCCTCGTCGTACGCGACTCCCGGCCCGCCCTGCTGGCGGGAGGCCTGCTCTCGGTCGCCTTCATCGGGACCTACCTGCTCAGCAGGACGACCGGGCTGCCCCTGGGCCCCGAGGCGTTCGAGCCCGAGGCGCTCGGCACAGCCGATCTGCTCTGCTGCGCGCTGGAGGTGCCGGTCGCCATCGGCGCGCTGCTGCTGGCCCGTCGCCCCGCTGCTCTGCGCCGACCCCTCGGGCGGCGCTGGTCAGTCGGGTTCGCTGCCGCGCTCGTGCTGGTCGCCACCGCAGGCGGATCCGCCCTGGCCAGCCCGGCCCACGAGCACGAGGCATCCTGCCCGGACGCGCCGGCGCTCACCGGTCAGCTCGACGCCCGAGGGGTCGACACGGGTGTCACCGCCTACTTCACCTGCCTGCTGGTGCACGAGCACGACCAGTCCCACGGGCACAGCTAGCCGCAAGGTGGTTTAAAGAAGAGGCCTGACTACGGGGTATCGCGGTGCCACTGCACGAGCATCAGGGTGGCGTCGTCTCGCAGCTCGATGGCACGGTGGTCCAGCACGCTGCGCACGATCTGCCGCACGACCTCGGCGGGTGCCAGCTGGTGCGAGGCGTACTGGCTGGCCAGGTCGGCGAGCCGGTCCAGGCCGAACTCCTCACCTGTCTCCGTCCGTGCCTCCACGACGCCGTCGGTGTAGAAGAGGACGGCGTCATCGGGCTCCAGGCTCTCGCGGGCCAGCCCGGGCGGAGGCCCACCGAGGCCCCACGGCAAGGTGGGTTCGGACTCGAGCTGCTTGATGACCCGACCGTTGCGGATCAGGAGGGGGGCGGGGTGGCCGGCATTGGTCCACGCCAGCTCACCGGTCTTGAGCGTCAGCTGCGCGAGCTGGCCTGTCGCGAAGACCTCTCCGCCGTACTGACGCTGAAGCACGTCGTCCAGGGAGCCGTGGATGGCCTCTGGGGTTCGACCCTCCCGGCGACCGTGCCGGTAGCAGCCGATGACGAGGGAGGCGATGGACGAGGCCCCGACCCCATGTCCCATCGCGTCGATGAGCGCGAGGTCGACGACCTCGCCGTTGACCGCGTAGTCGAAGGAGTCCCCGCCGACCTCGTAGGCCGGCTCGAGGAGCGCGGCGACACCGCAGCCCGGCGTGCGCAGCACCAGTGGAGGCAGCAGGTCCCACTGCATGCTCGCCGCCAGGGACATCGCCTTGCGTCGCCGGTGCAGCTGGTAGAGGTCGGTCGTGCGCGTGTGGGTGGCGATCAGGTAGCCCGTGAGCGTGCCCAGGTCCAGGCACTGCCGGAGGACCTGGTCGTCGACCGCAGGCACGGTCATCGCGAGCACACCGGTGCGGTCTGACCCCTCGATGACGGGCACCCACACCCTCACGCCCCCGTCCCGCTCCGCCGTCACGGGGGCGCAGGTGAGGAACGCCCGACCGGCCATGGTGCCGGCGACCTGCTCGGTCACGGGGAGCTCGACGTGGGTGGCCCGATCGGGAAGCGGCTCCAGCACCTGCTGCTCGAAGTCCACGATGTACGCCACCACGTCGGTGGCGCCCGCCTCGCGAGCGGCGGCAGCAACCACGTCGACGACCGCGGTCGGAGCCGTGGCTTGTGCTGCGCGGAGGACCGAGCCGAAGTCGAGGGGAGCACGCACCCGCGCACCCTAGCCCGGGGCGTGCCCATCAGACGATCGGAGCCGGAGCCCACACGGACAGGTCGGTTGTGAGGGTGGCGGCGTGGGCAGGAACAGGTTGCCGCGGCGCGCCAAGGTGCCGAAGAGGAGGTGTTCAGGGTGGGCTTGTCCCTGCAGCCGCGCCATCTTGCGCGCTACCGCGACATCGCACGCCTGCTCATGCGGTACGGCCGGTCCGACCTCGTCAAGGACCTCGACGTGGAAGGGCTCGCTGACACGGACCTCGACGTACCGGCCTGCGACGACGCCGAGCAGCTCGCGACGGACCTCGAGGCCCTGGGGCCGACGTTCATCAAGCTCGGCCAGATGCTGTCGACGCGCGTGGACCTCCTGCCCAAGCCGTACACCGACGCCTTGTCCCGGCTCCAGGACCAGGTCGCCCCGATCGCCTTCGAGGAGGTCGAGCAGGTCGTCACCGAGGAGCTCGGTGTCGCCCTGCGGCACGCGTTCAGCAGCTTCGACGAGGTGCCCCTCGCGGCGGCTTCGCTGGCGCAGGTGCACCACGCGGTGCTGCGCAGCGGACGCGAGGTCGCGGTGAAGGTGCAGCGCCCGGGCATCCGCAGTCAGATCACCGACGACCTGTCGGCCCTCGCCGAGCTCGCCCGGTTCGCGGACGATCACACGTCGTTCGGTCGGCGCTTCGGCCTGAGCGACCTGCTCGAGCAGTTCCGCAAGGCGCTCCTCGCCGAGCTCGACTACACGCGCGAGCTGACCAACCTGGTCACGCTCAGCGGCATCCTGTCGAGGTGGCCGCGGCTGGTGGTCCCGCAGCCCGTCCCGGACTACAGCACGAGTCGCGTGCTGACCATGGACTTCCTCCCGGGCCGCAAGGTCACCGACCTGACCCCGCTCGCCCGCACCGACATCGATGGTGGGCCGTTGGTGGACGACCTGTTCTCCGCCTACCTCCAGCAGATCCTCGGTGACGGCTTCTTCCACGCGGACCCCCACCCGGGCAACGTCCTGCTGACCGCTGACGGTCGACTCGCGGTCCTCGACGTGGGGATGGTCGGGCGGCTGACGGTCGGCGCGCGGGACCAGTGCGTGCGGCTGCTGCTCGCCGTCAGCGACGGCAACGGCGAGGGGGCAGCTGACGCCTTCATCCGGCTGGGGACGAAGCACGAGGACTTCGATGCGGACCGCTTCCGCACATCCACCTCGGACCTGGTGCTGCGCAGCGTCGACCTCGGCAGCGGTGTTCAGGCAGGGACGGTCGTGCTGGAGATGACACGTATCGCGGGGGAGTGCGGGCTGCGCCCTGCCCCCGAGATGGCACTGGTCGGCAAGGCCCTCCTGAACCTCGACCAGGTCGCGCAGAGCCTCGATCCCACCTTCGCGCCGGCGGATGCGATCAGGCGCAACACGGCGACCATCCTCCAGACGCGCATGACGACCTCCACGGGCGGGGTGCTCGGCGCCGTCATGGAGGCACGGGACTTCACGGTGCAGCTGCCCGGTCGGATCAACAAGGTCATGGACGCGGTCGCCGAGGGCAGCTTTCACCTCAAGGTCGACGCCCTCGACGAGCCGCAGCTGCTCGCCGTGCTGCAGCGGCTGGCCAACCGCCTTGCGAGCGGCTTGGTGCTGGCCTCGCTGGTCGTGGGTGCCGCGCTGATGATGCAGATCCCCACCCGGTCGCGGATCTTCGGCTACCCGAGCATCGCGATGGTCTGCTTCGCCTTGGCCGCGCTCGGTGGCGTAGCCCTCTTGCTGTCGGCGGTGCTCGCCGACAGGCGCATCTCGGGTACGGCGAAGCGGCAGCGTCAGAGGCGGTAGCCGGCCGCTCCAGGGCTCGCAGGTGTGGCTGGCTCGACACCTGGTTGGGCCTGGAGGACCTGGGTATCCTTTGCCTTGGTTGAACAGGCAGCCGTGGCGCATCGGACGTCGCGTGCTTGCGTTCCCGCACACGTCGCGCGCCACCACCTCCGAGGGTGAAGGGGCGCCCGCCCGTGACGATGACCGAAGGCCGAGTCGTGCCCACGAGCGTTTCGACCCGTTCCGAGACGGACGTCCTCCTCGACCAGCTGCACGGCATCGCGTCCTGGATGGCGGAGCACCCCGTGACGGCCCTGCTCGTCGATGCTGCCGTGACCCGCGAAGCACGGCTCGACCTCGTGCGCCATCGCGACGTGGTCGAGCGCCAGCGCCAGGCGCTCCGCGCCCGGACCGCCCGTCAGCTGCAGGACAGCGACCGGGTGCTGCGCCTCACCGCTGTACGGCGCGTGGTGATCGCCCACCGCAACGAGTGGTTCAGGGGAAAGGTGGCCGCCGGCCTGCAGGCCGTTGGCGTCGATGTCGTCGCAGACGTGGACAACGGCGCGGACGCCGTGGGGCTCGTCATCGCCGAGCAGCCCGACCTGCTGCTGGTGGAGGACAAGCTGCTCATGCTCAACGGCCTGGACGTCACGCGCGCCGCGCGCCGCTACGCCGCGCGCACGGTGGTGGTGGCGCAGGTGGTCGACGACGCAGAGATCGGGTCCTTCCTCGAGGCCGGGGCCACGACGGCCTACCCCCGACGCACCCCGCCCGCCGACGTCGCGGAGGATCTCCGCGCGCTACTCGGGGTCTGAGCGACCTCGCACGGCGCTCACCCAGGAGGGGCGGAGTCCCCACTCGAGCACGAGGCGCCGGCCGGGGGCGAGGACGTCGAGGTCGGTGGCCGAGCGCAGCGCGTTGGCCGGAGCGGTGTTCGGCTCCACCGCGATGCTCGCGCGGTGCAGGTCGCCCGGCAGTGTGTGGCTCGTGAAGGCGACGACGTAGCGGGTGGTCGAGCCTCCCCAGAGCTCGACCTCGTCACCATCCGGGAACCGGACCTCGCATCGCACCCGCCCGCCGTCGTCGCGGGCGAGCTCGGTCCAGCACCCGTCCACCTCCCTCGCGCCCACGCGCCGACCCTGCCGGTAGTCGTCCGCAGTGCCGGCCACGGACGTCCGCCCCGTCTCCTCCCACCGCTCGTCGCCCTGGAGCACCTGCTCCGCGGGGATGGTGAGAACCACCTCGTCGACCGGGCCGCGCGTCAGCAGGTAGGGGTGAACTCCGAGTGCGACGGGCGTAGGCCTGTCACCCGTCGCGAGAGCCTCCACCGTGCAGTGCAGCCCGTCAGCGTCCAGCCGGTAGGACGCCTCGACGCGCAACAGGAACGGGTAGCCCGGTGACGGCTCCAGGTCGTGGCCGACGCGCACCTCACGGTCCAGGCGGGAGACCACGTCGAAGGGCGCGAAGGCCACCAACCCGTGCAGCGACGTGCCCGGCGGGTCCTCGTTGACCGGGAGCGCCAGCTCCTCGCCGTCCCAGGTCCATCGGCCACCCGCGACGCGGTTGGGCCAGGGCGCGAGCAGCGAGCTGCGGTAGGAGGACCGTGGCGACCCGGTCTCTGCCGCAAGGACCTCGCGACCGGCGACGGAGTAGGACACCACACGCCCGCCGCAGAGGTCGACCTCGGCTGTCTGCGTGCCGTGATGGAGGCTGATCACGGCGACATCGTGACCGCGACCTTGCCACTGCGGCCGGAGTCCGCGACCTGGTAAGCCTGCTCGACGTCATCGAGGTCGAAGGCGTCGGTGACGGTCACCTCGGGGTGCAGTCGCCAGCGCACCAGGTCGTCGACGAGCAGTGCCATCCGCCACGTGCTCGTGACCCAGGAGCCGATGATCGTGACCTGCGGGTGGATGAGCACCGGGCTGACGTCGATCTCCAGGCGTCCACCCTCACCGACCATCACCGCGCGGCCCCAGTGGCGGGTGGAGCGCAGGGCCAGCTCCCGAGCGGCCGTCGCGCCGGACGCGTCGAGCGTCACGTGACAGCCGCGGCCGTCGGTCAGGTCGAGCACCTGCTCCAGCGCGTCGGACCCTGCGTCGATCACGACGTCGACGGCCTCCAGCCGCTGTGCCAGGGCGCGCCTGTCCGCCGAGACGTCCACGCCGATGCGCAGCGGCGAGCCCATGCGCCCCGCCATCAACCCGGCCGCGAGCCCGACCGGCCCCAGGCCCGTGACGAGCACCACGTCACGGCCGGAGACCTCCCCCCGGCACAGGGCCTCGTAGGCAGTGCCGAACCCGCACGCGACGCAGGCACCGTCCAGGTAGCTGAGCTCATCGGGGAGAACCACACAGGTGCTCTCCTCCGCCAGCAGGAAGTCGGCGTGGCCACCGTCGCGCTGCCAGCCGTAGGCCGCGCGCCGCGCGGGGTCGAGGCACCCGATCAGGTAGCCGCGGCGGCACTCGTCGCACTGCCCGCACCCCGAGATGTGGTAGAGCGCGACCCGGTCGCCGACACGCACCCGGTGACAGCCGGGCCCGGTCTCGACCACCTCGCCGCACGGTTCGTGCCCCGCCACCACACCCTGGTACGCCTCGGCGCCGGTGCCCAGGTGCTCGCGGTAGATCGCCCGCAGGTCGCTGCCGCAGATCGTCGAGGCCCGCATCCGCACGACGACCTGTCCGTGTCCCGGCGCCGGGTCGGGGACGTCACGGCGCAGGTCGACGACGCTGCCGCCCGGCAGGTACGCACCCCTCATGCCTGCACCTGCTGACCGGCCTGAACCGCCGCGCGCAGGGCGGCTGCCGTGGACTCAGGTGCCGTGTCGTTGATGAACGCGCCGGCGGCGAGCTCCGAACCCGCGAGGTACTTCAGGCGGTCCGCCGTCCTGTGCAACGGGGTCAGCTCCAGGTGCAGGTGGCTCACCGGCAGCCACGGCCCGTCGTCCACCGGGGCCTGGTGCATCCCCATCACGTAGGGGAGCGAGAAGCCGAACAGCTCGTCGTACGCGCGGACCACCGTGCGCAGGAGGTCGGCGAGCGACCAGCGCTCCGGGTCCGTCAGGTCCAGCAACGAGGTGGCGTGCCGCTGCGTGGTGAGGTGCACCTCGTAGGGGAACCGCGCGGCGAACGGGACGTAGGCGAGCCAGTGCTGGTTGGCGGCAACGACGCGGAGCGCGTCTGCCCGCTCGCGGGCGACGACGTCACACCACACGCAGCACCCGTTGCGCTGCAGGTAGCGGGTCGCCGCCTGGAGCTTGTGCAGTGCCCGTGGCGGGATGTCGGGGTAGCCGTAGATCTGACCGTGCGGGTGGTGCAGGGTGACCCCGATCGCCTCGCCCTTGTTCTCGAAGACGAACACGTAGTCGACCTCCGATCGCGACCCCAGCTCGGCGTACCGGTCCGCCCACACGTCGACGAGCCGGGCGATGTGAGGGACCGGGAGGTCCGCGAGCGTGACGTCGTGCCGGTCGGAGTAGACGACGACCTCGGTCGCGCCCTCGGCAGGCGCGACGGGGCTCAACGGTCCACCGGTCACGGACGGCACCGGCGGGAGCTGTGACAGGGAGGGGAAGCGGTTGTCGAAGACAGCGACCTGGAAGCCGGGTCGCGGCAGCTCCGTCTGCGGCCCGCCCGGCCTCGTGGGGCAGAGGGGGCACGCGTCGGTCGGGGGGAGGAACGTGCGGTCCTGGCGATGGGTGGCGAAGGTCCGCCACTCCTCCGAGGTGGGGTCCCATCTGCGCTCGGTCATGCTCCGCCCTCCGGCCACGAGTACCACGTGAGCGCGCGTCCGTCCGGCTTGCGGACGCGCTCGGCATGCGTCGTCGCGCGAGGCGTCGCCGCCCACCGCACGAGGTCTGCCAGCAGCGCGCACGCCGCCGCGTCACCGCGCGCAGCCGGACCGAGCAACCGGTATTGGCACAGGAGGAGCCGCCCCGGCCCGACGCGGTGCGCGCCGACCACCGTCCCGGTGATCGACCCGGGGACCGGCTTGTACGCGATGACCACCGGCTCGCTGGGGAAGGCGGTGCCGTCCACGTGCCGGAGGACGCTGCGCGCCTGGACGGTCGACTCCTCCGCGACGAGCAGGTTCCGGCGGGGGAACGACGGCAGCGCGCCGCTGTCGGTCGTGAAGTGGAAGACCGACGAACCCCACTCCGTCTCCACCGCCGCCAGCTCCACGGCCACCGGGTAGTGCGGGGCGTGCTGCGGCTCGTGGGCCAGGACCAGGACGGTCTCGCCGGCGTCCAGCCGGGTCCTCAGCAGAGAGGTGGAGGTGCCGTCCAGCGCACCCTCGGCGACGACCGTGGGCCCCTCGTCACCGACCGTGGTCCCGATGCCCGCCAGGGCATGTGCTGCCTCGGCGCCCCCCACAAGTCGCACGGCACAGGGGGCGTGCGGCTCGGCGACGACGTGCACCGGGTACTGGTTGGTCGACACCACCCGGCCGCCCGTGCGCAGCAGGAGCAGCAGGTCGTGGTTGCCGGGCACCATCGGTGCACGGAGCGAGGCCGTGCCCACCTGCACCGGCCGGTACGACGGGAGGTCCCCCACCCGGAGGGCCCCTACCGACTCGGTGAACCGAGCCTCCAGCTCCTCCTCGCTCAGGCCGGAGGTGTCCAGGGCCCCCAGGTCGCGCGCCGGGGTGACACCCCCGAACCGCAGCTCGACCGTCACATCACGCAGGGCCGGCCCGTCGTTGGTGACGTGGAGCGGAGCCTCCAGCAGTGCCCCGGCTCGCACCACCAGCGACTCCAGGTGGAGCATCGCCAGCACCGGCTGGTTCGCGGTGGTGACCTCACGCACCGCCAGCTCCTTGGGGCGCCGGTGCAGGTCCAGCAACCCGTTCAGCTCCAGTGGCACGTCGGTCAGCTCGGTCAGGCAGTAGCCGCCGACAGAGGGGTGGCGGCGGAACACCTCGATCTGCAGCCGGTCCGACAGGCCCTGGTAGCGCTGCGTCTCCTGGGTGAAGCGCGCCACTGACCCTGACCAGAGCGTCCCGGCTAGGCCGGCGGCGTAGACGTCGTAGGGGTCCCAGAAGGGCGCGTCCGGCAGGAGCGGCATGTCGGGCAGCCCCCAGTCGCCGAACTCCGTGACGTACAGGGGACGCCCGGTGCCGGACCACTCGTCACAGGCGCGGTCGATCTTGTCCAGGTAGTCCTTGTGCAGCCGGCCGTACCAGTGCGCGCACAGCAGCGGTGAGCAGAACACGCGGTCAGGGTCCGGCTCGACCCACTCGTTCTCGAAAGCGGGTCTGGTCGGGTCCTCGGCGACCGTCGCGGCGTACAGGGTGCGCGCGAACTGCTCGTAGACGTCCCAGGACCGGACGCCCTCACGGTCCAGGCCGAGCTCGTTCATGCACGACCAGAGCACGATGCTCGGGTGGTTGCGATCCCGGCGGACCTGCTCGGTGATCGCCTCCACACAACGCCGGCTCAGCTCGGTGCCGTCGCCGAGCTCCTCGTGGGCGATGGGCTCGGCGACCGGGAGGTCCGCCTCCACCAGCATGCCGACCTCGTCGCACACCTCGAGGTACGTCGGGTCGAACGCCTTGATGTGCAGCCGGACCGTGTTGAAGCCCATGCTCTTGGCCGCGAGGACCTCCTTGCGCACCTCATCACGGTCACCCTCCGCGTAGAGAGCGTCGGCGCGGAAGCCCTGCACCAGCACGCTCTTCATGCGGTAGGGGACGTCGTTGATGAGGATCTGGTCGCCCGCGACGCGCACCGTCCGCAACCCGAACCCGAGTCGTCGGCGGTCCGACAAGGTGGCACCCAGCTGCACGTCCACGAGCAGCTCGTGGAGCGCGGGGCTCTCCGGGGACCAGCGCCCGGCCACCGTGGGGTCCAGCTGCACCACGACCCGCACCTGCGCATCGGCTGGAACCTGCACGTCGCGCTCGTGCACCTGTCCCACAGCGCGCAGGCCGAGGTGCACCCGGACGTCCTGCTGCGTCACGTTGTGCAGGTCCAGCTGGACCCACAGGTCGTCGGGGTCGCTGCTGATGAAGACGTCCTGAGCCAGAACCGCGCCGTGCCTGCGCAGAGTGACGCTCTGCCAGATGCCGCCGTAGGTCATGTACAGGCTGGGGCGGCTCGGGAAGACGTGGTTTGCCCAACCCTGCTTCCCGTGCGCCGACCGGATGTGCAGCGGGTCGTCCAGCGGGGGGTCGAAGACCCGGACCTCGAGGGTGTTCACCCCTGCGCGCAGGCTGGGGGTGGCGCGCAGCTCGAACGGGGTGAACGGGTGCTCGTGACTCCCGAGCCGGTCGCCGTTCAGCCACACCTCGGCCACGTCCATGACGGCACCGAACCGCAGCGTCCAGCAGGCACCCTCGACGGCCTCGAGCACGAAGCGCCGCCGGTACCACGCGTAGCCGTCCAGCTCCAGGTGCCCCTGGGCCTCCCACAGCCCGGGCACGGCGATGGACTCGGGCACCAGCGCGTCCAGCTCCTCCCGGACGTGGTCCCCGGGGAAGAACTCCCACGTGCCGTCGAGAGATGCCCGGCCGTGCTCGTCGAGGGGGAGTGCGGTGAGCCGGGTGGGACGGGTGTCGCTCATGCCATGCGCGGGTCCGTCGGGCCCTCCCCGGCCCCCGTGCGAAGGACCGCAGCAGCCAGCTCTTCCAGGTCCTCGTCGGTGAGCACGAGGCCTGCCGCCGGCAGCCAGTCGTCGACCTGCTCGGGGGTGCGCGCACCGACGATCGCCCCCGTCACACCCGTCCAGGCGAGCGTCCAGGCGACGGCGACCGCCGCGACGGCGACGCCGTGCCGTGTTGCTACCGGTTCCAGCGCCGCGGCGAGTGCGAGGTTGCGATCGAGGTCGTCGGTGAAGTCCGCGTGAGTGCGGCGCCAGTCGTCCTCGGGCAACGCGGCTACGCGCTCCGACGTCATGGCACCGCTCAGGAGCCCCGACTGCATCGGGCTGTAGACGATGGCTCCGGTGCCGTGCTCGGAGCACCAGGGCAGGAGATCCGCGGCGGAGTCTCGGTGCACGAGGCTGAAGGGGGGCTGCAACGAGTCCACGTGGCCGAGGCTCTCGCACGCCTCGAGGTGCTTGACGTCGTGGTTCGACAGGCCGATCGCGCGCACCTTGCCCTCCTCGCGCAGGGCGACCATCTCCCCCCAGTACACCTCGAGGGGCGTCCCGTCCTCCGGCGGCCAGTGCACCTGGTAGAGGTCCACGCGCTCGACGCCCAGGCGTCGCAGCGTGTCCTCGAGCTCACGCCGCACGCTGTGGGGCGCGAGCACGTTCCGCGGGGCCGGGTCCGCCTCGGAGCGGTCGAAGACCAAGCCGCACTTGGTGAAGACCAGGGGCCTGTCGGCGTCGGGGAGCGCGCGCAGCGCCTGCCCCACGACCTCCTCCGAGTGCCCCATCCCGTAGACGGGTGCTGTGTCGATCCAGTTGACGCCGCACTCGACGGCGTGGGTGATGGCTCGCACGGCGCTGTCGTCATCGCCCGCACCCCAGCCGAAGCGCCATCCGCCGCCGCCCACGGCCCACGCACCGAAGCCGACCCGCGTGATCTCCATCCCCGTCGAGCCCAGCGCCGCCGTCTGCAGCGTCACGCGACGTCCTCCTCGTCGACGGCGTGGGTGAGCACGCAGAGGTCGAGCTCCGTCAGGGACAGGCCCCACCGCGGCTCCTGCAGGCTGCGCTCCTGGTGCAGCAGGAAGAGCGAGCCGTCCTCCTCGACCAGGCAGCCGTGCCCGTTCTCGCCACCACCGGGGGCTGGTGTCACCACCGGCCCGATCACCTCCCACGGCCCTTCGACGCTGTCGGCGGCTGCGAGGAACACCCGCTGCCGCGCACCCTGTGCCTGGCCGGGGAGGAAGCAGACCGCGTTCATCACGCACCGCCCGTCCTCCAGCTCCAGGACCTGCGCGGCCTCCAGCCCCCACTCGTAACCCGGGGCCCCGCGCTGGTTGTGGCAGTGCACGTCCTCGTGCCGCAGCACGGCCCCGAGCCGCTCCCAGGGACCGTCCCAGCTCCCCGAGAGGCTGCGGACTGCGTGCACGTCCGGTTGACCGATGATCGAGAAGGCGCTGTACACCAGGAGCTTCTCGCCGTCGATCACGCAGGGGTGGGGGTCGTAGAGGCCTGCCTCGTCCGTGCCCGGCAAGGACGTGAGGGCCGTGCGCGCGTGCGCGAAGGTCACTGCGCCGTCGTCGCTGACCAGGTGCTCCAGCACGCCGCCCAGCTCGTTGAAGGTGGTCTGCAGGAACAGGTGCCAGCGCCCCTCGTCGTGCACGACGCCGGGCGCGGCGACGCAGCTGCCCCGCAGGGCAGACACATCGACTGGCAGCTCCCACGACCAGGGTCCTGCGAGTCTCAGCGATGTCGCGTGGAAGACCTCGAAGCGCCTGCGTGCAACACCGGTGCCGAACAGGTGCCAGCGCTCCCCGTCGTGGGCGACACAGGGGTCCTTCAGCTCCAGGTAGTGCGAAGGGGGCAGCATCAGGGAGCTACCGGCTCCGATCACGCGATGCCCGAAAGCGTCGTGGTCTCGGCCCGGGCCGCACGCGCCGCCAGCAGGTCTTCCAGGTCACCGCGCATGGCGGCGGCAATCGCATCCCACTCGTGCCGCCGGCGCAGAGGGGCGAGGCGCGCGTCGCGCGCGGCAGCGTCGTGGGTGAGCACATGCGCGCAGGCCGTGGCCGTCTCCTGTGCGTCGTCCACGAGGTGCACGACCGATCCCCACTCGCTCACGACGTCGGGGACCCTCGTCGAGACGACCGGGAGCCCAGCGGCGAGGTACTCCAACGTCTTGGTCGGGCTGATGGACCGCGTCGCCTCGTTGAGGGCGAACGGCATCATCGCCACGTCGAACCCGGCCATCACGGCCGGCAGCTCGTCGTACGCCTTCATCCCGAGGTAGTGCAGGTTCGGCGCCTGCGGGAGAGTCGCTGGGTCGATCTTCGTCACCGGCCCCACCATCTGGACGTCCCACTCGGGGAGCGCTGTGGCGAGTCCCGCCAGCAGGTCCAGGTCGAGCCGCTCGTCGATGACCCCGACGTAGCCGACGACCGGGCGCGGGTGCGAGGTGCGCAGGTCGCGCGAGCGCTCGTAGTGCTCGCACTCGACACCGCTGGGGTAGAGGCGTGTGCGGGACTCTCCGCGCACGGAGGCTGCGGAGCGGTAGAGGGAGGGCCCGCCCGCGAAAGCGATGTCCGCGATGTCGAGCGCGAGCCGCATCCGCAGCTCCATCTCCGGAGGTGCGTCCGCGAAGCTGGCGAGATCGTCCATCACGTCGTACACGAGGACTCTGGGGTGCAGCGCGCGCGCGACCTGGACCGCGGTAGGTGCATAGAGCCAGACGTCACGCGGTGTCGCGGGGCCCAGCAGCTCGTCCATGAGGGGAGCCACCCAGGCGGTTTGCGGCGTGCTCCAGGCGTTGACTGCCTCCTCGGGAGGGAGCTCGAGCCACACCCGGGTCACGCACCCCGCGTCCTGAGTGACGAGCTGCGGCGAGGTGACGTCCCCGTGCCGCGGCTCCTCCACGAACCACGTGTGCCTGTCGCGCGACAACCTGCTGATCAGGTGCTGAGGCCGCTGCCAGACCCAGTCCCACCGCAGGTGTGACAGCACGATCAGGTCTGCGCTCTCCACCTCGCTCGACACCGTGCTGCCTCCTCGGCTCCGTGCCGTCAGGAAGACGGCACCCCCTTCTTCACCAGTTCCCAGTGGATCAACCGCACCGCCGTGCCCCGGTTGCGGTCCCGACGACGCGGATGTCGGGTTCCGGCGCTCCCGCGTCATGGGCCGCTATGCGGCAGGAGCGCTCGACGTCCTGCACGGCCGCGTGTGGCACAAGCGCGACGACCGAGCCCCCGAAGCCACCGCCCGTCATGCGCGCGACCAGTGCGCCGGCTGCGAGCGCGGCGGCGACAGCGAGGTCGAGCTCGGGGCAGGACACCTCGAAGTCGTCGCGCAGGCTCGCGTGGCTCGCGGCGAACAGCGGTCCGAGGGCGTCAACCCGTCCCTCGTCCAGCACCTCGACTGCGTCGACCACGCGCGCGATCTCGGTGACCACGTGCCGCGCGCGGCGCAGCAGCACCCCGTCCAGCCGGTGCAGGTCGTCAACCGTGGCGTCGCGCAGGGAGGCAACGCCGAGTGCTGCGGCCGCCCACTCGCACTCGCGACGACGGGCTGCGTAGCCGCTTGAGGCGTGATCGTGCTCGACGCGCGTGTCGACCGTCACCAGCGCGAGCCCGTTCTCGACAAGGGGGAGCGGGACGCTTCTGGTCGTCAGTGAGCGGCAGTCGAGCAGCACCGGCCCCTCGGCGCTGCCGAGTGACGACGCGACCTGGTCCATCACCCCGACCGGGGCGCCGACGGTGCGCGTCTCGGCCGCCTGCCCCGCGTGCGCCAGCACCATCGGATCGGGAGTGAGCCCCACCAGGTGGCACAGGGCGAGGCCGGCGCTGCACTCCAGGGCCGCGCTGGAGGAGAGCCCGGCTCCCGCGGGCACGTCCGAGTCGACCAGCAGGTCTGCGCCGCCGACGGCGAGGCCCGCGTCCTGCAGCGCCCACGCCATGCCCACCACGTAGCGAGCCCAGCCGATCAGGTCGTCCGCCCGGCGGTCGGCCAGCAGCACGGCACCGCCGTCGCCGAGCTGCGCGCTCACCAGTCGTAGGACGCCATCTGTCCGGGGGCGTGCCGCGACGCGGCACTCCAGGTCGATCGCCAGCGGGAGGACGAGCCCTTCGTTGTAGTCGGTGTGCTCGCCGATGAGGTTGACCCGACCGGGGGCGCACCACACGCCGTCCGGCGCTCCGCCGAACGCCGCCTCGAAGGCGCTGGCGGTGCTCAGGAGGCGCGCCTCCTCGCGAGGGAAGGGGAGATCTCGTTGTCCCACATCGTGAGGGCCGAGGCGATCGCCATGTGCATGTCGAGGTACTGGTAGGTGCCCAGCCGCCCGCCGAAGAACACGTCGTCCTCCCCCTTCGCGAGCTCGCGGTACTCCTTGAGGACCGCGCGATCGCGGGGCGTGTCGACCGGGTAGTAGGGCTCATCGCCCTGCTCGGCCGTCCGTGAGGCCTCCCGCATCACGACCGTGGCGCCCTCCACGGGCGGCCGCTCCGGGTGGTAGTGCTTGAACTCGTGGATGCGGGTCCACGGCACGTCCTCGTCGGCGTAGTTCATGACCGTCGTCCCTTGGAAGTCTGAGGTCTCGAGGACCTCCGTCTCCAGGTCGAGGGTGCGCCAGCTCAGTCGTCCCGCCTTGTGGCCGAACCACTCGTCCAGGGGGCCGGTGTAGACGACGGGGCAGCTCACCCGTTCGCGGAGGTCGAACCAGTCGACCCCGGTGTGCACCCGGACCCCGGGGGTCGAGGCCATCGCCGTGAGCAGCGCGCCATAGCCGTCGACAGGGATGCCCTCCCACGTGTCGTTGAAGTACCTCGTGTCGTACGTGAAGCGCACCGGCAGCCGGGTGATGATGCGCTCGGGCAGCTCGCGGGGATCCGTCTGCCACTGCTTGGCGGTGTAGCCCCGGATGAAGGCCTCGTAGAGCGGGCGCCCGATCAGGCTGACCGCCTTCTCCTCCAGGTTGCCCGGCGAGCTACCGGCCAGCTCGGCCGCCTGCTCCTGCACGAGCGCCCGCGCCTCGTCCGGCGTCAGCTGACGGCCGAAGAACTGCGTCATCGTCGCCAGCCCGATGGGCATCGGGAAGACCTGGCCGCGGTGCACGGTCCACACGTGGTGGCGGTAGTCGTTGAACGTGGCGAACCGGTTGACGTAGTCCCACACGCGCGCGTTCGACGTGTGGAAGATGTGCGAGCCGTAGGCGTGGACCTCGATGCCCGTGGAGGGCTCGCGCTCGCTCCACGCGTTGCCGCCCAGGTGTGGCCGGCGCTCCAGCACCGCGACGCGGGCACCCTCGGCAGCGGCCCGCTCCGCCACGGTCAGCCCGAAGAACCCGGACCCGACCACGACCAGGTCCGCGCTGTCGAGTCCTAGGTCCACGGCAGTCTCCTTCGCACCTCGCCGTGTTGCCCCCGGCCGCACGGGAGAAACGCCTGAGGTCAGCCCGGATCGCGCGGGATCGCCTGCCAGGCATCGCGCACCATGGTGGTCAGGTCGCGACGGGGCGCCCACCCCAGCGCTGCGTGGATCCGCTCGTTCGAAGCGACGAGCGAAGGCGGGTCGCCGGCTCGTCGCGGGGCCCACCGGATCGGGACGGGATGGCCGGTGACGTCGCGCACCGCCTGCACGACCTCGAGCACCGAGTAGCCGCGCCCGCTGCCGAGGTTGAAGACCTCGTGCTCCCCGGGTCGCACCGCCTCCAGTGCGAGCAGGTGTGCCTCGCCCAGGTCGCCGACGTGGATGTAGTCCCGGACGCACGTGCCGTCAGGCGTCGGGTAGTCGTCGCCGAAGACCTCGACCGCATCCCTCCGGCCGGCCGGGACGGCGAGGGCGTTCGGGATCAGGTGTGTCTCGGGGTCGTGCCGCTCGCCGGCTCCTCCCCAGGCCCCCGCCACGTTGAAGTACCGCAACGACGCCGCACCGAGGCCGTGCGCCGAGCACCACCCCATCAGCATGTGGTCGATCGCGAGCTTCGACGCCCCGTAGGGGTTGATCGGTCGCGCCGGAGCGCTCTCGAGGATCGGCACCGTGTCCGGTTGGCCGTAGGTCGCGGCGGTCGAGCTGAACACGAGCCGTGGCACGCCGGCAGCTCGCATGGTGGCGAGCAGCGCGAGGGTGGCTCCGACGTTGCCGTCCCAGTACTTGCCCGGGTCCACGACGGACTCACCGACGAGCGAGCGCGCGGCGAAGTGCAGCACGGCGTCCGCGCCCGCCAGGTCGGCGGCGAGCAGCTCGCGTACGTTGGTCTGCAACAGGGCTGCACCGTCGGGAACGGCGTCGGCGTGCCCGGTGGAGAGGTCGTCGACGACGAGGACCTCGTCACCACGGGCGAGCAGCTGTCGGGCGACGACGCTGCCGATGTAGCCCGCCCCACCCGTCACCACGACCTTCACATCGCCTCCCGAGGCACGCTCTGCTCGTCACAGGATGGCGCAGCGGTGCGCGCCCGAAACGCGCGGCAGGGCGGTGAGCCAGCGTGCGCACCGACCCCCAGGAGGCCGGCGACGTGCATCCGCGAGACCCGTGCACACCGATGAGCGTCGCGGGACTGACGGCGGGTGCTCGATGGCGGCCTCAAGCTGCCACCTACAAGTGGTTACGTTCCCGGGGTTCTGTCCATCTCATGACCTCTGCGCGCCCGCGTGCGCGCGAGAGGTCCTCCGGCGTGCCGCAGTCCACGAAGGCCACGTCGGTGGGGACCAGCTCCACCGGGGCCTTCGACCACACCAGCTCGTAGAGGCCCGACGGCACCGGAGCAAGCTTTCCGGCGAGTGACGAGGGCAGCAGCGAGGTGCCGGCGAAGCGCCAGCGGCCCTCGAAGTCCGGTCGCTCCTGGTCGGCGGTCACCAGCAGCCGTGGCCGCCGCCCGTCCCACGACCGGACGAGCTCAACGAGGTCAGGAGCGGGGTCGTACCAGGCGTCCCCGTTCGCGATGAGCAGGTCGCGCCCGGCCAACCAGTCCTGCAGCTGCCCCACCGCGCCGGCGGTGCCGAGCGCCTCGGGCTCCTCGACCGACAGGTGCACGCGGTCACCGACGTGCGCACGGATCTGGTCCGCCAGCCAGTGCGCGTTGACGGCCACGTGCGCGGCGTCGACCGGGAGCACCGTCGCCACGCGATCCAGCGCCAGGTCGAGCAGCGTGCGCCCACCGACCTCCAGCAGCGGCTTCGGCGTGGTGTCGGTGAGCGGTCGGAGCCGGCTCCCCCGCCCTGCGGCGAGGACGAGGGCGGCGAGCCCGCTCACCTCGGCAGGACCGCGTCGAGGATGTCGCGGGTGGGCTCGCTGAGCTCAGGCCACCCGGTGGGGTGGAACCACCCGATGCGCTTCACCTCCGCGGCGTCACCGGTCCGGGCGTGCCGGTCGTCCGCTGTGTCGAGGACGAAGACGAGGTCGACGCGCTGGGCGCGTGGTGCGACGAGGGCCTGGGGCACGCCCAGCTCGGCGGGGTCGAGCACGACGTCGACCTCCTCCGCGACCTCGCGCACGACGCCGGCCACCGGGTCCTCCCCGCGGCGCAGCAGCCCTCCCGGCAGTGCCCACGCACCGGTGTGCCGCTGGTCCACCAGCAGCACCCTGCCGTCCGCGAGGCGCAGCACGAGCACGGCTCCCACCGTGTACGACGGGGAGCCGAGCCGGACGAGCACGCGCCGCAACCCGGCCGGGAGCCGACCGAAGGCCGCCATGGCTGCCGCACGCATCCCGTCAGCCTAGGGACCCCCTGCCCGCGGGGGTCGACCGGATGGACCAGCACGCGGCGGTGCGAGGCACGAGTCCCGCAAGCGGGGGTGGACCACCGGTCGTCGCAGGTGTTGGGTGGGCTGGTGACGAGGACCCTGGACGTCGACTACCTCGTCGTCGGCGCGGGCGCGATGGGCATGGCGTTCACCGACGCCCTGATCGACCACTCCGACGCACGCGTGGCGCTGGTCGACCGGCGCGACGGCGTGGGTGGGCACTGGCTGGACGCCTACCCGTTCGTCCGGCTGCACCAGGCGTCGGTCTTCTACGGCGTGGCCTCGACGGTGCTGGGCGGCAGCCGCGTGCAGGAGCACGGACCGGAGGCCGGCCTGCAGGAGCGGGCCACCGTGTCCGAGATCTGCGGCTA
Organism: Mycobacteriales bacterium; assembly: GCA_035526225.1. Lineage (GTDB taxonomy): Bacteria > Actinomycetota > Actinomycetes > Mycobacteriales > SCTD01 > RYN-111. The sequence continues at coordinate 24,507 of DATLCV010000014.1, forward strand.
CTACGGCCGGGTGCTGGCCGAGCGGATGCTGGTGTCCGGCCAGGTCGAGTGGCTCCCCGCCTGCGACTACCGGGAGGACGGCTCCGTCGTCTCGCGGGTCTCGGGCACGCAGTTCGCCGTACCGGAGCGGTGTCGGGTCGTCGACGCCACCTACCTCGCTCCCGACATCCCCGCGGTCACCCCGCCGCCGTTCCACGTCGCCGAGGGCGCCCGCGTCGTCGCCGTGAACGACCTCGTACGGGTGGCTGAGGCGCCGAGCAAGTACGTCGTGGTGGGCTCGGGCAAGACCGCGACCGACTCGGTCGTGTGGCTGCTGGCGCGGGGGGTCGACCCCGGGGCGATCTGCTGGGTCCGGCCGCGCGACCCCTGGATGATCAACCGCGCGGTGGTGCAGCCCGACCCCGCCGTCTTCCTCGGCATGGTGGCCGCCGTGATGGAGTCTGCGTCAGCCGCGGCGTCGCTCGAGGACCTGTTCCTGCGGCTCGAGGACGCCGGGGTCATGCTGCGCGTCGACCGATCGGTGAGCCCGACCATGGCGAAGGCGCCGACCCTCGCCACGTGGGAGCTCGAGCAGCTGCGCACGATCGAGGACGTCGTCCGGCTCGGCCACATCAAGGCCGTCGAACCGGGCCGGCTCACGCTCGAGGAGGGGTCGGTCGAGGTCGGGAGGGACGCCGTCGTGGTGCACTGCGCGGCGTCGGGGCTGAAGTACCCCACGCCCGTGCCGATCTGGGGCGCCCCGGCCATCACGCTGCAGGCGATCCGGGCGGGTGCCCCGTGCTTCGCGGCGGCACTCGCGGGCTACGTCGAGGCGACGCGTGACGACGACGCGGAGAAGAACCGGTTGTGCCCGCCCACGCCGTACGGCAACTCGATGGCCGGCTGGGCTCGGATGAACCTGCTCGGGGCGCGGGCCGCGGCAGCCTTCGGGGCCGAGCCCGACATCAAGCAGTGGGCGAACGAGGTGGCGCTGAACCCGGCGCGGGTTCCGCCCGGGCACAGCTCTGCCGAGCTGGACGAGGTGCTCGGACGGCTGCAGGCCCACACGCCCTCGGGGCTCGCCGCACTGGCCGAGCTCAGCGGCGCCCCCTGACGGGCTCCGACCGCGGCTGCTCGCCGAGGCCGACCTCAGAGGCTGCAGGCCCAGCGGATGCCCTTCATCGCCAGGTAGCTCTGCAGGTCGAGGGCCCGCGGTGGGGCAACCTGGTGGCCGGCGGGTACGGACCAGCGGCCGCCGCGGCGAGGGCGGACGGTGGGGGAGAGCTCGGCCACGGTGAAGCCCCGAACCCCGCTGCCGAACCACATCTGTCCCTTCTCAGGCAGCCACCGCGTGTACGTCGTGGCGCTGTCGTGGGAGACGCCCGCCTCCGACCCCACGGCCGGGTTGAGGTAGGCGACCTCCTTCGGGTGCGCGGGGTCGCGGACGTCGAACACGCGCAGACCCGAGGAGTACCAGGTCACGAACGCCAGGGAGGCGTTGGTGGGATCGTCCACGGACACGTAGTGCGAGGTGTAGAGCAGGACCCCGCCCGTGGTGTCCTCGCGGAACGTCCAGCAGTTCTCGAGCTCGTTGACCTGCAGCGGCATCTCCGCGACCTGCACGGGCTTGCGTGGGTTCGTCACATCGACGATCCGGGCGGCCCCACCGGGGCAGACGGCCTCCTCGGCGGCGATGACGTAGGTGCGCCGCCCGATCCGGGTCACGGTCTCGGTGTGCTGGCGGCCGCCGGTGACCTCGGACAGCACGGTCAGCTGCGGCCTCGGGCGGTGCGCCTGGACCTGCGACACGTCCACGACGCGCAGCCCGGAGTGCGGGGACGCCGCGGCGGTCGGGGTGAAGGCGCCCACGACCGCCGACGGGTGGCCGTACGTGGCGGCGTAGTAGCCGACGTAGGCCGTTCGCCCGTCCGGGCTGAGGGACAGGTCGTGGCAGGGGGTGTCAGGCTGCCAGCGCGTGACCAGTCGCATGCGCCGGAGGTCGCGCAGGTCGACGACGGTCAGGCACGGCCCGGTGGCGGACCCGGGTCCGAAGCCGAGGTCCGTCGCGTAGTAGAGGGTGCCGTCCGGCGAGAGCTTGCCCGAGTGGATGCCGTCGTCGCCGCGCGGCAGGTTCTTCAGCACGTCGCCGGGCGGCAACCCGAAGTCGAACGTGCCGAGCAGCCGCGGCGTGAGGCAGCGGCGCACGTCGTACACCCAGAGCGCGGTGCCGAGCGGGACGGCAAGGATCCCGCGCTGCTCGCTGACGGTCAGTCCCTCGTGGATGCCGAGGGTGCCGCCCTTCCCCGCCCACGCCGGCTCCTGCAGCCAGCGAGCGACCTTGGGTGAGCGGGGGTCCCGGACGTCGAGGACCGCCACGCTGTTGCCACCTCCCGCGGAGCGGTAGGCGCACCTGCCGTACCAGGTCATCTGCGTGTCGCCGCCGCGTCCCGCCAGGTCGTTGCTGCCGACGATCCTGACGTTGCAGCTGTAGCCGTCCTTGCTGCGGCCCGACAGCTGGTCGGCGAGGGGGACCTCGCCCTGCAGCCCTGTCTCAGGCAGGGCGCCCGGTGCGCACGGCACACCGTCGACGGTGGTCGGTGCGGCCGCTCCGCTGGGCAGCGCGCCGAGCAACAGGGCCGCGCTCACGACGATCATCAGGGCACGGCGCACCGGCTCCCCCTCACAGGACGAGAACACGTTCTACCCCGCCGCCGGCGCGCCCGGCAACGACCGCTGCGCGTCACCGGGGCGTGCACGCGAACGCCCCCAGCCGCGAGCCGGTCAACGAGGGGGGTACGGCGGACGCTGCGGTTGCCCACGTCGTACTGGGCTGGGTGCCCATCTCGAGAGCGAGCACCCGCCCTGTGCGCAGCTGCTGGTGCGTGACCCACGCGCGGTCCAGCCGGCGTCCTCCAAGCGTCGCGGACTGGACGTACTTGCCGGTCAGCGATGTGCCGGGCGCGAGCACCACCAGGTCGCGCCCCGGTAGGTCGAGCACAGCTTTCGGGAACAGCGGGCTGCCGATGACGTAGAAGGGCGCCCCGGGAGTGACCGGGCCGAGCCCGAGCGCGCTCCAGACGTACCAGGCGGAGAGCGAGCCGAGGTCGTCGTTCCCCGGCAACCCCTCGACGGTGGGCCGGAAGACACCCTGGACCTGGCGGTGCACGGACTGGGTCTTCCAGGGCTGCCGCGCGAACGGGTACATCCAGGGGGTCTGCAGGTCGTGCTCGTTGCCCGGCGCGTACTGGTTGGTGCGGTACGCGAGCCCGAACAGCGTGGCGCGGCTCTGCGCCTCCCCGACCGCCACCGGTACGACGCTGCCCAGCGCCTCGCTGAAGTGCGTGTCGAGGCGCTCGACCGCCGTGCTGTCGCCACCCATGCGCGCGAACAGCCCGCGGGCGTCGTGCGGGACGAGCCAGGAGTACTGCCAGGAGTTGCCTTCTTGGAAGCCGGTCTCGTCAGTGGCGTCGAAGGGCGTCAGCCAGCTGCCGTCGTCGTTGCGGGGCCTGACCCACGCGGTCTCCGGGTCGAGGAGCCGCCGGTACGCGGTCGACAGGCCGGCGAACCGGCGGGCGTCCCCGCCGCGCCCCAGACCGTCCGCCATGAGCGCCAGGGCGAAGTCGGCGACGCCGTACTCCAGCGTGGTGCCGGCGCCGCGCGAGCTGGTCTGGAGCGGCAGGTAGCCGTGGCTGTGCCACGCCGCCTCGCGCTTGGCGACGAGGTCCTTCATCGCGGCGTACAAGCCCTCCAGGTCGGTGCGCGCGACGCCGTCGAGGACACCGCGGCAGTACCCGTCCACGATCATCGGGATCGCGGGGTCGCCGCTCATGTGGGAGGCGTCCAGGTCCTGCTCGCCCCACCGCGGCAGCCGCCCGCCCTGGCGGGCGTCGGCGAGCAGCGACAGCAGCATCTCGCGGTAACGCCCCGGCCAGACGCTCGCGAGCAGCTGGTTCTGCGCCTTGTAGGTGTCCCAGGAGGAGAAGTTCGCGTACTGCACGCGCCCGGTGGCTCGGTGCACCCGGTGGTCGAAGCCGCGGTAGCGCCCGTCGACGTCGCTGAAGGCGTTGGGGTGCAGCAGGGCGTGGTAGAGCGCGGTGGTGAAGGTCCGCCGGTCGGGCTCGGTGCCGCCCTCGACCCGCACCTTGGCCAGCTCGGCGTTCCAGGCGGCCCGGGCTCGGCTGCGCACGCGGTCGAGGTCGAAGCCCCGGCTCTCGGTGGCGAGGTTGCGGCGCGCCCCTGCCGCGTCGACGAAGGAGATGCCGACCTTGACCGTCACGTCCTGACGCGTGAGGGCCTCGAAGGAGACCCAACCGCCCACGCCCTGGCCGGCGGCGGCCTTGCTGCCGGGGGAGAGCGCCGAGCCGGCCCACGTCCCGTACGACGTGAACGGTCGGCTGAAGTCGGCCTCGAACCACACCTGGTACCGGCCGCGGGACCAGCCGCGCACCGTGTCGGCGTCGACGACCTGCAGCGCGCCGGCATGCACGCCCTCGATGCTGCGGCTCACGTCGAGCAGCACGTTGGCCTGCGGTGCCGGGGGGAAGGTGTAGCGCTGCATCCCGGTGCGTGTGGTCGCCGTCAGCTCCACCGCCGTCCCCGAGGCGAGCCGCACGCTGTAGTACCCGGGCTCGGCCGTCTCGGTCGCGTGGTCGTACGCCGCGCCGTTGGCCACGGGGTCGCTGCTCAGGACCGGCCCGACGGTCGGCATGAGGGGGATGTCCCCAGCCTTCTTGACCCCAGGGCCACTGAGGTGGACGTGGCTGAACCCCTGGACCTGCGGGTCGGTCCACAGGTAGCCGCTGTAGGCAACCTCACCCCGCGTGTCCGGCGACACCTGCGTCATGCCGAACGGCGTGGCCGCCCCGGGTACGACGAAGCCCGGCGCGACGGTGCCGACCATGGGGTCGACCAGCGCCGCGAGGTCGGGGGCGGGCGCGGTCCTGGGGCCGCCGGCCACAGCAGGTGCGCCGCCGGCCACCAGCGCGACCGCCACCGCGAGGAGGGCAAGGCGCACGGGCCGTCGGCTCATACGGGAGTGTTCGCTGCCGGCACAACGGAGTCCTGGTCGTGGCTCGCAGCCGGTCTGAGGCAGGAAGTCGCGGACCGATGGGGAACTGAGCAGGGAGACCCCCTCCCCGGCTGGAAGCTGCTGCTGTGATCCCTCGTCGTGCCCTCGCCGTCCTCGCCGCCGCCGCCGCGGCCGCCGCCGCCGTGGGGATGAGCGCCGACGCGGCCAGCCCTTCCGGGGGCACCGTCAGCGCTTCCAAGCGCACGCTCGTGTACGCGACGGCGATGCAGTTCGGCAGCGTCTTCGGGCTCGCCGGGCTCGAGGGCGTCGCGTGCCCACCTGCAAGCCAGGACCCGGGCGACCTGGTCTGCGACCACTTCGCGCTCAAGGTAGACGTGCCCGCATCGCACTGGAAGCGGCACAAGGGCGGCGTGCAGGTCCGTGTGCCCGCCTCCTTCTACGGCTACGCCTACACACCCGCCGGGAAGCTGGCAGCGGCGTCGAACTGGACCGGCGACGAGCGCACCATGCTCATCCCTGAGGCCGCCGGCAGCTACGAGATCCGGCTCGCGCCGTACGCCGCCTTCGGGCCCTCCGACGTGCGCGTCACCTTCGTGAGCACGCCAGGGTCGGCGCGGGTGGAGACCGGTACGGCCCTGTCGGCCTACCACGGAACCATCCTCACCAAGCAGCCCAAGGCCCGGCCGCAGAACACAGCCATCGCCTATCCCAAGGGCACGCCGCCGCTCGCCTTCCGGTCCACGTACATCGGCCGCGGGGCTGCCGAGCCAACCCTCGGGGTCGACAAGCAGGGCCGGGCCTTCTACGCGGCCGGCGCCTTCGACGCGTTGCCGAAGCAGTCGCCGAAGAACCAGGCGCGCACCGTCCTGCTGCGCTCCACCGACCGCAACCGCTCGTGGCAGTCGGTGCAGCCGCCGGTCCTGCCCGGCGCCGAGGGCACTGACGGCCACCCCGCCACGCTGGACCCCTACGTGTACGTCGACCCGGTGACGGGCCGCGTCTTCGACGTCGACCTCACCCTCGCGGGCTCCTACCTCTCCTACTCCGACGACCAGGGCAAGACCTGGACGCGGGGTGCAGCCGTCAGCGCCTTCGGCGCCAACGACCACCAGACGCTGTTCGCCGGCCCGCTGCCGCTGGGCCTGGTCAGCGTGGACCCCGCGTTCCCCCGCGCCGTCTACTACTGCGTCAACCAGATCGACGGCTCGTTCTGCGCGCGGAGCCTCGACGGGGGCAAGAGCTTCGTGAACTCCGGTGCGCCTGTCTACCCGCCGGGCACTGCTGACGCGGCGAACGGCGTCCCGTTCTGCGGCGGCCTGCACGGACACGGCGTGACGGACAGCGCGGGACGCCTCTTCGTGCCACGCGGCTTCTGCGGCAGCCCGGAGATCAGCATCTCCGAGAACGGCGGCCTCACCTGGCGCCAGACGAGCGTGCTGGCCGAGGGCAGCAGCATCCTGGCCGACCACATCCAGAGCTCAGTGGCCGTCGACAGCGCCGACAACCTCTACTACACCTGGTACGACGACACCTACCAGCTGCCCTACCTGTCGGTGTCCAAGGACCACGGCGTGACCTGGACCAAGCCGCGCATGATCGCGCCGCCCGGTGTGAAGGCCACGAACTTCCCGACGATCGACGCCGGGACCCCGGGTCGGATCGCTCTCACGTTCCCGGGCACCCGGTCGGCCGACGCCAACGACGTGACGCGTCCCTGGCACAGCTACGTCGTGGTCTCCACGAACGCGCTCAGCACCAACCCGACGTTCCTGTCCGTCGTGGCCAACCCGGGTGGCCTCGCCGACCCGGTGCACCGCGGCGACTGCCAGCGGCGCTGCGGCCGGATGTACGACTTCCTCGACGTCGTGGTGGCTCCGGATGCCGGTGGCACGGTGTGGGCCACGGCGACCGACACCTGCACGACGCTCGACTCCTGCAGCACCAAGCGGGTCGGGGGCTTCTCGGGCGCCTCCGGCGAGCACGGTGCCTCGGATGCGCGCGAGGGCGTCGCGATGATGCAGGTCTCTGGCCCGCGGCTGTGGGTTGGCTCGCGGAGGCGCTGACCGCCCGCCCGCCGGCGCCGCTCACGAAGGAGGAGCGAAGGCCTCCAGGGCGGCGTGCGCGCGGCGCAGGCTCTCGGCAGGATCCGCGTCCGGGCTACCGATCTCCTCGTCGAAGTTCAGGTCGACGAACAGCTCGGTGACGCCGTAGGAGGCGTAGGTCTCCATGTCGCGCAGCACCTTGTCCACCGGCCCGGTGAACGCGCGCTCGCCCGGCTCGTCACGGACGCGGACGACCCCGCGCACGACGACCCGGAAGCCGTCCATGCCCTTGCCGGCCTCCTCGCGCGCTGCGCGGAGGGTCTCGACCGCCCAGGGCATCTTCTCCAGCGGGAAGCCGCTGGAGGAGATCCACCCCTCGGCCAGCCGTCCCGCGCGTCGCAGCGCGACCTCGGCGGTGCCGCCGAGCAGCAGCGGTGGCCCGGGCCTCTGCACCGGCTTGGGCAGCACGATCGAGCGGGGCACCTCGTAGAAGCGGCCGGTGTGCTCCACCGGGTCCTCGCCCCAGACCGCCTGCAGCACCTGCAGGAACTCCTCCGCGCGTGCCCCCCGCTCCTCCATGGCGGCGCCCGCGGCGCGGAACTCGTCCGCGCTCCACCCGAGCCCGAGGCCCGCGTCGAGCCGCCCACCCGACAGCACGTCGATGCTGGTCAGCGCTTTCGCCAGGACCAAGGGGGAGTAGAAGGGCAGGTTCACCACGGCAAGGCCGATGCGGGCCCGCTCCGTCACACCGGCGACGTACGCCGAGATGGCCAGCGGGTCGTGCACGCTGCGGTAGACGACCGGGATGCTTGCCGCTTCCGGGTAGAGCGTGCGCTGGTAGCTCCACAGGGAGGCGTACCCGAGCTGCTCGGCCTTGCGGCAGACCTCGCGCACGATCGCGGGCGTCGCCCAGGAGCCGGAGACCGGGATGCCGAAGCCGCGTTCCACGCCTCCGACCCTAGGCCGGGCTCTCAGGCCGGTGCGTACCGCACCGGCATCTCCTTGATGCCGTCGAGGAACATCGACCGCAGCGTGCGCGCGGGCGCGGTCGGTGCGATGCCCGGCACCCGGTCGGCGAGCGTGTCGAAGACCAGCCTGATCTCCGCGCGCGCGAGCTGCGCCCCGAGGCAGAAGTGCGGCCCGCCGCCGCCGAAGGCCACGTGGTCGTTGTCGGTGCGCGTGATGTCGAAGCGGTCCGGGTCCTCGATGACGCTGTCGTCGCGGTTCGCGGACGGGTAGTACAGGACGACGCGCTCGCCGGCACGGACCTGCTGCCCACCGAGGACGTGGTCCTGGGTGGCGGTCCGCTGGAACTCGATGACCGGCGTCGCCCATCGCAATATCTCGTCGACCGCCGTCTCCAGCGGCCGCTCGCGCGTGAACAGCTCCCACTGGTCGGGGTGCTCGAAGAACGCCCGCATCCCGTGCGAGATCGCGTTGCGGGTCGTCTCGTTGCCGGCCACGCACAGCATGAGGAAGAACATGTCGAACTCCTCGACGCTGAGCTTGTCGCCGTTGACGTCGGCCTGCAGCAGCGTCGTGACGATGTCGCTCTGCGGCTCTGCCTGCCGCTTCTCCGCGAGCTCGTTGGCGTAGAGGTACATCTCGCCCATCGCCAGCTCGCCGTCCTCGGGGGAGGAGGTCATCTCGGGGTCGTCGAACCCGACCAGCCGGTTCGTCCAGTCGAAGATGAGCTGCCGGTCCTGCTCCGGGATGCCCATCAGCTCGCAGATGGCGATGAGCGGCAGCTCGGCCGAGACGTCTCGCACGAAGTCGCCCTCACCCCGGGCCAGCGCTCGGTCGACGATCTCGTTCGTGATCTGCGCCAGGCGCGCCTCGAGCCCCCGGATCACGCGCGGGGTGAAGGCGCGGCTCACGATGTTGCGCAGGTGCCCGTGCTCGGGCGCGTCCATGTTCAGCATCAGCGTGCGGGTGAGCTCCAGCCCGGCGTCCTCCTCCACCGACGTGCCCAGGCTGAACAGGGCCCCGCGCTGCGCGGAGGAGAACACCTCAGGGAGCCGCGACACCTCCTGGACGTCAGCGAGCCGCGTGATGACCCAGAACCCGCCGCCGTGCGCGCCAGGCTGGGGGAACCAGAACACCGGCTGCGCGTCGCGCACCTCGCGGAACGCGGCGTGCGGGACGCCGTCCGCGAAGGTGTCCGCGTCGAGCAGGTCGAGGTGGGCTACCGGGCACTGCGGACGATCGGTGGGAGCGGTCGGCATGGCGTCTCCTGCAGGCGTGACGGATGTGCAAGTATGGGTGGACACAACTACGAATGTGTCCTGTCGTCAACAGGTCGTCCTCAACAGGGGGTCGCATGCGCACCCACGGCTGGGCCGGGGAGCTCCCGCGCGACGAGCAGCAGGCCCGTGACCGCATCGTGTCGGCAGCCCGCCGCCTGATGGGGTCCGGCGACGCCCCCGGGATCGCGGACGTCGCACGCGCCGTCGGGGTCTCCCGCCAGACCGTCTACCGCTACTACCGCACGACCGAGGAGCTGCTGGACGCGGCCGCCCTCGACGCTGTCGGCGAGCTGCTCGACCGCCTCTCCGCGCACGTCGAGCAGTTCCTGCACGACCCCCGCGTCGACCACGCCGACGCGATGGTGGAGGTCGTGCTGTGGGTCTACGTGCACTTGCACGACGACCTGGTCATGGTGCGGCTGGTCAGCCCGGGGCGGCTCAGCACCTCGGTCCGCGGCCTGACCGCCGCGTCGTCGGTGTCCCTGGGGCGCACGCTGCTCGACGAGATGCCGATCGACTGGGCCGCCCTGGGGCTGGGCGTCCCCGAGCGGGCAGACCTGGTCGAGCACCTGCTGCGCATGCTTCAGTCGCTCGTCCTCGACCCGGGTGACCGCACGCTCGACGAGCAGCGCGCCTACCTCGGCCGGTGGCTCGCCCCCGCCGTGCGGGCGCTCGGAGCGGACGCGGTCAGCAGCGCGTAGCGGTCGTCACCGGCGGCACTTGTGGCCCTTGCACGTCGGTTTCGGGGCCGGCGCCGGCGCCGGCGCGGTGACGACCCCACCGCCGCCAGCACCTGAGCCGCTGGAGGACTGGGCGCGCGACGGCGCCGGGGCGACGAGGTCGAAGGCCGTGCCCGCACGCCCCCCTGGACTGCCGCTGACCAGGGCCGCCCACACCTGGGCCGGCACGTCCCCGCCGTACATGTGCTCGTAGGTCCTGTTCCCGACGCGCACGTTCACGAGCGGGTGGCGATAGCCGCCACGCGGGTCGCCGATCCAGACGGCGGCCGCGTGCCGGGGCGTGTACCCGGTGAACCAGGCGGCGGAGAAGTCCTGCACGGTCCCGGTCTTGCCGGCGGCTCCACCGGGCACGGCGGCGTTGCCACCCGTGCCCTTCTCGATGACCCCGGCGAGCACGCGGGTGACGGTGTCAGCGATGCGGCGGTCGAGCACCTGACGGCAGTCCGGCCGGGTCTCGGCGCGTGGTAGCCCACCGATCTCCCTGATGCCGAAGGCCTTGCAGTACTTCCCGTGCGCGGCGTAGGTGGCCATCGCCCCGGCCATCGCCATAGGCGTGATCTCGTTGGTCCCCAGCGTGAACGACGGCACGCGCTGCAGCGGACTGCCGTCGGCGCGCCGCACGCCCATGCTCTCTGCGATCTGCGCGGGCCCGTCGAACCCGACACGCTCCTCCAGCTTCATGTAGTACGTGTTCACGCTGTGCCAGGTGGCCTGCTCCAGGGTGAACACCCCTGACTCGCTGTCCGCGGCGTTTCCCACCTTGTACGGCGTGGCCGCGCCGTCGACGATGTTGTAGGGCGCGAACTTCGTCGAGGAGTAGGTCTGCGGTGCGTACATCCTGAGGTTGAGCGGTAGGCCGTCCTTGATGGCTTGGGTCAGCACGAAGACCTTGAACGTCGAGCCGGCCTGGTAGCCGGTGGTGCCGCCGAGGGGCAGGTTGACGCTCGACTGCCCGGGCCCGACGCCGAAGGGCACCGAAGCGGCCATCGCGAGCACAGCACCGGTGCCCGGCTGCTGGACGACCGCTGCCACGGCTGCTCGTGACCCCTTGGCGCGATCCACGGCGCGTTGCGTGCTCGCTTGGGTCCCCGGGCCCAGCGTCGTGCGCACCTGCAGCCCAGCGGTGTCGACCCGGTGCTGGCGCTGCTGCTTCGTCGTGCCGAGCGCGGGATCCTCCAGCAGCTGGCGCAGCACCCAGTCGCAGAAGTAGCCCGCCGTCGAGCGGGGGCAGCCCTCGTGCACGGCACCGTCCCGGACGCCCAGGGGTGCGGCCCGCGCGGCACCCGCCTCCTGCGCGTTCAGCCGTCCCGTGGCCTCCATCCGATCGAGCACCAGGTTGCGCCGAGCCAGGGCCGCCTCCGGGTGCGCGAAGGGGTCGTAGGCAGCCGGGCTCTTCACGAGACCGGCGATCAGGGCAGCCTGCGGGACGCTCAGTGCGCCGGCGTCAGTGGCGAAGAACGTCTCAGCCGCGGCTTGCACGCCGTACGCGTCCCGGCCGAAGTACGCGATGTTCAGGTAGCCCGTGAGGATCTCGTCCTTGGTCATGCGCTGGGCGAGCGAGACGGCGTAGCGCGCCTCCGCGAGCTTGCGCTGCGCGTTCAGGGCGGTGGCGGCCTGCTGACCGTCCTTGCTCCGCGCGTTGACCACGAGCAGGTTCTTCACGTACTGCTGCGTGATGGTGCTCCCGCCCTCGTGCTGCCCGGTGCTGAGGTTGTTCACGAGTGCCCGCACGGTTGCGCGCAGGTCCACGCCCTTGTTCTCGTAGAAGCGCGCGTCCTCCACGGCCACCGCTGCCGACCGCACCGCCGGTGCCATGCGGTCGGCCGGGACGGAGCTGCGGTTCTGCGCCCAGAAGTAGGCGAACGGCAGGCCCTTGCTGTCCAGGAGCGCCGTGCGCTCAGGGACGCCCGTCACCTCCAGCGCGGCAGGCAGCGCCACGAACTCGTCACTGCGGTGCTTGGCCCACAGCCCGACTCCCACCAGGGCGGTGTCCACGACGAGAGCGACGCACAGGGCGATCAGCCCCAGGCCCATGACGAGCTGGGCGACGGGTGGCAGGGAGCGCAGTCTCATGTCGTGGGGTCCTTACCCCCGCCACACAAGTGTTACCGCTCCGTGGAGGGGGAACGAGGGAAGTGTGCGCGATGTGACCGGGGAGGCTGGGCTGTCGCTGACCCGGGCGTCCTCAGGCCTGCCGCTGCGGCTCAGACCGACGTCTGCCGGGTGGGTCCGCGTGGGCACTGTCAACGTGGGCTCCGCGGCGAGGTACCTCACGGTCTGGGCGTTCGTGCTCTGCGGCGTCATGCTCCTCGTGCTCGTCGGTGGCTATGTGCTCCTGTCCCTGCTCGGGGTCATCGGGTCGGTGTCACGTGCCCTCGCAGTGCTGCTGGGTGAGGACGTCGGCGGTGACGGGGTGCTGCCGATGCTCCGACCCTCTCGTGTGCTGCCCGCAGTCGTGCTCGTCTCAGTGGTGCTGTCCGGGCTGTGGCTCGTCTCGGCGTTCGCCGCGGTGCTCGTGCACAACGCGGTCACGTCCCTCACAGGTGGCTTCCGGGTTCGGCTCCGTCCAGAGGGCAGTGGCCCCCCGCTACGCCGGGCAGTGACGCCGCGGGAACGGCTCGACCCCAGGCGCGCCCACGAGGAGCGGGTCCCGTTCCGGTAGGGGCACGAAATAGTCATCTCGTGCCATGCGGGCCATTGGTGCGGAGCGCACACTCCGCCCTATGCCCCTCGCACTGGTCGTGGACGACGAGCTGAGCATCCGCACCCTCATCGAGGTCACCCTGCAGCTCGAGGGCTTCGACACCATCGGGGCCGGTGACGGCGAGACCGCACTGCTCCTGGCGGCAGAGCGGCGCCCCGACGTGATCACCCTCGACGTGATGATGCCCGGCATGGACGGCTGGGAGGTCGCGGAACGGCTCGAGGGCTCCGGCATCCCCATCGTCATCGTCTCCGGCAAGACCTCGTCCGACCTGGAGACCGACGCCGGCAGGCACCGCGCGGCCGCGGTCATCGGCAAGCCGTTCGACTTCCTCGCCTTTGTGGAGACCGTGCGCAGCGTGCTGAACCCCGCGCCCGAGGTGCCCGCACCGCGCGCCGAGAAGGCACCCAAGCGGGCAGTGGTCTCCTAGCTGCGTCCTAGCGGTCCGGGAGGACCAGCGGCAGGCGCCGCGCGTCGGCGTACAGGATCGCGTTGAGCAGCTGCTCGTCCACCAGGTCGTAGGTGCTGAAGTCCATCAACGAGGACTCCCTCGCCCCCGGCGCCCCGGGCTCGTTCAGGCGGAACGGGACAGCCGCCTTCACCGCGGTGTACGGCGTGAGGTTGGGCTTGTTCGACAGTGACGGCAGGAAGGCCTCGTGCATGGGCATCGCGAGCCGGTCGAACAGGCTGATCGGTGCGACGCCCAGCACCTGCTCGATGGTGCGCAGGACCGAGGGCATCGAGCCGTACTGGTGGTTCGGGCCCGGCTGCGCCCAGGGGCTGGAGACCTGCAGGTAGTCGCGCAGCGCGGACACGTGGTCGCCGGCGACCTGGGTGTCGTCCTCGGTCTGCAGCACGGCCGTCGAGCCCCAGAAGGGCGAGTGCGACAGCGCGTCGACGAGCAGCCCGACGGCGTAGTCGTTGTCGGCCACCATCGACTGCGGGGTCGGGGCGCCGACGGTGGTGCCGAGCGTGTGGTTCTGCGGCAGGGAGATGTACAGGAAGCTCGGCATGATGTCGCGGCCGGTCTTCTTGTAGACCTCGGTCCAGTGCTTGAGCGTGAACGCGGGCGCGAGCTTTCGCCCGTCGCAGTCACCGGCGGCGACACCCGCCGGGGGGCTCCCGACGGCGAACGCGGGGCTCGGCCCGTCGGGCGCCTGCCCGTCGCGGAACGTCAGCACGCGACAGGTGTCGGAGTAGGCGATGTCGCCGTCCTTCCACCCCGGCGCCTTGAAGGCGTCCATGGTCTTGCCGGCCGCCTTGGAGGTGCTCTCGCCGTAGATCGCCATCGACAGCCGGCCCGGGCGGTCGCTCGGGGGCGTCGCGCCGGCGCGCTTGAAGGCCTCGAAGACGAAGCCGCCCTCGGGGTCGTAGAGCTCGTCCTCACCTGCCTGGATGGCTGCGCCCTGCGGCCCGGCGAGCGAGCCCTTCAGCGGGTCGCCGTTGCCGTGGTTGCCGCGGATGCCCTCGTCGTAGTCCGCCGGCCAGGTGCGCTCGTTGTAGTCGGTCGCCACGGCGCCTGAGGTCCACGAGTGCCCCGTCACCGAGACCTCGGCGTCGGAGTAGAAGCTGTCGCCGAGGCTGTACGGACCCGCCAGCTTGTGGTGGTTGGGGGTGACCGGCTCGCCGTAGATCGTGAAGCTCGGGTCGGCGTCGTAGCCGCCGTCCGTGGCAGGCAGGTCGCCGAAGTACTGGTCGAACGTCTTGTTCTCGGTGACGACGAAGACCATGTGCTTGAGCGGGGAGCGCTTGCCGCGCGGCGGGCAGAGCACCGTGGAGATGCGCACGCCGCGGCCGGGGGTGCAGGGGCTGACAGCTGCCTCGTCGAGGCTGTCGTTGCGCACCACGGAGGCGGTCCACGCGTTCGCGACCCGCGCCGGTGCCGGGAGGTCCACCACGGAGACCGTGCCGTTGGTCGTGGTGCCTTGGGCAAGGACGCTGCCGTTGTAGCCCATGCTCGGGCCGATGCCCTTGGCGTTGGTGATCCAGAGGCGGTACTTGGCCGCCGTACCGGTGACGGCGAGCGCGGACGGGTACCAGCCCGTCGGGATGTACATGGGGTGGCCGGCGACGCGCGCGGCAGTGCGGCCGTCTCGGACCTCGACGGCGTTCATCCCGGCGAGCGCGACGAACAGCGTGCGGCCGTCGGGAGACAGCGCGAGCGCGTCGGGGTGCGCGCCCACGGGGACACCGGCAACCGGTCGCACGGACTGCGTGGCCACGACCCGGGGGCGCCTGCTCACGTCGAGCACCGAGATCGAGTCGTCGTTGGTGTTGGCCACGAACAACCGCTTGCGGTCTGGCGACAGCACGATCGCGGACGGGTGGTGGCCGACGCGCAGCCACATGAGCTCGACCGGCTTGGCCGGGTTGGCGATGCTCACCACGGACACGGTGCCGACGCCGGCACCGCGGCCCGCCTCGTCGGCCCAGTTCGTGACGTAGACCAGCTTTCGGACGCGGTCGACGGCGAGGCCGATCGGGTCCAAGCCCACCGGCGCGCGTCCCACCACCGTGTCGGTGGTGCTGTCGATGACGCTGACGTAGCCGCACGCCGGGCGCTTGCCCGAGCAGGCCGTGCTCGCCTCGCTCAAGGTGCCGGCGGCGATGACGTAAGCGCCGGCCGTGGCCAGCGTGCCCGGGTACGACGTGACCCGGATGCCGTCGACCGCTGGGAGGACCTGGGTGCCCGCGCCGACGCGACCGGCGACGCCGTCGATCGCGGTGTGGAGCGGGAAGGTCGCGTCCTGGGTGAGGTCCTGGCTCTGCAGCGTGTCGCCGGCGAAGCGGTACCGGAAGACGCGGTTGGCGTTGCCGCCGGCGGCGAAGACGCGGTGGTCCGCCGTCTCGGCCAGGCCCATGAACAGGTTTGCCCCGGTGGTCTGGCTCGAGGCCAGCGTTGCCTGGTCGATGACGGAGAGCCCTTGCACGCCGCCGCTGTTGGAGGTCACGACGACCTTGCCGTTGGACGTCGGGGTGATGCCGAGCGGGAACCGGAGCACCTCGACGCTCGAGCCCGCCGGGCTCAGGCACCAGCCGTTGGGCAAGGTGGCGACGGTGGCCGGGGACTTCTCACAAGCGTCTGCGGGGGCCGCGGCGCCGGCCGCGGCCTCCACCTCCTGGCGCACGGCCGTCGGCCCGCTCGAGGTCCCACCGGTGATGCGCAGGAACCGGGCGGCGTCACCGGACTCGGCCGCCACGCGCTCGGCCGCCCGCTGTGCGGCCCGCTGGTCCGCGGCGGGGGAGAGCGCGTGGACCGTGGCCAGCGTCCCGGCGAGGAGCCCGGTGACGGCGGTGCAGGCCAGCAGGCGTCGGGACACGGGGGCTCCAAGCTCGGCGGTGAGTGCACAGGGGCGGTGCTGGGGGTGTTGCTCGAGGCTTTCGTGGTTCTCAACGCGAATCCTGCTGGCAACGGCGCGGGACAACGACGCCAGGGACCATTGTCCCAATGGTCGTTGTCACGGTATGGTCCAGCCGTGAAGAGCTTCCAGGGTCAGGTCGCCGTGATCACCGGCGCGGCGAGCGGGATCGGCCGTGGGCTCGCGCTCGAGCTGGCGCGCGAGGGCGCACGCCTCGCGCTGTCGGACATCGACGCGGCCGGGCTCGCGCAGACGGCAGCGCTCGCTCGCGCCCTGGGCGCCGAGGTGGACGAGCAGCGGGTCGACGTGGCGCAGCGCGAGCAGGTCGTCGCGTACGCCGAGCACGTGCGTGTCCGGTTCGGCGCGGTGCACCTGGTGGTCAACAACGCCGGCATCGCGCTCACCGGCGACGTGCGGGACATGGACGTCAAGGACGTGGAGCGCGTCCTCGACGTCGACTTCTGGGGAGTCGTGCACGGCACGATGGCCTTCCTGCCGCACCTCGTCGACAGCGGCGAGGGCACCCTCGTGAACATCAGCAGCCTGTTCGGGCTCATCGCCATGCCCGGGCAGAGCGCCTACAACGCGGCCAAGTTCGCGGTGCGCGGATTCACCGAGGCGCTGCGCCAGGAGGTGCTCCTCAGTGGTGAGCCGGTCACGGTGACCTGCGTGCACCCAGGGGGGATCCGCACGAGCATCGCCCGCAACGCGACGGCCGTCGGGGGTCACGACGCGCAGGCGCTGTCAGAGCTGTTCGACGCCCGACTGGCGCGCATCTCGCCCGAGAGGGCCGCCCGCGTGATCCTCGCGGGTGCCCGGCGCGGGCGGGCGCGGGTGCTCATCGGCGCCGATGCCAAGGCTCTCGACCTGCTGCAGCGCCTCACCGGTTCGGGCTACCAGCGACTGGTGGTGATGGCCGCTCGTCGTCTCATGCCCTCCAAGCGTGCGACGATCACCCGATGAGCGACCTCGACCTCGTCGTCTTCGGCGCCACCGGTTTTGTGGGCGCCCTCGTGGCCGAGCACCTGGCCCGGGTCGCCCCTGACGGAGCGCGCATCGGGTTGGCCGGCCGCTCGAAGGAGAAGCTCGAGAGGGTCCGCGACGAATTGGCTCGCGACTGGCCGCTCCTCGTCGTCGACGCGCGCGAGCCCGACGAGCTCGTCGACAGCGCGCGCGTGGTCTGCACCACCGTCGGGCCCTACGCCCGGTACGGCCGCCCGCTGGTCGAGGCGTGCGCGCGGTCCGGCACCCACTACCTCGACCTCACCGGCGAGGTCGTCTTCGTGCGCGAGGTGATCGACGACCTGCACGAGGTGGCGGCCGCCTCCGGCGCCAAGGTCGTGCCGTCCTGCGGCTACGACTCGATCCCGTCCGACCTGGCCGTGCTCCTGCTGTCGGAGCTGGTCCACGCCGACGTCGCCGGGGACCTCGAGGAGACGACCCTCGTCGCCTCCCTCAAGGGCGGCGTGAGCGGAGGCACCATCGACTCGCTCCGCGTGCACGCCGCCACGGTGAAGGCGCGTCCTGAGCTGCGCGCCCTCGTGGACGACCCCTACGCGCTGAGCCCCGCCCGGGCCGCTGAGCCGCGCCTCGCCGAGCGCCCCGACCGCGCCAGGGTGCGCAAGGACGCCGAGGGCCGCTGGACCGGTCCGTTCGTCATGGCGCAGTACAACACCCGCGTCGTACGGCGGAGCAACGCGCTGCTGGACTACGCCTACGGTCGCGGGCTGCGCTACCAGGAGCAGATGAGCTTCGGCCGTGGGCCGCTGGCGCCCGTGCTGGCCGGTGCTGCCGTGACGGTCCTGCCGCTCGCGGAGCCGGCGATGGCCTTCGGCCCGACCCGTTCCCTGCTCGACCGGGTGCTGCCGAAGCCCGGCAGCGGCCCGAGCGAGCAGGCTCGCCGTACCGGCTGGTTCCGCATGGACGTGGAGGCGACGACGTCGACCGGCGCTACGTACCACGCCGTCGTCGCCGGCCAGGGCGACCCCGGCTACGCCGCGACCGCGGTGATGATGGGCGAGTCGGCCCTGTCCCTGGCGTTCGACGACCTGCCCGAGCGAGCCGGAGTCCTCACCCCCGCGACCGCGATGGGACACGCGCTCGTGGACCGCCTGCGCGTGCAGGGCATGGAGCTGTCGGTCGCGCGGCGCTAGGGCTCACCAGGGGGAGACGGTCAGGCTGTCCACGCGCACCGAGCTGCCGGTGGCGCCCGCGCGGTGGCCGCCCACGACGATGAGCACGACGGTGTGCCGACCGGTGGTCGTCCACGTCCCCAGCCGCACCTGCTGGCGCACCCGGGTGGTGGAGGACCAGGTGTCCAGCCGCGCCGTCCGGCGGCCGTCGACGTAGACGTCGACGTAGCCACCCGTCGGGGCCTTCACGAGACCGACGGTCAGCGAGCGGGCCGCCGCCGAGAGGCTGACCCGGCTGCCCCGGACGGCCGACGTGAGGTGGCTGCCCCGGTAGTCACCGCTCAGCGCCCGCCGCGACCACGTGCCGCTGCGTGCCAGCGCGGCGTCGTCGTACGGGATCGCGACCCTGGCGGTCGCAGCCGCACCCAGGTTGCCCGCTGCGTCGCGCGCCCGGACGGTGAGGACGTACGCGCGGCCCGCCGTGAGCGTCAGGTCGCGGTGGCCGCTGGTCTCGGTGGCCTGCCACACGGTGGTGCCCCCGACCTGGGTGACCCGCACGTCGTAGGACGCGAGGCCGCTGCTCGGGACGGCGTCCCGAGCCGTCCAGGAGAAGCGGGTGCGGGTGTCAGTGCCGGTCAGGAGCGCGGCGCGAGCGCTGCTCGTCGGAGCGGCCGTGTCGACGATGGGCGTGCCGGTCAGGAGCGGACCGAGGACCGTCCAGTTCGGGACGCCCAGACCCGTGGCGAGGTCGTGCCCCTCGCCGGCCAGGTAGCCGTTGCTCCCCGCGGTGATGTCGCGGAACGCCTCCGGGTGGGCGTAGAGCACGGGGTGCACGTCGCCCAGACCGGTGGTGCGCCCGGCCGCCGACAGCGCGGATGCCGTCAGCCCTGCCCACGTCGGTGCCCCCAGCGAGGTGCCGCCGCCGAGCCACCAGGAGCCGCCGTTGACCATGCCGAGACCGGTGGAGGGGTCGGCGACCGAGGCGACGTCGGGCACCAGCCGGGTCGTGCCGCTCTGCCCGAGCCCGGTCTGCCAGCTCGGGCGCGGGTAGACCGCCGAGGAGCCGCCGCCCCCGCCGTTGCCGGCGTACGACGTGCCGGGGCTGCTCGCGATCGCGCCCCAGGCGGTCTCGGCCAGCCCCACGCGGGTACCGCCCACGGCCACGACCCCGGGATGACTGGCGGGAAAGTCGACGGTCGGGGTGTTGTCCACCGCTTCGGGCCGGGAGCAGTCGTACATCCCGGCGTCACCGGCGGCGGCGTAGAGCGTCACCCCGGCCGCGAGCATCCGGTCGACGGCCTGGCCGACCGCGTCGCGGTACCAGGCCGGGAGCTTCGGCTCGCACAGGCCCCAGCTGGTGGAGGCGACGTGCAGCAGGCCCGCCTGGCCGTCGGTGGCCATCTGGTCGAACACGTCGATGGTGCCGACGCCGTTGTTCGGCGCGAAGTACATCCGCTGCTTGGCCTGCGGCGCCGCAGCGAGGATCGCCTGCGCGTCCATCGCGACCTCGAAGTCGTTCCCACTGCCGTCGGGGACGAGCGGGTTGGGCGGGTTGTCGACGGCGATCGTGGTGATCTGCCCGCTGGCGAGAGGCGTGCCGGCAGCTGCGGCGTACATCGCCAGGTCGTTCGGGTCCCACCCGGTGAGGTTGAGAGTGCCGACGGTGACCCCGGCACCGGTCCACCCGAGCGACGGCACGCCGTACTGGGTGCGCAGCTTCGGGCCGGTCAGCCCGAACGGCACGGCGTGGGCGCGCAGGAGCGGGCGGTCGTCGAGGCCGTGCACCGAGTCGACCTGGCCGCGCAGGGCGGACGGCACGGACAGCGCCGAGGTGGCCCGGCCGTGGGACAGCGACGTGGCCAGCAGCGCCGCGAGCACCGGGGCCGGCCCGGAGACGGTGACCGCCCAGTCGTCGGCGCGCTGCACGGTCAGGTCGTGCGCCTGGGCCCAGGCAACGACGGCACTGCGCCGCTCCGCTCCTGGGGCGAGGCCGGCGAGGGCCGTGCGCCGTGCCGTGACCGCGTGCCGGGAGTGGCCGGCGACGGGGGTCTGCGCCAAGCGGTGCAGTGCCGCCGCCGTCCCGGCCTCAGCGGACAGGGCGAACCGGACCGACGCCTCCGCCGGCGGGGTCATGGCGGCGGAGGGTCGGAGCATGGCCCCGAGGAGCAGCGCAGCCACGAGGGCGGCGAGCGCGCGAAACCGGACCATGCGGTGTGTCTCGACACGAACGGCACCCCGGTGCGTCACACGGGCGGGTGAGCCGTCGCGGTGAGACGGAGGTCACCCCGCTACGGACTTGTGCTTGTAGCCAGCAACTAGTTGCCTGGAGGGGTGGACGAGCACGGACGGCTGGCGATGGAGCTCACGACTCTGCTGCGGGGCATGAAAGAGCTGCACACCCGCGTCGTGGAGGCCTCAGACCTGCCCTGCGAGCTCGCCGGCACGTTCGTGCTGGGGCGCCTCGCGGTGCTCGGACCCGTGCGGCTGACCCAGCTCGCGCAGGAGCTCGGGCTCGACCCGTCGTCGGTGAGCCGGCAGGTGTCCTCGCTCGAGCGGCACGGGCTCGTCGCGAAGGAGAAGGACGCCGGCGACCTCCGCGCGCAGCAGCTCGTCCTCACTCCGGCAGGGGAGGCCGCCGTCGCCGCGCTGCGCGCCGCGCGGGCGCGCGAGCTCGCGCGGCTGCTGCCCGACTGGGCACCGGCCGAGCTCGACGGGCTGACCGCCCTGCTGGGCCGGCTGAACACCGACATCGCGACCCATCGCGACACCCCGGTCGTGGCGCGTCAGGAGACCGCATGACCAGCCCGGCCCCACTCACCCAGGGCCCGCAGCACCGCCAGATCCTCGCGATCCTCTCGGGCCTGATGCTCGGGATGTTCCTCGCCTCGCTCGACCAGACGATCGTGTCGACGGCGATGCGCACGATCGCTGACCGCCTCGACGGGCAGACGGCCCAGGCGTGGGCGACCACGGCATACCTCGTGACGAGCACCGTGACGACGCCGCTCTACGGCAAGCTCTCGGACATCTACGGCCGCAAGCCGTTCTACCTGTTCGCCATCGTCGTCTTCGTGATCGGCTCGGTCCTGTGCGGCCAGGCCCACTCGATCTACGAGCTCGCCGCCTACCGCGCCCTGCAGGGCGTCGGCGCCGGCGGCCTGATGTCGCTGGCCTTCGCCATCATCGGCGACATCGTCGCGCCGCGGGAGCGGGCCCGGTACCAGGCCTACATCATGAGCGTCTTCGCGACGTCCAGCGTGCTAGGTCCGGTGCTCGGGGGCTACTTCGCCGGCCACGAGCACCTGCTCGGGCTCGACGGCTGGCGCTGGATCTTCTACCTCAACGTGCCGGTGGGCCTTGCGGCCTTCGCCGTCGTGTGGCGCAACCTGCACCTGCCCAACCGGCGCACCGACCACCCCATCGACTACCTCGGTGCCGCGACCTTGGTGGCCTCCGTCGTACCCGTGCTGCTCGTGGCCGAGAAGGGGCGCGAGTGGGGCTGGGGCTCCGGCGCGACCCTCGGCCTGCTGGCGCTGTCCGCGGTGTCGCTCGCGGTGTTCCTGCCGTGGGAGCGGCGGCTGGGCGACGACGCGATCCTCCCGCTGCGGATCTTCAGCAACAGCGTGTTCACCGCGACCTCGGTGGTCGCCTTCCTCCTCGGCGCGGGCATGTTCGGCGGGCTCGTGCTCATGCCGCTCTACCTGCAGATCGTCAAGGGAGCGTCACCCACCGAGGCCGGCCTGCAGATGATCCCGTTCATGGTCGGGATGATGGGCTCGTCCCTGACCGTGGGCCGGATCATGCGGCGCACCGGCAAGTACCGCGTCTTCCCCATCGTCGGGACGGCGATCGCCCTCGTCGGGAGCCTGCTGTTCTCGACGATGACGGCCGACACCCCGCTGCCGCAGGTCATGTCCTACATGCTCGTCATGGGCGTCGGTCTTGGGCTGTCCATGCAGATGCTCATGATCGCGGCGCAGAACGCGCTGCCCATGAGCGACATGGGGCTCTCGACAGCGACCACGACGTTCTTCCGCGCGATGGGTGGCACCTTCGGCGCCGCCGTCTCGCTGGCCCTGCTGTTCAGCACCGTTCTCGGGAACATCCGCGAGCGGATGGCGGACGCGGGGCTGTCCTCAGCCTTCACCGACCAGCTGGACGCCAAGGCGCTCGACAACACCACGAAGCTGTTCGAGGTGCTGCCACCGCCGGTGCGGCACATGGTGCTGCAGGGCTTCGCCGACAGCATGCACACGGTCTTCGTCGTGACAGCCGTGACGATGGCGCTCGCCTTCGTCGGCACCTGGTTCGTCAAGGAGGAGCCGCTGCGCGAGCACAGCCCGATGCACTCCCCGCAGGAGGAGGCCTCAGTCCTCTGAGGCAGCGGCCGGCACCGCGGTCCTGGTCCGCCAGAACGCTCGTACGGCGATGACCGCGCCGGCGGCGTAGACCCAGCCCAGGAGCACGTCGACGACGTAGTGCTCGCCGGAGTAGACGAGCGTCAGGCCCATCGCGACGGCGTACAGGGCCAGCACGCCCTTGAGCCACCAACGGGCGCGGGACCAGAAGAACAGGGCCAGCATCATCGGGATCGCCGCGTGCAGCGACGGGATCGCCGCCACCGGGTTGGAGTACGCCGCGCCCTTCTCGACCGCGGTGTTGACCGTCTCCCCGCCGAGCACCGACAGCGTGGCCTGCACGACGCGGTCCACCTCGGGGATCCGGCCGTTGAGCGCAGCCATCCAGGGCGGCGCCGCCGGGTAGATGAGGTAGGTCATCAGGGTCACCATCGTGAGCGTCACGAACGTCGCGAGGTACCTGCGGAACAGCGGGTAGTTCACGCACCACAGCCAGATGGCGAGGATCAGCGACACCAGGAAGTGCGACAGGTAGACCGGTACGGCGATCCTGTCCCACCAGTGCGCGACGCCGGGGTCGTAGAGGTGCTCCTGCAGCCACACGGTCGGCACGTGGCCGCCGAACATCCAGCGGTCGGCGCCGAGCGGCTCGGTCAGGTGCGCTCGGGCGACCGACAGCACGTTGCTCGGGTTGCTGCGCCAGCGGTCCAGGTCGAACAGCGCCCCACCGACCTCGTTGGCGACGCCGCGGAGCAGGTCATAGGCGAACAGCACCGCGAGCAGGGGCAGCCAGTCGCGGACCACAGCCCGGCGCCAGACCGCGACGTCGCCCCCGACGGCGGCGAGCAGGGTGACGAGGATCCAGAGCGTGAGCCACTCTCGGCCTGTGGGCACGCCGGCGAAGCCGACGAACAGCGTGAAGGCGACGACGACGAGCAGCAGCATCCGGCGCCTGCGGTGGCGCGTGCGCGCGTCCGCCAGTCGCCACGGTGAGAGGTCACTGCCCGTGGCGCGGGCGTCCTCGAGCTGCGTGGTCATCCCGGCAAGGCTACCGGCGCGCGCACGACTGGCCGCCCGTCGTACCATGCCCGCATGCAGGTCCTGCTTCTTGCCGAGCCGCGCTGAGCCACCGGAGCAGCGCGGCGCCCTCGTGACCACGGGGGCTTTTTTGTTGGGCAGGTCACAGGCGGCAGGAGAGAGGACGAGGGAGATGACCGAGGAGCCCGAGGGCGCTGAGGCGAGGTTCGACCCGCACGCGGCGCAGGACCGCTGGCTGCCGGTGTGGGACGGGCTCGACCTCAACCGCGCGGGGCGCCGGGCGGGTGCCGAGAAGCGGTACGTGCTGGACATGTTCCCTTACCCCAGCGGCGACCTGCACATGGGTCACGCCGAGGCCTGGGGCATCGCCGACGTCGTCGCGCGCAGCTGGATGCGGCGCGGGTACGACGTGCTGCACCCCGTCGGCTGGGACTCCTTCGGGCTGCCTGCGGAGAACGCCGCCATCAAGCGCGGTGAGCACCCGGCCACCTACACCTACGGCAACATCGACGTGCAGGCGGAGAGCTTCCGCCGGTACGCCGTCAGCTTCGACTGGTCGAGCCGGCTGCACACCTCGGACCCCGAGTACTACCGGTGGACGCAGTGGCTGTTCCTGCGGTTCCGCGAGCGCGGGCTGGCCTACCGCAAGAACTCCGCCGTCAACTGGTGCCCGCAGGACCAGACCGTCCTGGCCAACGAGCAGGTCGTGGCCGGCAAGTGCGAGCGGTGCGGCGCCGAGGTCACCAAGCGCGAGCTGACCCAGTGGTACTTCAAGATCACCGAGTACGCCGACCGGCTGCTCGACGACATGGCGCAGCTGGAGGGCTCCTGGCCCGACCGGGTGCTGCTCATGCAGAAGAACTGGATCGGCCGCAGCACCGGCGCGCACGTCGACTTCCGCGTGGGCGAGCGCACCGTGACCGTCTTCACGACGCGACCCGACACCCTGTACGGCGCGACCTTCTTCGTCGTGGCCGCGGACGCCCCGCTGGCGGAGGAGCTGTGCGCGCCGGCCCAGCGGGAGGCGTTCGAGGCCTACCGGGAGCAGACCCGCAAGCTCACCGACATCGACCGCCAGTCGACCGAGCGGCCCAAGACCGGCGTGCCGCTCGGCGTCACCGCGGTGAACCCGCTGAACGGCGAGGAGCTGCCGGTCTTCGCCGCCGACTACGTGCTGTCGCACTACGGCACCGGCGCCATCATGGCCGTGCCGGCGCACGACCAGCGTGACCTCGACTTCGCCCGTGCCTTCGGCCTGCCGGTCCGGGTCGTGCTCGACACGGGCGAGGACGACCCGGTGCGGTCCGGGGTCGCGACGGTCGGCGACGGCGTGCTCGTCAACAGCGGGCCGCTCGACGGGCTGCGCAAGCAGGAGGCCATCGCGAAGGCGGTCGAGGTCCTGGCCGAGCGCGGCACCGGTACGGCCGCGGTCAACTACCGGCTGCGCGACTGGCTGCTGTCGCGGCAGCGCTTCTGGGGCGCGCCGATCCCGATCGTGCACTGCGGCGGCTGCGGCGAGGTCGCCGTGCCCGACGACCAGCTGCCCGTGCGGCTGCCCTCGGACATGAAGGGTGCCGACCTGCAGCCCAGGGGCCAGTCGCCGCTC